>JAUREX010000002.1 GCA_030834485.1 Gemmobacter sp.
CCCTTCACCGAGCGCGCGAGGTTGTAGAACTCGACGATGTAACCCTGGATGTCGATCGGATTGGCGATGACGCGCTTGATGTCGTTCTGCACAAGCCCGACGGTCGCGGCAAAAAAGGCCGTGAACGCCCCGACATAGACGATCAGCGCCTTGGCCTCGGGCGCGAATTCATAGAGCGGCGACATCCGGCAGACGAGGAATACGCCCGCCGTCACCATCGTCGCGGCATGGATCAGCGCCGAGACGGGCGTCGGCCCCTCCATCGCGTCGGGCAGCCAGGTGTGCAGGAAAAGCTGCGCCGACTTGCCCATCGCCCCGATGAAGAGAAGGACCGCGATCAGATTGGCCGCGTTCCACTCGGCCCAGAGGAAATGCACCGTCGTCTCGGCAAGCGCCGGCGTCGCGGCAAAGACATCGTCGAAGCGCACGCTGTCGGTCAGCAGGAAGAGCGCGAAGATCCCGAGCGCAAAGCCGAAATCGCCCACGCGGTTGACGACGAAGGCCTTGATCGCGGCCGCATTGGCCGAGGATTTGCGCCAGTAGAAGCCGATCAGCAGATAGGAGGCAACACCCACCCCCTCCCAGCCGAAGAACATCTGCACGAGGTTGTCGGCCGTCACGAGCATCAGCATCGCGAAGGTGAAGAACGACAGATAGGCAAAAAAGCGCGCCTTGTAGGCCTCGCCCTCGCGCCAGTTGTCGTCATGCGCCATGTAGCCGAAGGAATAGAGATGCACGAGCGCCGAGACGGTCGTGACGACGACGAGCATGATCGCCGTCAGCCGGTCGAGCCGGATCGCCCATTCGGCGCCGAAGCTGCCGACATCGAACCAGCGCAGCACCTCGGTCTGGCGCGTCACCCCGTCGAAGCCCAGAAACACGACCCATGAGAGCACCGCCGCGAGGAACACGAGCGCCGTCGCGATGACCTGCCCCGCGCGCTCGCCCCAGAGCCGCCAGCCGAAGCCGCACAGAAGCGCGCCCAGGAGCGGGGCGAAGAGGATGACGACGTCCATCGGCCTAGCCCTTCATCACGTTAACGCGCTCGACGTCGATGCTGCCGCGGTTGCGGAAGAAGGCAACGAGGATCGCAAGCCCGATCGCGGCCTCGGCGGCGGCGACCGTCAGGACGAACATGGTGAACACCTGCCCGCCCAGATCGCCCAGATGCGCCGAGAAGGCGACAAGGTTGATGTTGACGGCAAGCAGCATGAGCTCGATCGACATCAGGATGACGATCACGTTCTTGCGGTTGAGGAAGATCCCGAAGATGCCGATGACGAAGAGCGCCGCCGCCACGCCGAGGTAGTGTTCGAGTCCGACCATCCGTCCCTCCGGGTCTGTTGCCCGTCTGCTTGCCCGTCTGCTTTCGTGCCCAACCTAGAGGCCCTGCCCCGGCTTGACGTCCTTGAGTTCCATGGCCTTGGCCGGGTCGCGCCACATCTGCGCCAGCGCATCCTGCCGCTTGACGCCCGCCCGGTGGCGCAGCGTGAGCGCGATCGCCCCGATCATCGCCACGAGCAGGATGAGGCCCGAGGCCTGGAAGGCATAGATGTAGCGGTCATAGAGCACGAGGCCGAGCGCGCGCGCATTGTCGGCCTGCGGCAGCGGCGCGTCGCGCATCACGACACCCTCGGCCGTCTGCCAGACCCCGATTGCCATGCCGAGCTGCAGCAGAAGCACCGTGCCCACCAGCAGCGCAAGCGGCATGGCGCGCGCCATCTCGCCCTTGAGGGCGGCGAAATCGACATCGAGCATCATGACGACAAAGAGAAACAGCACCGCCACCGCGCCGACATAGACGATGACCAGCAGCATCGCCACGAATTCGGCCCCGAGCAGCACGAACAGCCCCGCCGACGAGAAGAAGGCGAGGATGAGCCAGAGCACCGAATGCACCGGGTTGCGCGCGAGCGTCATCAGAAGCCCCGCCGCGACGGCGACCCCCCCGAAGGCATAGAAGGCGTAATCGGCTGGCGTCATCCCTCTGCTCCCTTGCGCTCGGCGAATACGCCCTGGGCCAGCGCGAGCGCCTTCTGCATCGCGGGCAGCCCGCCGAAGAGGCCCATCTGGCAGATGACCTCGGCAACCTCGCGCTCGGTCGCGCCGGCCTCGAGCGCGTGGCGGATCGCGAGCTTCAACTGCGGCTCTGCCTGCGCGCCGAGAACCGTCAGCGCCGCGACCGTCACCAGAAGCCGCGTGCGCGCATCGAGCCCCTCGGGGTTCAGCGTGCGGCCAAAGGCCATCTCCATGAACTCGCGCGGCATGGTCGGGATCAGATCCTCGAAGCCCTTGACGCGGAAGTTCTCGAGCGCGGGGTTGAAGGCGCGCGCCATCTGCTGGCCCTGTTCGAGCATCTGCGCCATCATCTTGGTCCAGGCATCGGTCGTCATCTGTAGGGCGCGTCGAGTTCGAGGTTGCGGGCGATCTCAGCCTCCCAGCGCTCGCCGTTCGCGAGGAGCTTTTCCTTGGTGTAGAAGAGTTCCTCGCGCGTCTCTGCGGCGAATTCGAAGTTCGGCCCCTCGACGATGGCATCGACCGGGCAGGCCTCCTGGCAAAAGCCGCAATAGATGCATTTCGTCATGTCGATGTCATAGCGCGTCGTGCGGCGCGAGCCGTCCTCGCGCGGTTCGGCGTCGATGGTGATGGCCTGCGCGGGGCAGACCGCCTCGCAGAGCTTGCAGGCGATGCAACGCTCCTCGCCGTTGGGATAGCGGCGCAGCGCATGCTCGCCCCGGAAGCGGGGCGAAAGCGGGCCCTTTTCGTGCGGATAGTTGAGCGTCGCCTTGGGCTTGAAGAAATACTTCATCCCGAGGCCGAAGCCCTTGATGAAATCGGCCATGAGGAAGTACTTGCCCGCCCTTTGCCAGTCGATCTGCGCCATCTCAGCCCCCCATGCCCCAGCGCGCCCAGGCGCCGCCCAGAACCTCGAACTTCGCGAGGAAGGCGACCAGCACGACCCAGCCGAGCGAGGGGCAGGAACACCTTCCAGCCGATCCGCATGAGCTGGTCGTAGCGGTAGCGCGGCACGATCGCCTTCACCATCGCGAAGAGGAAGAAGAAGAACGCCATCTTGGCGAGCATCCAGAACGCCCCGTCCGGGAGCCCCGGCACCGGGCTGAGCCACCCGCCGAAAAAGAGCAGGCTCATCAGCGCGCACATGAGGAAGATGGCGATGTATTCGCCCGCCATGAACAGAAGGTAGGGCGTCGAGGAATATTCGACCATGAACCCCGCCACGAGTTCGGATTCCGCCTCGGGCAGATCGAAGGGCGGGCGGTTCGTCTCGGCCAGCGCCGAGACGAAGAAGAGCACCACCATCGGCAGATGCGGCAGCCAGTACCACGAGAAGAGGCCATAAGCCCCGTCCTGCGCCGCGACGATCGCCGAGAGGTTCATCGAGCCGGTCGAGATAATGATGCCGATGATGATGAGGCCGAGTGAGACCTCGTAGCTGATCATCTGCGCGGCCGAGCGCAGCGAGCCGAGGAAGGCGTATTTCGAGTTCGACGCCCAGCCCCCCATGATCACGCCATAGACCTCGAGCGAGGAGACCGCGAAGACGAAGAGGATCGCGACATTGATGTCGGCAAGCACCCAGCCCGCGTTGAAGGGGATGACCGCCCAGGCGAGGATCGCGAGCACGAAGGAGAGAAGCGGCGCAAGGAAGAACACCGGCCGGTCGACGCCCGCAGGGATCACGACCTCCTTGACCACGTATTTCAGCGCGTCCGCGACCGTCTGCAGAAGACCCCAGGGGCCGACGACATTGGGCCCGCGCCGAAGCTGCACGGCCGCCCAGATCTTGCGGTCGCCATAGACGAGGAAAAGCAGCGAGATCATCACGAAACCGATGACCAGCAGGCTTTGCGCCGCGATCACCAGCGCCACCCCTGCCCCGGTCTGGAGGAAATCACCCATGCCGCGCCGCCCCCTTCATTCCGCCGCGAGTTTCGTGCCCGACCGCGCCCGCGCCATGGCCGAAAGCTCGGCCATCAGCGCCGAGGCGCGCGCGATCGGGTTGGTGAGGTAGAAATCCGCAACCGCCGGCACGAAATCGCCCGAGCCGAGCGGCGCCTCGGGCAGGGGCGCGAATTCCTTCGCGTCCACCTCGTCGATGTGCCCGAGATGGGGGTGTGCGGCGAAGATCGCGCGGCGCAGATCGCCGAGCGTGTCCCAGGGCTGCGGCGCGCCAAGCTCGGCCGAGAGGGCGCGCAGGATCGCCCAGTTCTCCTTGGCCTCGCCCGGCGGGAAGCCCGCGCGCAGCGCCAGCTGCGGCCGCCCCTCGGTGTTGACGAAAAGCCCCGCCTCCTCGACCCAGGCGGCGGCGGGCAGGATGATGTCGGCGCGATGGGCACCGCGGTCGCCATGGCTGCCCTGATAGATCACCGTGGGGCCGGCGGGGATGTCGACCTCATCCGCGCCGAGGTTGACGATCGTGCGCGCGCCGAGCACCTGCGCCAGGCCCCCCGGCGCGGTCGCGCCGACATCCATCGCGCCGACGCGGCCCGCGGCCGTGTGCAGGATCAGGATCCCCGCCCCCGATCGCGCCGCAAGCGCCTGAACGGTCGCAAGCACCCCCGCCCCGTCCGCGCCCGAAATCGCCCCCTGCCCGAGGATGATGAGCGTGGGCTTGCCCGCCACGGCCGAGAAATCCTGCCCGAGCAGCCCGGCAAGTGCTGCGCGGTCGGTGCCGATGTGGTTGACCTCATAGGTCAGGTCGGCGGCAGGGCCGATCAGCCCCACGCTCGCGCCCCTGAGCCATGCCTTGCGGATGCGCGCATTGAGGACCGGCGCCTCGTCGCGCGGGTTGGTCCCGACGAGGAGGATCGCGATCGCGCTGTCGATGTCCTCGATCCGCGCGGTGCCGGCATAGCCGCCGCGGTTGCCGGGCGGCAGTGCCGCGCCATCGGTGCGGCATTCGACGACGCCGCCCATCCCCTCGATCAGCGTCCTAAGGGCAAAGGCGCCCTCGAGCGGCGCGAGATCGCCCACGAGGCCCGCGACCGGCCCGGCCTTCAGCGCCGCCGCGGCGGCCGCGAGCGCCTCGGGCCAGCCCACGGGCCGCAGACGGCCGTTCTGGCGCACATAGGGCCGGTCGAGCCGCTGGCGGCGCAGCCCGTCCCAGACGAAGCGGGTCTTGTCCGAGATCCACTCCTCGTTCACGCCGTCGTGGTTGCGCGGCAGGATGCGCATGACCTCGCGCCCCTTGGTGTCGACCCGGATCGCGGCGCCGAGCGCGTCCATCACATCGACCGTCTCGGTCCTGGTCAGCTCCCACGGCCGGGCGGTGAAGGCATAGGGCTTGGAGGTCAGCGCGCCGACCGGGCAGAGGTCGATGATGTTGCCCTGCAGGTTCGAGGCGAGCGTCTGGCCGAGATAGGAGGTGATCTCGGCATCCTCGCCCCGGCCGGTCTGGCCCATCTGCGTGATGCCCGCGACCTCGGTCGTGAAGCGCACGCAGCGCGTGCACGAGATGCAGCGCGTCATATGCGTCTCGACCAGCGGGCCGAGGTTCAGATCCTCGCTCGCGCGCTTGGGCTCGCGATAGCGCGAGAAATCGACGCCGTAGGCCATCGCCTGGTCCTGCAGGTCGCACTCGCCCCCCTGGTCGCAGATCGGGCAGTCGAGCGGGTGGTTGATGAGCAGGAACTCCATCACCCCCTCGCGCGCCTTCTTGACCATGGGCGAGTTGGTCTTGACCACGGGCGGCTCGCCGTTCGGGCCGGGGCGCAGGTCGCGCACCTGCATCGCGCAGGAGGCCGCGGGCTTGGGCGGCCCGCCCACCACCTCGACAAGGCACATCCGGCAGTTGCCCGCGATCGAGAGCCGCTCGTGATAGCAAAAGCGCGGGATCTCGACGCCCGCCACCTCGGCGGCCTGGATCAGCGTCATGGCCGGGTCGACCTCGACCTCGATGCCGTCGATGACGATCTTGCGCAGCGCACTCATGCGGGGGCTCCTTGGTCGGGATCGGTGCCGACGCGGCTGTGGCGGGGCTCTGACCTCGTGCCCTTCTCAAGCACGACGATGGAATCGTGGATGTGGATGCCGACCACGCCCTCGGCGGTCGCCGGCCGGTTGGCGGCGAAGGGGTGATACCAGCCGTGCAGATCGTCGATCATCTCGGCGACGGTGCGCATGAAGCCCTGCCGGCGCGGATTGCGCCCCGAGAAATGCGTCCAATAGGCGGTCTGGAGGTCCTCGATGAAATAGAGCCCGCCCGCAGAGAGGCGCGGGAACAGCGCATCGAGGCTCGCGCGGATATGGGCGCCCTGGTGGCTGCCGTCATCGAGCACGATGTCGAGCCCGCCCATCTTGGCCACCACGGCATCGAGAAAGGCCGGATCGTCCTGCGAGCCGATCCGCACGCCCCCGTCGCGCCCGTCGAGGGCGGCGCATGCGGGGTCGATGTCGATCCCGAAGATCGTCGCCTCGGGCCCGAAGTATTTCCGCCAAAGCGCGAGCGAGCCGCCCTTCGAGACGCCGATCTCGAGCATGCGCAGCGGGCGGCCGCGCCAGGGCGCGAAATAGCGTTGATAGAGCGGCAGGTAATGGTGCCATTTGTGCGCGATCGGCCCCTCATGCGTCCAGAAGAGGTCCGCAACCGGCCCGTCGCCCGCCGACGCGGCAGGCCTTGCGCCCGCGTGCCTGAAACGGCGCATGTAGTCATTGCCCGACCGCGGCCATGCGGGCATCTGCGGGGCGTCTGCCGGGGGCGCGACCATCACTCGGCCCTCCTCAGCAGGCGGCCAAGTTGCGTGTTTGCCGCGATCTCGGCCGCGCCGGCGCGGCAGAGCGTTTCGGGATCGCCCCGCCGCGCGCCGCGCTCGGCGAGCCAGCGGTCGGCGGCGGCCTCGACGCGGGCCTTTTCGGCCGGGTCGTCGACGAAGGCGCGGATCTCGTCGTCCGAATACCCCGCGACCGAGGCGCGGTTCTTGAGGTCGAGCATGAAGAGGATGCCGCGCAGGCGGTTCGCTTCGATCGTAGGGCAGGCCTTGCGGATCACATTGCCCGCCTCGATCAGCACGAGGCCGTCCATCACCCCCGCCACGTCGCGGATCGAGCCCGGGCGCGGCTCGGCCGTGGCGGCAGGGAGCGCGAGCGCGCCCGTCAGCGCCAGCGCCGCCACCCCCCGCACCATTGCACGCGCGCCCCGCATGTCCCTACTCCGCCGCCATCGCGCCGGTGCGGCCGGCCTTGCGCGCCTTGATGCGGTCCTCGATCTCGCCCCTGAACTGGCGGATGAGGCCCTGGATCGGCCAGGCGGCGGCATCGCCGAGCGCGCAGATCGTGTGCCCCTCGACCTGCTTGGTGACATCCTGGAGCATGTCGATTTCCTCGATCTCGGCCTCGCCGCGCACGAGGCGGTCCATCACGCGCATCATCCAGCCCGTGCCCTCGCGGCAGGGCGTGCACTGGCCGCAGCTTTCGTGCTTGTAGAACTTCGAGAGCCGCCAGATCGCCTTGATGACATCGGTCGACTGGTCCATCACGATCACCGCGGCCGTGCCGAGGCCCGAGCGCTGCTCGCGCAGCCAGTCGAAATCCATGATCGCGTCGTCGCATTGCTCGGCGCGCAGCATCGGCACCGAGGATCCGCCCGGGATCACGGCCTTGAGGTTCTTCCACCCGCCGCGCACGCCGCCGCAATGCCGATCGATCAGCTCGCGCAGCGGGATCGACATCGCCTCTTCGACCACGCAGGGGTTGGCAACATGGCCCGAGATGGCGAAGATCTTGGTGCCGGTGTTGTTGGGCCGCCCGAAGCCCGCGAACCACTCGGGCCCGCGGCGCAGGATGGTGGGGACGACCGCGATGCTCTCGACATTATTGACGGTGGTGGGGCAGCCATAGAGGCCCGAGCCGGCCGGAAAGGGCGGCTTCATCCGCGGCATGCCCTTCTTGCCCTCGAGGCTCTCGAGCAGCGCCGTCTCCTCGCCGCAGATATAGGCGCCGGCGCCATGGTGCAGATAGAGGTCGAAATCCCAGCCCGATCGGGCGGCGTTCTTGCCGAGAAGCCCCGCCTCATAGGCCTCGTCGATGGCGCGCTGGAGCGCCTCGCGCTCGCGGATGTATTCGCCGCGGATGTAGATGTAGCACGCATGCGCCCCCATCGCGAAGGAGGCGATCAGGCAGCCCTCGACCAGCGTGTGCGGGTCGTGGCGCATGATCTCGCGGTCCTTGCAGGTGCCGGGCTCGGATTCGTCGGCATTGACCACGAGGTAGGAGGGCCGCCCGTCTGAGGCCTTGGGCATGAAGGACCATTTGAGGCCGGTGGGAAAACCCGCGCCGCCCCGGCCGCGCAGCCCCGAGGCCTTGACCTGCTCGATGATCTTGTCGCGGCCGCGCGCGATGATCTCGGCGGTGCCGTCCCAGTGGCCGCGGGCGCGCGCGCCCTTCAGGCTGCGGTCGTGCATCCCGTAGAGGTTGGTAAAGATGCGGTCCTTGTCGGTCAGCATGGGGCCCTCAGGTCTGACGCCGGCGCCACAGGCGCCAGGCGATCGAGAGTGCGAACACGAAGGCGGCAAGCGCCGCGAGATCGAAGAGAAAGACGAAGCGCACCGGCCAGCCGTAAAAGCCCCCCGCCCATTGCGCGCCAAGCCACAAAAGGCCCGCCCCCGCGATCACGAGCGCCGCGAGCCGCCCCTGACGGGCATCGGCGCGGGCGCGGCTGTCGTCCGCGCCGCTCATGCCTCGGCCTTGGGCTTGCGGGGGGCGCGCGGCTTCTTCACCGGGCCGAGCCAGGGGGTGACGAGCGCCACCTCGGTGCCGTCGATGCGCCGGATCGTGTCGCCGAGATCGGCCGCCGCCTGCACCGAATAATTGGCCGGCAGCCGCGCGCCCGCGTGATCGGTCAGCGCGGTCAGCCCCGAGCGCGGCTCGGAGGCAAAGCGGCCGTTCTGCGGCCCCGGCGCCGGCACCCGGCCGGCCGCGAATTCCGCGAGGATCTCGCGCAGCCGCGCGGCCGTCAGATCCTCGTAATAATCCTTGCCGATCTGGACCATGGGCGCATTGGCGCAGGCCCCCATGCATTCGACCTCTTCCCAGCTGAAGCGGCCATCGGCCGAGAGGGTGTGCGCCTTGGGCGCGATCAGTTCGCGGCAGACGGCGACCAGATCCTCGGCCCCGCAGATCATGCAGGTGGTGGTGCCGCAGACCTGCACATGCGCCACCGACCCCACGGGCGAGAGCTGGAACATGAAGTAAAAGGTCGCGACCTCGAGCGCGCGGATATAGGCCATGCCGAGCATCTCGGCGACATGCTCGATCGCGGGCCGCGTCAGCCAGCCCTCCTGCTCCTGCGCGCGCCACAGAAGGGGGATGATCGCGCTGGCCTGCCGGCCTTGGGGATATTTCGTCATCTGCGCCTCGGCCCAGGCGCGGTTGGCGGGGGTGAAGGCGAAGCTCGCGGGTTGTTCTGGGTGAAGGCGGCGCAGCATCAGCGGTCGATCTCCCCGAACACCACATCCATCGTGCCGATGATGGCCGAGACATCGGCAAGCAGATGCCCCCGGCAGAGGTGGTCCATCGCCTGAAGGTGCAGAAAGCCCGGCGCGCGGATCTTGGCGCGCCAGGGCCGGTTGGTGCCGTCGGCCACGAGATAGACCCCGAATTCGCCCTTGGGCGCCTCGACCGCGGCATAGACCTCGCCGGCGGGGACGTGGAAGCCCTCGGTATAGAGCTTGAAGTGATGGATCAGCGCCTCCATCGAGCGCTTCATCTCGCCGCGCCGGGGCGGCGTGATCTTGCCGCGCGCGAGGATGTCGCCCTGCCCGTCGGGGGCGCGCAGCTTGGCGATGGCCTGGCGGATGATCGCGGTCGATTCGCGCATCTCGGCCATGCGGCAGAGATAGCGGTCATAGCAATCGCCGTTCTTGCCGACCGGCACCTTGAAGTCGAATTCGTCATAGCACTCATAGGGCTGCGATTTGCGCAGGTCCCAGGCGATGTCCGAGCCGCGCAGCATGACGCCCGTGAAGCCCCGGGCCAGAGCCTGTTCCTTCGACACCACGCCGATGTCGGCGTTGCGCTGCTTGAAGATGCGGTTCTCGGTCAGAAGCCCGTCGATGTCGTCGAGCACCGCCGGGAAAGCCTCGGCCCAGGCGTCGATGTCGTCGATCAGCGCCGGCGTCAGATCCTGATGCACGCCGCCCGGGCGGAAATAGGCAGCATGGAGCCGCGCCCCGCAGGCGCGCTCATAGAAGATCATGAGCTTCTCGCGCTCCTCGAAGCCCCAGAGAGGCGGGGTCAGCGCGCCCACGTCCATCGCCTGCGTCGTGACGTTGAGGAGATGGTTCAGGACCCGCCCGATCTCGCAGAAGAGAACGCGGATGAGGCTTGCGCGCCGCGGCACCGCCACGCCCGTCAGACGCTCGATCGCGAGGCACCAGGCGTGCTCCTGGTTCATCGGCGCGACATAGTCGAGCCGGTCGAAATAGGGCAGGTTCTGCAGATAGGTGCGGCTCTCCATCAGCTTTTCGGTGCCGCGGTGCAGAAGGCCGATATGGGGGTCGCAGCGTTCGACCACCTCGCCGTCAAGTTCGAGCACGAGGCGCAGCACCCCATGCGCCGCGGGGTGTTGCGGCCCGAAGTTGATGTTGAAGTTGCGGATCTTCTGCTCGCCCGTCAGGACGTCGTCGAAACTGCCGTCCATCATTTCGCCCCCGCCTTGGCATCGCCCGGAAGGATGTAGTCGGCCCCCTCCCAGGGGCTCATGAAATCGAACTGGCGGTATTCCTGCACGAGGCTGACGGGTTCATTGACCACACGCTTTTGCTCATCGTCGTAGCGGACTTCGACAAAACCGGTCATCGGGAAATCCTTGCGCAGCGGATAACCGTCGAACCCGTAGTCGGTGAGCAGCCGCCGCAAATCCGGATGGCCGGAGAAGATCACGCCGAACATGTCGTAAGTCTCGCGCTCGAACCAGTTGGCCGACGGGGTGAAGGCCAGAGATCGAGGGCACCATCGCGCCCTCCTCGACCGCGGCCTTGAGGCGGATGCGCTGATTGCGCCACATCGAGAGGAAGTGCCACACAACATCGAAGCGCGCCGCGCGCTCGGGCCAGTCGACCGCGGTGATGTCAACGAGCGTCGTGAAGCCGCAGGCGCTGTCGCGGGCGAGGAACTCGACCAGCGGCGCGATCCGGCCGGCCACGACCTCGATCGTCAGCTCGCCATGCGCGACATTGTGCGACACGACATCATCGCCGCGGCGCAGCGCGATGTGCAGGCCCAGTTCCCGAAGCGCCTCGGACATGCTCGCCTCCTAGCGCGTGATGGTGCCGGTGCGACGGATCTTGCGCTGCAACTGGAGGATTCCATAAAGCAGCGCCTCGGCCGTCGGCGGGCAGCCGGGGACATAGAGATCGACCGGCACGATCCGGTCGCAGCCGCGCACCACCGAATAGCTGTAGTGGTAATAGCCCCCGCCATTGGCGCAGGAGCCCATCGAGATGACATAGCGCGGCTCGGGCATCTGGTCGTAGACCTTGCGCAGCGCGGGCGCCATCTTGTTGGTCAGCGTGCCGGCCACGATCATCAGGTCGGACTGGCGCGGGCTGGCGCGCGGCGCTGTCCCGAACCGCTCGAGATCGTAGCGCGGCATCGAGGTGTGCATCATCTCGACCGCGCAGCACGCCAGCCCAAACGTCATCCAGTGCAGCGAGCCGATGCGCGCCCAGTTGATGACATCCTCGGTCGAGGTCAGCAGGAACCCCTTGTCCTGCAGGTCGCGGTTCATCGCGGCCATCGTGACCTCGCGGTCGGGGCCGGCGGTGTTGGTGCCCGTCATCACTCCCATTCGAGGGCTCCCTTGCGCCATTCATAGGCAAAACCCACCGTCAGCACGACAAGGAAGGCCATCATCGACCAGAAGGCCGTGGCCGAGATGTCGGCGAAGGCGACCGCCCAGGGAAAGAGGAACGCCACCTCGAGGTCGAAGATGATGAAGAGGATCGAGACGAGGTAGAAGCGCACGTCGAACTTCATCCGCGCATCGTCGAAAGCGTTGAAGCCGCATTCATAGGCCGAGACCTTTTCGGGGTCCGGATTGCGCACCGCGATCACGACGGCCGACAGCATCAGGATCAGGCCGAGCCCGACGGCAAGGCCGAGCAGGATCAGGATCGGCAGGTATTCCCGCAAGAGCGCGTCCAACTCGATCTCCTCCGCCGCGCGAAGCCTCGCGCCCGTCAGCGACACCCTCTATCGAAACAGGCCGCAGGGGTCAACAAAGCACGCCGGGGACAGGAAGGGGGGAAACGGGTTAACCCTTGGTTATCATGTAATGTATTCCAAGGTATGCCGAAACTTCGGACACAAGGCCGCATGCGCGGCAATCCGACGCACGAGTTTTCGGGCCGCTCAGGGCGCCCGACTCGCCCAAGGCGGCGGGCGGCGGTCGAAAAAGGCCGCGATACCTGCGCGCGCCTCGAGCCCCTCCCAGACCTCGATCAGGGCCGCGATCGAGGCCTCGATCGCCGCCGGATCAATGGGCGGTCCAAGGCGCCGGATCAGCCGCTTGGCGGCGGCGACGGCGCCGGGTGCGGCGGCAAGATGGGCCGCGACCTCGGCCTCGAGCGCCGCGTCGAGATCCCCGGCCGGCACGACGCGCGCCAGAAGGCCGAGCGCCACGGCCTCAGCCGCGTCGAACACCCGGCCCGAGAGCATCACCCGCCGCGCCCGTGCCGCCCCCATGCGCGCGACCACATAGGGCCCGATCGTCGCGGGGATGAGGCCAAGCCGCGTCTCGGTCAGCCCGAAGCGCGTCCCCGCCACCCCGAGCGCGAGATCGCACACCGACAGAAGGCCCACCCCGCCGCCGAAGGCATTGCCATGGACGCGCGCGATCAGGGGTTGGGGGAGTTCGTCGAGCGCGCGCAGCATCATCGCCAGCGACCGCGCCCCCGCCGCGCGGGTCGGCGCGTCGGCCTCGATCTGCGCCTTCATCCACGCCAGATCGCCACCTGCGCAAAAGCTTTCGCCCTCGGCCGCGAGCACGACGACCCGGATGCCCGGATCGGCCGCAAGGCGCGCGGCCGCCTCGGTCAGCTCCGCGATCATCGCGGCCGAGAGCGCATTGTGGCGCGCCGCGCGCGCAAGCGTCAGCCGCGCCACCCCGCGGCCGTCGAGCGCGAGCGCGAGGGTCTCCACCTCAGCCGACCTCGGTGAAGACCTTCTTCAGCGCCGCCTCGAGCTTTTCGAACATCTCGTCGATCTGCGCGGGCGTGGTGATGAAGGGCGGGCAGAGCACGATCGACTGGCCGAGCGGGCGGCAGATCAGCCCGTGGTCGGTGCAGGTGTTGGCGATGCGCTCGGAAACCGACAGATGCCCCGGGAAGGGCGTCTTGGTCTCCTTGTCCTGCACTGCCTCGAGCGCGCCCATCAGCCCCTTGCCGCGCCATTCGCCGATGTTGGGATGCTCGGCCAGCCGCGCGAGCCCCGCCTCGAAGCGCGGGGTCAGGGCGCGGACATTGTCGATCAGCCCCTCGTTCATCACGACGTCGATGGCCTTGAGCGCGATCGCGCAGCCGACCGGATGGCCCGAGGCGGTGAAGCCGTGCGGGAACTCCTCGAAGAGCTCCGATGCCGCCTGGATACGGTCGGAAAGCTCGGGCCCGAGGATCACGGCCCCCATCGGGAAGAAGCCCGCGGTGATGTTCTTTGACGAGATGATGGCGTCGGGCATGAAGCCATAGCTCTCGCAGCCCCAGGTCGAGCCGGTGCGCCCGAAGCCGCAGATGACCTCGTCCGAAATGAGCGGGATGCCGTATTTGCGCAGGATCGGCGCGATCGTCTGGAAATAGCCCGCCGAGGGCGGGATGACGCCCCCCGCGCCCATCACCGGCTCGGCGAAGAAGCCCGCGATGGTGTCGGCCCCTTCCTTGATGATCGTGGCCTCGAGCTCGCGCCCGAGGCGGGTCGTGAATTCCGCCTCGCTCTCGCCCGGGCGGCCGAAGCGCCAGTAATGCGGGCAGCCGAGGTGCAGGAACCCCGGCAGCGGCAGGCCGAAGGCGGCGTTGTAGGGTTTGCCCGTCATCGAGGCCGACACGGCCGTGACGCCGTGATAGGCGTTGACGCGCGTGAGGATCTTGCGCCGCTGCGGATTGCCCTCGGCCGCGTGCATGAACCACAGCGCCTTGACCATGGTGTCGTTCGCCTCGGAGCCCGAGTTCGTGTAGAAGACCCGCCCCCGATCGAAGGGCGAGACCTCGATCAGCTTTTCCGAGAGCATCACGGTCTGGTCCGACATCCGCCCGAAAAAGGCGTGATAGCCCGGAAAGCGCGCATATTGCGCCTGCGCGGCCGCGATGAGGCCCGGATGGTCGAACCCCGCGACCATGTTCCAGAGCCCCGAATTGGCGTCGAAATAGCGCCGTCCGTGGACGTCGAACACATAGGGCCCCTGCCCGTGCGTCAGCACCACCGCGCCGCGATCATGGATCGTCGGCAGGTCGGTGAAGCCGTAAAGCGAATGGGCATCGGCCCGCGATTCCCACGAATTCGGTGCATCGTCGCGCATCTTGCGTCTCCCTTTTCGCCCGCGAGGCTAGCCGTTCGGCGCCCGGGGTTCAATGGAGCCGGTCAAAGCCCGAGCCGGTCGCGCAGGCCATACCACGTCATCGCGAGCACGAGGATCGGGTGGCGCAACGCCGCCCCGCCCGGAAAGCGCCCGACCGGCAGCCCCGCCATCAGATCGAACCGCCCCGCCTGCCCCGCGACCGCCTCGGCGAGGATCCGCCCCGCCATGGTCGCAAGCGCAACCCCATGCCCGGAATATCCCGAGGCCGACAACACGTTGCGCCCGACGCGCAGGAACGCCGGCAGGCGCGAGGGCGTGATCGCAAGCGTGCCGCCCCAGGCATGGCTGAAGGGGACATCGGCCAGCGCGGGGTATATCCGCGCCAAGGCGGGGCGCACCGTGCGCGCGATGTCGGGAAAGCGCCAGCCATAGCTCTCGCCGCCCCCGAAGATCAGCCGCCCGTCGTCGCTCTGGCGCCAGTAGTTCACGACAAAGCGCGAATCGGCGACGGCGACGGGCTCGGCCATCGGCGCGGCGGCGCCGAGGGGCTCGGTCGCGACG
Organism: Gemmobacter sp.; assembly: GCA_030834485.1. GTDB lineage: Bacteria > Pseudomonadota > Alphaproteobacteria > Rhodobacterales > Rhodobacteraceae > JAUREX01. The sequence continues at coordinate 15,089 of JAUREX010000002.1, forward strand.
ATGAAGTTGTTGATGGGCATCACATGGCGCGCAACGCGCGGCGCGAGATTGCCGAGATAGCCGTTGCAGGCAAGGATCGCATGGCCCGCCCGCACGCGGCCCCTGTCGGTTTCGACCACGACCTCGGCGCCTTCGGTCAGGCGGCGGACCTCGGCGCCTTCGTGGATGCGCACCCCGGCGGCGGCGGCCGCGCGCGCAAGCCCCAGCGCATAGCGCAACGGGTGCAGATGCCCCGCCCCGCGGTCGAGAAACCCGCCCACATGTCGCGCGCTGCCCGTCAGCCGCGCCATCGCGTCGCGGTCGAGCGGCGCGATCGCGTCATAGCCATAGACGCGCGCGAGGTGGCGGGCATGGGCGTGGGCGGCCGCAACCTGCGCGGGGCGCTCGCAGGCAAAGGCGACGCCGGGCAGGTAATCCGCCCCGCCCGCGTGGCGCCGGGCCAGATCGCGCGTCAGCGCCTTGGCCTCTTCGGCGATGTCCCAGAGCGCACGCGCCGGCCCCGGCCCGAGGCGGGCCTCGAGTTCCTCCTGGTCAAGCCGCTGGCCGCTGCCGACCTGCCCGCCGTTGCGCCCCGAGGCGCCAAAGCCCACCCGCTGCGCCTCGAGCACCACGACATCAAGGCCGCGTTCGGCCAGATGCAGCGCCGCCGACAGCCCCGTGTAGCCCGCCCCGATCACGCAGACATCCGCGCGCACCTCGCCCTCGAGCGGCGCGAAGGGCGCGAGCGGCTCGGCCGTCGCGGCATACCACGAGGGCGGATAGGTGCCGGCGCGGTCGTTGGCGTGCAGGAGGTTCATGGCCCCTCAGACGTTGAGGAGGAGATGCTCACGCTCCCACGGGCTGATGACCTGCTGGAACTCCTTGTATTCGTTGCGCTTGACCGAATCGTAGACGGCGCAGAACTCAGGGCCCAGCACATCGCGCAGCGCCACATCCTCGGCCAGCAGGTCGAGCGCATCGGCAAGGTTCATCGGCAGCTCGTCATCGCCCATATAGGCGTCACCCGTGCATTCCGGGCGCGGCATGCGCCCCTCGCGCAGGCCCAGAAGCCCGCAGGCAAGGCTAGCGGCGATGCCGAGATAGGGGTTGCAATCCATCCCGGCGAGGCGGTTTTCCACCCGCCGCCCGGCGGGATCCGAGATCGGCACCCGCAGCCCCGTCGTGCGGTTGTCGCGCCCCCATTCGAGGTTGATGGGCGCCGCGAAGTCCGGGACATAGCGGCGATAGCTGTTGACATAGGGCGCAAGCAGCGCGACCGCCGCGGGCAGATGGCTCTGCAAGCCGGCGACGAAATGCATGAAGGCCGGCGTCTCGCCGCCCGCGGCATCCGAAAAGATGTTCTCGCCCGTGGCCGCGTCGATGACCGAATGGTGCAGATGCATGGCACTGCCGGGCTCGCCCTCGATCGGCTTGGCCATGAAGGTCGCGAAACAGTCGTGGCGCAGCGCCGCCTCGCGGATCAGGCGCTTGAAATAGAAAATCTCATCCGCGAGCCGCACCGGGTCGCCGTGCTGGAGGTTGATCTCTACCTGCCCCGCCCCGCCTTCCTGCAGGATGCCGTCGATCTCGAAGCCCTGCGCCTCGGCGAAGTCGTAGATGTCGTCGATGACCTTGCCGTATTCGTCGACCGCACTCATCGAATAGGCCTGCTTGGCGGCGGCGCGCCGCCCCGTACGGCCCATGGGCGGCATCACCGGCATGTTGGGGTCGGTGTTGCGCGCGACGAAGAAGAACTCCATCTCGGGCGCGATGACCGGCCGCCAGCCGTGTTCGGCATAGGCCGCGACCACGCGCCGGAGGACGTTGCGCGGCGAGATCGGGACCGGATTGCCCGCCTGATCGACCGCATCATGGATCACCTGCAGCGTGATGTCGGCGGTCCAGGGCGCGGCGGTCGCGGTCGAGAAATCGGGGACAAGGATCATGTCGGGCTCGGTGAAGGCGCCCGCAGGGTTGTCGGCCCAATCGCCCGTGATCGTCTGGAGAAAGATCGAGTTCGGCAGATAAAAGCTTGCCTGACGGGCGAATTTCGTCGCGGGCATCGCCTTGCCGCGCGCAACCCCCGCGATGTCCGAGACGATGCATTCGACCTCGTCGAGCCGCCGCCCCGCGATATAGTCGCGCGCGGCCTGCGGGATCTCGTCGAACCACTCAGCCATGGGCGGCCTCCGCCACCGGGGCGCGACGGGCATGCGCCGCGCGGAAGAAATCGCCGATCCGGCGCGCCAGCGTCGGGCTGTCGGGCTCGGCCGTCATCCGCGCGCGCGCCTCGGCCATCAGATCATCGGGCACAAGCCCCGGCCCGCGGGTGCGCATCAGCCCGTCGATGAAGGCGTTGGAAAGTTCCGGATGCGCCTGCACGCTGAAGCCCGTGGTGCCATAGACCAGCCCCGCGACCGCGCAGCGCGGGTTCTCGGCGATCACCTCGGCCCCTGGCGGAACCGCCACTACCTGATCGCGGTGCCAGGCGTTGAGGGTCAGTGTCTCGCCCCCGAAATCATAGCGCGTGGGCCCGACCGCCCAGCCGCCCGCAAAACGTTCGACCCGCCCGCCCATCGCCTGCGCCATGATCTGGTGGCCAAAGCAGATCCCGACCACCGGCACGCCTGCGCCGAGGGCCGCGCGGATGAATGCCTCGAGCGGGCGGATGAAGGGATGATCCTCATAGGCGCCATGGCGCGAGCCGGTGATGAGCCAGCCGTCCGCCGCGTCGATGCTTGGGGGAAATTCCATCTCCTCGACCCGCCAGGTGGTGAAGCGAAAGCCCTCGGCCGCCAGGAGCCGCTCGAAGGCGTCCGGATAATCGCCGTGGTCGGGGCGCAGCGCGTCGGGCGCGGCGCCGGTCTGGAGGATGCCGATGTGCATGGATCACCCGTTGGTCGGTTCTCGCCGAAGATAGGCGCTTGCCCCCCCGGCCGGCAAGGGGTTCGAGGCATTGTCAGGCGCGGTTGACACCGTTATCACTCGGGCATGACACGCGATCTGCCCTCCCCCGCCCGACCGCTGCGCATCGGCACGCGCGGCTCCCCGCTCGCCCTCGCCCAGGCGCATGAGACGCGCGCGCGCCTCATGGCCGCGCATGGCCTGCCCGAGGATGCCTTTGCCATCGTCGTCATCAAGACGACGGGCGACCGCGTGCTTGACCGGCCGCTCAAGGAAATCGGCGGCAAGGGTCTTTTCACCCGCGAGATCGAGGAGGACCTGCTCGCGGGCCGGATCGACATCGCGGTGCATTCGATGAAGGACATGCCGACAGTCCAGCCCGAGGGGCTCGTGCTCGACTGCCACCTCCCGCGCGAGGATGTGCGCGATGCCTTCGTCTCGGGGGCGGTGGCGCGGCTTGCCGACCTGCCGCAGGGCGCGGTGATCGGCACCTCGTCGCTGCGCAGGCGGGCGCAACTCCTCAACCGCAGGCCCGATCTGCGGCCGGTCGAGTTCCGCGGGAACCTCCAGACGCGGATGAAGAAACTGGCCGATGGGGTGGCGGTCGCGACCTTCCTCGCGATGGCCGGCCTCAACCGCCTCGGGATGGACGAGGTGCCGCGCACCCCGATCGAGCCCGAAGAGATGCTGCCCGCCATCGCCCAGGGCGCGATCGGGATCGAGCGGCGCGCGGATGACGCCCGCGTGGCCGCGCTCCTCGCGCCCATCCATCACGGCCCGACCGGCGCGCGGCTTGCGGCCGAGCGCGCCTGCCTCGCGCGCCTCGATGGCTCGTGCGAGACGCCGATCGCGGGGCTCGCGCTCATCTCTGGGGGCGAGATCTGGCTGCGCGCCGAGATCCTGCGCCCCGACGGCACCGAGGCGCTGCGCGAGGAAGGCCGCGCCGCGCTCGCCGATGCGGCGGCACTTGGCGATGATGTGGGCGGGCGGCTGCTTGCGCGTGCGCCGAAGGGGTTCTTCGACTGGCGCGGCTGAGGGTGGTTAACCGCCGATGGTGGGCGCGACAGGGTTCGAACCTGTGACCCCTACGATGTCAACGTAGTGCTCTACCACTGAGCTACGCGCCCGCCGCCATCGGCCCGACGGCTATAGCCAACCCACCGGGGGGGTTCAAGGGGCTAGCAGCAGCCATCGCGGGGGGTTGGAACGCGGGCGCGATCGACTAGATTGCTAGGGCGGAACAGGAGAACGCGGCGATGCTGAGCGGCCCGGCCTTCGACCTGATGCTGCCCGAGGTGCCGGGCGGGCCGGTCGTCTTCGCCTCGCCCCACAGCGGGCGCGACTATCCGCGCGCATTCCTCGAGCAGAGCCTGCTCGATCCGCGCAGCCTGCGGTCATCCGAGGATGCCTATGTCGACCGGCTGATCGCGGATGCGCCGGCGCTGGGCGTGCCGCTGATCGCGGCGCGCGCGCCGCGCGCCTTCGTCGATCTGAACCGCGCCGCGGATGAGTTCGACCCCCTCGCGGTCGAGGATGTCGGGCGCGGCGCGGCCAATCCGCGCGTCGCGGCGGGCCTTGGCGTCATTCCGCGTGTCGTCGCGAACGGCCGCCCGATCCGGCGCAACCGCATCTCGCGCGCCGAGGCCGAGGCGCGCCTAGATGCCTGCTGGCGCCCCTATCACCGGGCGCTCGGGGACCTCATCGGCGCGACCCGGGCGCGGACGGGGGGCGCGGTGCTGATCGACTGGCACTCGATGCCGCATGAGGCGATCGCCCATCTTGCGCCCGGCGCCCGCGGTGCCCACCCCGAGGTGGTGCTGGGCGACCGCTTCGGCGCGGCCGCCGCCCCCGAGATCAGCGCCGCGGTCGAGGCCGCCTTTCGCGCAGCGGGCTTCAGGGTCGCGCGCAACACCCCCTTTGCCGGCGCCCATGTCGCGCAGGCCTATGGCCGGCCGGCCGAGGGGCTGCATGTGGTGCAGGTCGAGATCGACCGCGCGCTCTATCTCGACGAGGCGCGCATCGAGCCCCACGCGGGGTTCGAGGTGCTGCGCGCGCGACTGGGTCCGGTGCTGGCGGCGCTGGCCGCGCTCGAACTGCCGCGCGGGGCCCTCGGGCTTGCGGCCGAGTGATCAGGCCTCGAGCTCGGTATCCCAATAGAGGTAATCGAGCCAGCTTTCGTGCAGATGGTTGGGCGGAAAGCGCCGGCCACGGTTGTGCATCTCTTCCGCGGTCGGCCGGCAGGGCTGTACCGCAAGCCGCATCCCCGACGCCTTGAGCGAGCGCGACCCCTTGCGCAGGTTGCAGGGCGAACAGGCCGCGACCACATTCTCCCACGTCGTCTTGCCGCCGCGCACCCGCGGCACGACATGATCGAAGGTCAGGTCATGCGTGCTGCCGCAATACTGGCAGCGGAACTCGTCGCGCAGAAAGAGGTTGAAGCGGGTGAAGGCCACGGTCTTGACCGGCCGGACGTAATCCTTGAGCACGACGACCGAGGGGATGCGCAGCTCGGCGCGCTGGCTGCGCACGACCGCGTCATATTCCGCAACGATCGCCACCCGGTCGAGGAACACGGCCTTGACCGCATCCTGCCACGGCCAGAGCGAGAGCGGATAGTAGGAAAGCGGTCGGTAATCTGCGTTGAGGACAAGGGCGGGATAATGGCGCAAGGCTCCGGGATCGCGCACGAAGTCGGTGCGGAAATCGGTATTGCCCGTCATCAGCATCGTCCGCGCATCCCTCCGCGCTCCGTCACTGTCGGGGTCGCCCAGACAAGGGGACCGACCGCAGGTTGCACTATATATGGCGTTCGCCCCGAGGCAAGCCCCGCGATATGCCACCAACCTCTGTCGATACTATGTGACGCGCGACCATGACGCGCAGATGACGGCCACGCCCCGGGCGGGAATTCAGCCCTCGGGCAGGACCGCGCGCAGGAACGCCACCGCCGCGCCGAGGCCATCGGGCGCGATCCCGTGGCCGGTGCCGCGCATCACATGCCCCTGCACCTCGAACCCCGCCGCATCGAGCGCGACGCCCGCCCGCCCCATGTCGGCGAAGGGCACGACCTCATCGGCATCGCCATGCACCAGAAGGACCGGCGGCCGGGTCAGCGCCTCGGCCGCGAGCCGGTCGGGCTGCAGGAGGCGCCCGGAAAACGCCACGACCCCCGCGAGCGCCGCGGCCCGGCGCGGCGCGACCTGCAGCGCCATCATGCTGCCTTGCGAAAAGCCCACGAGCGCGAGCCGCCCCGCCGCCAGCCCCTCGGCCGCGAGGATGGCGTCGAGATAGGCGTCGAGATCGGCCGCCGCGCGCGCGAGCCCCGCACCCGCCTCGACCTCGGAAGAGCCGTCGATCCAGGGGATCGGGAACCACTGCCGCCCGAAGCCGCCCATCCGGCAGGGTTCGGGCGCGTCAGGCGCGTGAAAGGCGATGCCCGGCAGATGCGGCGCCAACGGCTCGGCCAGGCCCAGCAGGTCCGCCCCGTCCGCGCCATAGCCATGCAGGAACACGACCACACCGCGCGCCTCTCGCGCAGGCGGGCCGCGGCGGTCGGAATTGAGCCTGCGGATCACGCCACGCCCTCGCGCTTTTTCATGGCGCCATAATAGGCCCAGATCATCCCCGCGGCAACGCTGCGCCAGGGTGACCAGCGTTCGGCGAGGCTGCGCAGCGCGGCCTCGCGCGGGCGCTCGGGCAGATCGAGGAGCATCCGCGCCCCCTCCTGCAGCGCGAGGTCGGCGGGCGCGAACACATCCGCCCGGCCGAGCGAGAACATCGCATAGATCTCGGCCGTCCAGCGCCCGACGCCGGGCACGGCCGTCAGGGTCGCGACGATCTCGGGCAGGGGTGCGGCGCGCAGCGCGTCATAGTCGATCCCGGCGGTGGCGAGGGCGCGGACATAGCGCACCTTCTGCCGCGACAGGCCGCAGGCGCGCAGCGTCTCCTCATCGGCGGAAAGGACGGCGGCCGGATCGCGCAGCCCCGCGGCCTCGACCCGCCCGAGGATGGCGCGCGCGGCCTGGGTGCTGACCTGCTGGCTCACGATCGCCGCGAGGAGGGCGGCGAACCCGTCCGGCTTGCGCCGGAGCGGCGGCGGGCCGCAAAGGTCGAGCGCGCGCGCGAATGCGGGATCGGTCGCGGCAAGCCACGCGGCCCCCTCGGCCATGCAGCCGGGCGTGCTGAGGATCCGCGTTGCCGTCATGCTGCCCCCTGCCTCTTCGGGCAGGACGCTAGCCGAAGGCCGCGAGCGCGTCGAGATCGGCCTTGATCGCGCAGAAAGCGGGCACGCTCTCGGATCGGGGCGACGACAGCCACGCGTCGCAATCGCCCTTGTGCGGGCAGCCGAGGCAGCGGGTGACGATCTGCGCCAGTTCCCCCCTGCTCAGCATCCCGTCGACGACGGCGCGCGCGAGTGTGACACCCCCAACCCGTGCCATGCCCTGCGCCGTGAAATAGGCCCTTGGTGATTCCGAATATCCGAACACGACCGACACCTCCGGCGCCAAAGCCCTGATGCGAAGGCTGCGCGCATCGCCCCCCCTTGCGCCTTGACGCAGATCAAGCGCGCGGCCCTCTGTCGCCTTGCCGCGCCGGTGCGCCCGCGGCAGTATTGGGTCCCGTCATCGCGGAGCCCGCCTTGTTCAGCATCGAGCATGATTTCGACGCAACCGTGATCACCCTCATCGACGAGGGCGAGGCGACGCTCACCGAGGATGTCACGATCACGGCCTTCGCCGAATGCGTCGTGATCGAGCAACTCGACGCCCGCACCGACACGGTGCAGCGCATCACGCTGAGCATGACGCAGCTTGCCGATCTTGCGGCCGCGCTCGATCTGCCCGAAGGGGTCTATCGGCGCGCCCGCAGCGCCGTTCCCCGCCCCGGAGGCCCCCGATGACGCATGACGCCGCGCGCGACTTCCTCGCCACCCGGCGATCCTATCCCCTGCGCCTGCTGTCCGAGCCCGGCCCCGACCGCGCCACGATCGAGGCGCTGCTGACCATCGCCGCGCGCGTGCCCGATCACGGCAAGCTCGAACCCTGGCGATTCGTCGTGCTCGCGCCCGCGGCGCTGCGGCGGATCGCGGGGATCGTCGCGCGCGAAGGTGCGGCCGCGGGGCGCGAACCCGAGGCCATCGAAAAGGCGGCAGGGGCGTTTCGCACCTCGCCCCTCGCGGTCGCGGTGATCGGCTGCCCCAAAACCGTCGACCGGATCCCTGCGATCGAGCAGACGCTGTCGGCCGGGGCGGTGTGCCTCTCGCTCGTCAATGCGGCACTCGCCTCGGGCTGGGGGGCGGTGTGGCTGACCGGCTGGCCCGCGCATGACCGCGCGACGGCCGCGGCCGCCTTCGGCATCGAGGGCGCGGAATGGGTCGCGGGGATCGTGCACATCGGCACCCCGCGCGAGGCCCCGCCGCCCCGGCCGCGCCCCGATGTCGCGGCACTCACGCGCTGGGTCGAGGGCTGAGGCTAGCCCGAGGCACCGGCGCGATACCAGCGCACGATCTGCGCGCGCTCTTCGGGTTCGATCCAGGTCAGGTTGCCGGGCGGCATGGCGTGGCTGACGCCCGCCTGCAGATAGATCTCGCGCGCATGGCGGGCGATGTCGACGTCGGTCTCGAGCACGACGCCCTTCGGCGCGCGCCGGATGCCGTCCCAGACGGGCTCGACCGCATGGCACATCGAGCAGCGGCCGAGCACGATCTCGCGCGCCTCGGCAAAGCCCTCGGCCGCGGCAAAGCGCGCCTCGGCCGCGCCCGCCGGGACGCCCGCATCGCGCTGCCCGATCTGCTGCGCGCCCGGGGTCGAGAGCCAGACGATCGCGATGAAGATCACCGCCGTCGCGGCCCAGGTCCAGTGCGGGTTGCCGGCGCGCGCGTGCTGGCTGTTGAACCAGTGCCGGATCGTGACACCCATGAGGAACACGAGCGACGCGATGATCCAGGCGTTGTCGGTCCCGAAGGCGAGCGGATAGTGGTTCGACAGCATCAGGAACACGACCGGCAAGGTCAGGTAGTTGTTGTGGGTCGAGCGCAGCTTGGCGATCTTGCCAAAGCGCGGATCGGGGCTGCGGCCGGCGCGCAGATCGGCCACGACGATCTTCTGGTTGGGGATGATGACCAGAAAGACATTCGCCGACATGATCGTGGCGGTGAAGGCGCCGAGGTGCAGAAGTGCCGCACGCCCCGTGAAGATCTCGTTGTAACCCCATGACATCAGAACGATCACAGCGAAAAGGACGACCATCATCGCGGTCGGCCTGTCGCCCAGCGGCGAGCGGCAGAGCGCGTCATAGACGATCCAGCCCAGGACAAGCGATCCCCCCGAGAGCGCGACCGCCTGCCAGAGCGCAAGCTCGGCCTTGGCGGCATCGATGAGGTAAAGCTCCGCCCCCACCCAGTAGACGACGACCAGAAGCGCAAACCCGCTGAGCCAGGTCGCGTAGCTTTCCCATTTGAACCAGGTCAGATGCTCGGGCAGCGCATCGGGGGCCACCAGATACTTGCGGATGTGATAGAAGCCCCCGCCATGGACCTGCCATTCCTCGCCATGCACGCCCTTGGGCAGATCGGACCCCTTGCGCAGTCCGAGGTCGAGGGCGATGAAGTAGAAGGACGACCCGATCCAGGCGATGGCGGTGATGACGTGAAGCCAGCGGACCGCAAAACCGATCCACTCCCACAGGATTGCCATGTCGTCCATGCGTGCGTCCCCTCGCGCCCTCGGGCCGTGCCGGAGTGTTTCCGCATTCCGGCCCGGGCGCAAGCGGGCCGCGACAGGTCAGCTGCCGCGATAGGTCGAATAGCCGTAGGGCGAGATGAGGAGGGGCACGTGGTAATGCGCCTCGGCCGCCATGCCAAAGCGGATCGGCACCTGATCGAGAAAGAGGGGCTCTGCCCCCGCCTGCCCGGTCGCGCGCAGGTAATCACCCGCAAAGAAGATCAGCTCATAGCTGCCGGTGGCGAAGCGCGCGGCCGGCAGGATCGGCGTGTCGGTGCGCCCGTCGGCGTTGGTCACGGTCTCGGCGATCTTGCGGTGCGCGTTGCCCGAGACGCGGTAGAGCGCGATCCTGACCCCCGCCGCCGGCACGCCCCGCGCGGTGTCGAGCACATGGGTCGTGAGGAACCCCGTCATGTCCGCCCCCTCTGTCGCCGCGCGCCCGGATGGCGCGGTCCGGCGCATCCTGCCATGATTTCCCGCCGCCCGGAACCCGCCCCGAAGGGCCGCGCCGGGCCCTGCACCGAGGAGTTGCCATGAACCGCTATCCCCGCGACCTGCGCGGCCACGGCCCCAATCCCCCCGATCCGCGCTGGCCGGGCGGGGCACGAATCGCCGTCCAGATCGTCGTGAACTACGAGGAGGGCGGCGAGAACTGCATCCTGCACGGCGATGCGGCGTCCGAGGCGTTCCTTTCCGAGATCACGGGCGCGCAGCCCTGGCCCGGGCAGCGGCACTGGAACATGGAATCGATCTACGAATACGGCGCCCGGGCCGGGTTCTGGCGGCTCCGGCGCATCCTCGAGGGCTTTCCCGTCACCGTCTACGGGGTCGCGACCGCGCTTGCGCGCAGCCCCGAGCAGGTCGCCGCGATGAAGGCATCAAGCTGGGAGATCGCGAGTCACGGGCTGAAATGGATCGACTATCGCGACCGCCCCGAGGCCGAGGAGCGCGCCGACATGGCCGCGGCCATCGCGCTTCACCGCGAGGTGACGGGCGCACGGCCGCGCGGCTGGTATACGGGCCGCACCTCGGCCGCGACGGTGCGCCTTGCCGCCGAGGAAGGTGGCTTTGACTATGTCGCAGACAGCTATGCCGACGATCTGCCCTATTGGCTGCGAGTGGGCGGGCGCGACCAGCTGATCGTGCCCTATACGCTCGACGCCAACGACATGCGCTTTGCCATCCAGGCGGGTTTTGCCGAGGGCGACCAGTTCGAACGCTATCTGCGCGACAGCTTCGATGTCCTCTATGCCGAAGGGGTGGCGGGCGCGCCGCGGATGCTCTCGATCGGGCTGCATTGCCGGCTGGCGGGGCGGCCCGGGCGGGCGGCGGCGCTGCAGCGGGCGCTTGCCTACATGGCGGGGCACGAGGGGGTGTGGTTCGCGACGCGGGCCGCGATCGCGGCGCATTGGGCCGCGCATCACCCCCCGCCCCAGCCCGGTCCGCTGCCCTCGCAGATGGACCGCGCGGCCTTCGTCGCGGCCTTCGGCGGCATCTTCGAACATTCGCCCTGGATCGCCGAGGCCGCGCATGGGCTCGAGCTTGGGCCCGCGCATGATTGCGCGGCGGGGGTTCATTCGGCGCTGGCGCGGGTCTTTCGCGCCGCGAGCGACGCGCAGCGGCTGAAGGTGCTGCGCGCGCACCCCGACCTCGCGGGCCGGATCGCGCAGGCCCGCCGCCTGACCGAGGCCTCGGCGGCCGAGCAGGCCTCGGCCGGGCTCGACGCGCTGACCGACGCCGAGCGGGCCGAGTTCGAGGCGCTGAACGCGGCCTATACAACGCGCTTCGGCTTTCCCTTCATCGTCGCGGTGCGCGACCACACCCGCGCCTCGATCCTCGCGGCCTTTCGCGCGCGCGTCGGCAACGACCCCGCGGCCGAGTTTGCCGAGGCCTGCCGCCAGGTCGAGCGCATCGCCGAATTGCGCCTCATGGGGATGTTCGGCGCATGAGCCGCCGCATCGCCCCCGAACCGCTCGAACCCGCGGCCTTCGCCCCCTTCGGCGATGTGCTCGAGGCCGCAGGCGCGCCCGACCGGATCATCAACGCAGGCCTCTGCGGGCGCTTTCACGACCGCGCGCGGCTCGATTTCGGGCCCGCGGGCCGCGCCGGCATCAGCATCTTTCACGCCGAACTGCGCCGCCTGCCCCTGACGCTCGATCTGCTCGAACGCCACCCCGAGGGCAGCCAGGCCTTCGTGCCGATGTCGGCGGACGGGTTTCTGGTCGTGGTCGCGCCCGATGCGGGCGGGCAACCGGGGCGGCCGCGCGCGTTCCTCACGCGCCCGGGCCAGGGCGTGAACTTCCTGCGCAATACCTGGCACGGTGTGCTGACGCCGCTTGCCGGGTCGGGGCTCTTTGCCGTGATCGACCGCATCGGCCCCGGCGCGAACCTCGAGGAGCACCACCTCGCCGACCCCTGGACCGTGGGCTGAGGGCTAGCGCCGCGGGGGCGCAAGCGGCATGTGCCGGTTGACGTCCTTGTAGAGCAGATAGCGGAAGGGTTCGGGCCCGCCGGCATAGCACGCCTGCGGGCAGAAGGCGCGCAGCCACATGTAGTCGCCCGCCTCGACCTCGACCCAGTCGCGGTTGAGGCGATAGACCGCCTTGCCCTGCAGCACATAGAGGCCATGCTCCATCACATGGGTCTCGGCAAAGGGGATGACGGCGCCGGGCGCGAAGGTCACGATGTTGACGTGCATGTCGTGGCGCAGGTCGGCCGGATCGACAAAGCGCGTCGTCGCCCAGCGCCCCTCGGTGCCGGGCATGGGGCTGGGGGCGACCCGGCCCTCATCGGTCACGAAGGGCTCGGGCGCGGGGATGCCCGGCACCGCCTCATAGGCCTTGCGCAGCCAATGGAGGCGCAGCGTCCCTGCCCCCGTCGCGTGCAGCCGCCAATCGGTGCCGGGCGGCAGATAGGCGTATCCGCCGGGGCCGAGATCATGCGCCTGCCCCCCGATCACCAGCCGCCCGGCGCCAGCGACGACGAAAAGGACCCCCTCCGCCTCGGGCGCGGGTTCGGGCCGATCTGACCCGCCGCCCGGCGCGATCTCCATCAGGTAATGCGAGAAGGTCTCGGCAAAGCCGCTGAGCGGGCGGGCCAGGACCCAGACCCGCGTCCCCTCCCAGAAAGGCAGGAAGCTCGTCACGATGTCGCGCATCACGCCGCGGGGGATGACGGCATAGGCCTCGGTAAAGACCGCGCGGCCGGTCAGCAGCTCGGTCTGGTTGGGGTGGCCCCCGGGGGGCGCGGCGTAGGTCGGGCTCATGGCATCCTGTCGGTGGCGTCTGGGCGCCATCTTGGCCAAAAGCGGCCGCCCGGCAAGGGTGCGGGTGTGCTCAGGCCGCAAACTGCTGGTCATAGAGGGCGCGGAAGGCCCCCTTGCGCGCGAGCAAGTCGCTCAGCGAGCCCATCTCGACGATGCGCCCCTCATCGAGATAGCAGATGCGGTCGGCGCGCAGCACGGTCGAGAGGCGGTGCGCGACGACGATCGTCGTGACCCCTTCGGTCACGCGCGCGAGCGCATCGCGCACCAGCGCCTCGGAATGGCTGTCGAGCGCGCTTGTCGCCTCATCGAGCAGCAGGATCGGCGCGCCGCGCAGCACCGCGCGCGCGATCGCGAGGCGCTGGCGCTGCCCGCCCGAGAGGGCAAGCCCGTTCTCGCCGATCGGGGTGTCGTAGCCTTTGGGCATCCCGAGGATGAATTCGTCGGCGTTCGCGATGCGCGCGGCCTCGCGCACCTCGGCGTCGGTGGCGTCGGGGCGCACGATGCGCAGGTTCTCCATCACCGAGGTCGCAAAGAGGAAGGTGTCCTGCCCGACATAGGCGATCTTGCGCCGGAGCGAGGCGAAGGAGGCCGCGCGCAGGTCGATCCCGTCGATCAGCACGCGCCCCTGATCGGGATCGTAAAGCCGCAGGATCAGGTTCAGGAGCGTCGACTTGCCCCCGCCCGAGGGCCCCACGAGGGCCGTCGTCGTCCCGGCCGGGAACGAAAGCGTGAGGTCGCTGAACACGCCGCGCGCGCCCGGATAGCTGAAAGAGACGCCCTCGAGCGCGACCCCGGATGGCCCCTCGGGCAGATCGACGGGCTCGGCGGCTTCGGTCAGCGTCGCGGGCTGATCGAGCAGCGAATACATCATCCGCACCCCATACATCCCCGCCTCGATCGAGACGCGCATCCGCGAAAGGCGCTTGGCGGGCTCATAGGCCATGAGGAAGGCGGTGACGAAGGACATGAGCTGCCCGGGCGTGCCGACCGCCTGGCCGAAGACATTGACCGCGCTCAGCACCACGATGGCCGCGATCGCAAGCCCCGTGATCGTGTCCATGAGGGGGGTGGTCAGGGCCTCGAGCCGCACCATCTTGTTGGCGCGCTGCTCGACCCCGCGCACCGCATCGTCCATCCGCGCGGTCATCAGATGTTCGAGCGCGAAGGCCTTGACGACGCGCGCGCCGGTCGCGGTCTCCTGCACGACCTTGATGATCTCGGCGAGGCCCGCCATCTCCTGCGCCATGATGGAGTGCACGCGCCGCACGATGCGCTGGACCCCGAAAATCGCCGCCGGCCCCACGATGAGGCTGACGAGCGAAAGCACCGGCTGCTGGTAGAACATGACCGCAACAAGGCCCAGAAGCGTCAGCAGGTCGCGCACGAAGCCGGTCACGATGGTGTCGATCACGCTGCGCGCCATCTGCGCGCTCTGCGTCACGCGCAAGAGCACGTCCGAGGTATGCGTCGCGTTGAAGAACGCGACATCCTGCGTGACGATGCGGTTGTAAAGTAGCATCTGCTTTTGCGCGACGATCCGGTTGCCCGCGCGCGCCAAAAGCACGTTCTGCGCGAAGGAGGCGATGCCCTTGACGAAGAAGATCCCCGCCACCGCCGCCGCGACCCAATAGACCGCGCTGCGGTTCTGCGTGTCGGTCATCGAATCGACGATCGCGCCCATCACCCAGGCCGTCAGCGCCGTGGCGCCTGCGACGACGACCATCGCCGCGATGGCCGCGAGATACTTGCCGCGATGTTCGGGCAGGCTCTCGGTCAGAAGCCGCCAGAGCAGGCTGTCGGACAGCACGCCGCGCAGGCTGCGATGGGGTTCGGGTGCGGAAGGGTCGGTCATGCGCGGGGCGGGCAATGCAGCAATGTCATGCCGAGACCCCCTAGCATCTGCGGCCCGGCGCGTCGACCGGATTTCGCGCCTCAGGCCGGCTGCGCGGCATAGCCCGCCGCCGCGAGCGCGGCCAGCACGGCGGGCGCGTCCATCCGGCCCTCGACCTCCACCGTCCGTGTGCCGAGATCGCAGGCGACGCGGGCCGAGGCGTCCTCGGCGTGGATCGCACGCTCGATCGTCGCCACGCAGTGGCCGCAGGACATGTCGGGAACACGCAGTTTCATGAGTTGAAGATGCACCGCACGCGCGCGCCTGTCCAGAGTGGTGCGGAAAAAGAAGACGGCCGACGCTTGCACGCCGGCCGCAGGTGCTCCGCCGGAGGGCGGAGGAAAGCCCTCTTGTCGTATCAGTTTCGGCCGTCGGCGCGGCGTGGCACGACGTCGCAGCGCGGGACCGGGCTGCGCGCGGGCCGCGACGTCTTGCGCGCGGGCGGCGCGGGATGCTATCGCACCGTCGCGCGGGTATGGTGAAATGGTATCATGAGAGCCTTCCAAGCTCCAGGTGCGGGTTCGATTCCCGCTACCCGCTCCAGCCTCGGCCGATCGCGCTACCAGCGCAGCCCGATCCGCAGCGCCTCATAGATCGCGGCGTGGATGTTGCGCGCGGCGACCGCATCGCCGATGCGATAGAGCCCGAAGCGGCCGCCCGCGTTGCGCTCGGGCAGCACCGCGCCCGCACCTGCGATCAGCGCGCGATGGTCGACCTCGCCCAGATTGCGCGATAGGGGCTTCAGCGCGTGATAGAGCCCGTCGTTCGGCGCGGTCGCATGTTCGAGCACGACCTGATCGACCAGCCGGCTGTCGGACCAGCCGGGCGCGAAATCAGATGAGAGATGCGCGCGCAGGCGGTTGCCCTCGCGCGTGATGGCACGCAGCCGCGTGTTGATGGTGATGCGCGTGCCTGTCTCGTGAAAGGCGCGCATGTAGGGCACGTGGTTGAGGCCCCCCATCTCGGGCGCAAAGAAGCGCTCGGGGCTGATCAGTTCGACCCGGGCGCCCGCGCGCGCCGCCACCTCGGCGGCACTCATCCCCTGATGGCCGCCGTTGTCGTCATAGACGAGCACCTCGGCCCCCGGTCGCACGGCGCCCGAGAGGATATCCCATGAGCTGACGCCAAGTGCAGCGCCTTCGGCGAGGTCGGGCGCCTGCGGCAGGCCGCCCGTCGCGATCACGACCATGCCGGGGGAGAGCGCCAGCACATCCTCGGCCTCGGCCCAGACATTTTGGCGGATCGCGACGCCAAGCCGGTCAAGCTCCGCAAGCCGCCAGTCGACGATGCCCGCCATCTCGCGCCGGCGCGGATTGGCGACAAGAAGGTTGACCTGCCCGCCCGCCTTCGGCGTGGCCTCGAGCAGCGTGACCGCATGGCCCCGCTCGGCCGCGACGCGCGCGGCCTCGAGCCCGCCCGGGCCGCCCCCCACGACGACGACGCGACGGGGCGCGGCACTTGGCGGGATCTCGTGCGGGATCGTGCCCTCGCGGCCCGTGGCGGCGTTGTGGATGCAGAGCGCCTCGCCCCCTTCATAGATGCGATCAAGGCAATAGGTCGCGCCGACGCAGGGGCGGATGCGCGCCTCCTGCCCAGCGGCGACCTTGCGCGCGATATGGGGGTCGGCGATATGGGCGCGCGTCATCCCCACCATGTCGAGCTTGCCCGACGCGACCGCATGGCGCGCAGTTGCGACATCGGGGATGCGGGCGGCGTGAAAGACCGGGAACCCCGTCGCCGCGCGCACCTCACCCGCGAAATCGAGATGCGGGGCGCTGCGCATCCCCTGGATCGGGATCACATCGGCAAGGGCGGCGTCGGTGTCGATATGCCCGCGGATGAGGTTCAGAAAGTCGATCTTGCCCGTGCCGACGAGGCGCTGCGCGATCTCGACCCCTTCGGCGCGCGTGAGGCCCTGCTGCCAGTCCTCGTCCGCGACCATGCGGATGCCGACGATGAAATCGGGCCCGACGGCGGCGCGCACCGCATCGATGACGGCGCGCGCAAAGCGCGTGCGGTTCTCGAGGCTGCCGCCCCATTCATCGCTCCGCCGGTTGGTCGCGGGCGACCAGAAGCTGTCCATGAGGTGCCCGTAGGCCTCGAACTCGATCCCGTCGAGGCCCGCCTCCTTCATCCGCTGGGCGGCGGCGGCGTAATCGGCGATGATGCGCGCGATGTCCCAATCCTCGGCCTCCTTGGGAAAGGCGCGGTGGGCGGGTTCGCGCACCGGGCTCGGGGCCAGCACTGGCAGCCAGTCGGCCTTGTTCCACCCCGTCCGCCGCCCGAGATGGGTAAGCTGGATCATCACCGCCGCGCCCGCCTCGTGGCAATCATCCGCGAGGCGGCGCAGCCAGGGCACGATCTCGTCGCGATAGGCGTGAAGGTTGCCGAACGCCGCCGGGCTGTCGGGCGAGACGATGGCCGAGCCCGCCGTCATCGTCAGCGCGATGCCCCCGCGTGCCTTCTCGAGGTGATAGAGCCGGTAGCGGTCCTTGGGCAGCCCGTCCTCGGAATAGGCGGGCTCATGCGCGGTCGAGAGAAAGCGGTTGCGCAGCAGAAGGTGGCGCAGCTGAAAGGGTTGGAGCAGCGGGTCGTTCGTCATCCTCGCACCTCAGATCGGCTCGATATCACCCATCGCACGCGCGGCCTCGAACTGCGCGACCATGCGCCCGAGCGTGCCGGCCGCGATCGCGGCGCGCAGATCGGCCATCAGGCGCTGGTAATAGGCGAGGTTGTGCCAGGTCAGCAGCATCGAGGCGATGATCTCGCCCGCGCGCACGACATGGTGCAGATAGGCGCGCGAATAGCCCCGGCAGGCCGGGCAGTCGCAGCCATCCTCGAGCGGGCGGGGGTCGGTCGCGTGGCGGGCGTTGCGCAGGTTGACGGACCCCCGCGCCGTGAACGCCTGACCCGTGCGCCCCGAGCGCGAGGGCAGCACGCAATCCATCATGTCGACCCCACGCAGGACCGCGCCCACGATATCATCGGGCTTGCCCACGCCCATGAGGTAACGCGGCCGGTCGGCGGGCAGCATGGCGGGCGCGTGGTCGAGAACCTCGAACATTGCCTCCTGCCCCTCGCCCACGGCAAGCCCACCGATCGCGTAGCCGTCAAAGCCGATCGCGCGCAGCGCCTCGGCGCTTTCGGCGCGCAGCTCGCGCGAGAGGCCACCCTGCTGGATCCCGAACAGCGCATGCCCCGGCCTCTCGCCGAAGGCATCGCGCGAACGCTGCGCCCAGCGCATCGAGAGGCGCATCGACTGCGCGATCCGCGCCTCATCCGCCGGCAGGGCGGGGCATTCGTCGAAGGCCATCACGATGTCAGAGCCGAGCAGGCGCTGGATCTCCATACTGCGCTCGGGCGTGAGGTGGTGGGTCGAGCCGTCGATGTGCGACTTGAAGCGCACCCCCTCCTCATCGAGCTTGCGCAGCCCTGCAAGGCTCATCACCTGAAACCCGCCCGAGTCGGTCAGGATCGGCCGCGACCAGTTCATGAAGCGGTGCAGGCCACCCAGTGCCGCGACCCGCTCGGCGCCCGGGCGCAGCATCAGGTGATAGGTGTTGCCGAGCAGGATGTCGGCGCCCGTCGCCGCGACGCTTTCGGGCAGTATCGCCTTGACGGTCGCGGCCGTGCCCACGGGCATGAAGGCGGGCGTGCGGATCGTGCCGCGCGGCGTCTCGATCAGCCCCGAGCGCGCGCGCCCGTCCGTCGCCGTCACCGCAAAGGAAAAACCAGCCATCCCGCCCCTCCGGCGCCAGATGTGCGCCAAATCGCGGCCGGGGGCAATCGGGCAGGGCCGGGGTCGGGCGGGGTCTGGACGCGCGGCCGGGAATTCCTTATATAAACGCTCAAGAACTGCGACGCGAGGATCTGCCCCATGGCCGCCGGCGAGCCGATCATCCGCCCCTCGAGCATCGACCACCCGCTCTATGAGCAGGTGGTGGCGGCCTGCCGCACGGTCTACGACCCCGAGATCCCGGTGAACATCTTCGATCTGGGCCTCGTCTACACGATCGAGATCGACGCCGAGAACGCGGTCGCCATCACCATGACGCTGACCGCGCCGGGCTGCCCCGTCGCGGGCGAGATGCCGGGCTGGGTCGCGGATGCGGTCGAGCCGCTGCCGGGCGTCAAGCAGGTCAATGTCGAGATGACCTTCGATCCGCCCTGGGGGATGGACATGATGTCCGAGGAAGCCAAGCTCGAGATGGGGTTTCTCTGAGATGTTCGGGATCCCCGGCAAGGCGGCCGTCACCCTCACCCCCGCCGCGGTCCGCCGCGTGCGCCAGATCATGGAGGCGGGCGCATCGGCCGGGCTGCGCGTCGGCGTCAGGAAAGGCGGCTGCGCGGGGATGGAATACACGCTCGAACACGCGGCCGAGGTGGGCGCGCATGATGCCGTGGTCGAGCAGGACGGCGCGCGGGTGATGATCGCGCCGATGGCGCAGATGTTCCTGATCGGCACCGAGATCGACTACGAGACGACGCTGCTCGATTCAGGCTTCCGCTTTCGCAACCCCAATGTCGCCGAAAGCTGCGGCTGCGGGGAATCGATCCGCTTTCGCGACGAGGCCGAGGCGGCGCAGGGCTAGACCTCGGCCCGCCAGCGGCGCGAGAGGCTGAGGTCGGCAAGACCGAAGCGCGCCTGCCGGGCAGGCTCGGCCAATATGTCGATCCACCCCTCGCGCAAGAGCGCCTGATCGAAGGGCAGATGCCACAGGTCGTGCTCGACCACGAGGGTTGCGCCCTCTGGCGCGATCCTGCGCAGCATCCGCGCGACATTGGGCCCGCAGCGCAGGTTGACGCGCGCGCGCATCACCGGCGCGCCCTGCGTGGCGCGCAGCGTCAGGCGCAGCACATGGCGCGACGAGAGGCCGGCCATCACCTCGGCCGGCAATGCGAGCGCGAGCGAGACATAGCTGCCGCCGAAATCCTGAAGCGCAAAGCTGATCCCGCCCCGGAGCGGCCAGAGCCGCAGCGCCTCGGGCGCGCCGTCGTGAAAGACGCGCACCCCCGGCGCCAGCGCCGCGCCCGGCGCGACCGGGCCCTCGGCGGCCCCGAGGGCGGGCGCGTGCCACAGACAGTCATGCCCCGGCGGGTGCAGCTCGGGCACGAGGGGGGCGGCGGCGTCGCGGGGGGCGGATGACATGGGCGCAATGGCTTGGATGAAACGAACTGCCCAAGGCTAGCAGCGCCACGGCCATCCGCCAAGCGTCTGATCGGGCCGTGCGCGCACTAGCCTCGGTTCGCCGCGCCCAGCGCCGCGAGGAAGGCGCGCAGCGCAGGCTCGAGCGCGGCCACATCCGCACCGGGCGGCGCGAGCGCCGAGAGCGCGACCACCCGCCCGCCGAGGACGACGAAGGCGCGCCGGTATTC
This sequence comes from Gemmobacter sp., assembly GCA_030834485.1. Classification (GTDB taxonomy): domain Bacteria; phylum Pseudomonadota; class Alphaproteobacteria; order Rhodobacterales; family Rhodobacteraceae; genus JAUREX01. The sequence goes on from JAUREX010000002.1 coordinate 35,226, forward strand.
CGGAGCGACCGCCCCCCCGGCAAAGGGCGCGTCGTCCGAGAGATGGACAAAGAGCGCGGCCCCCTCGGCGCGCGCCTCGATGATCTCGACGCCCGCGGCCCGGCCGTTGCGCGACAGCGCGGCACGCCCGGCCGCACCCCCGATCGCGCCGAGCGAGAGGGCGGGCGCAGAGGGCGGCTCGCCATCGGCCGGGACGGGCGCGACGGTAGCGGCCAGAAGCACGCTCCCCTCGCGCTTGCGCCCCTCAAGGACGGCGCATTCGGCCAGAAGGACCGTGCCCGATTGCTGGCCGATCCGGCTCGAGGCGGGATCGACGCAGAAACCGGCGGGGGCTGCCACGACGAAGGGCGCCCCGGCGGGGGCGCCGATCTCGACCCGGGCGGGATAGGCCCCGCCCATGCAGCCCGCGAGCACCCCGCACAGGAGCGGGGCGGCGCGCCCTGCCCTATTGGTCCATGTAGACATGCGTCTCGGCGCGCGCGCCCGGATGCGTCACCGCCCCCCAGCGTGCGCCGCCGCAGAGGCGGGCGAATTTCCAGACCGCGCCGGTGGCGTAATCGGTCTTGCGCGGGCCCGCCCAGGCGGCCTTGCGCGCGGCCATCTCGGCATCGCTCACCGCAACCGACAGCTCGCCCGTCAGTGCGTTGATGGTGATCACGTCGCCGTTGCGCAAAAGCGCGATCGGCCCGCCATGCGCGGCCTCTGGGCCGACATGGCCCACGCAGAAGCCCCGCGTCGCGCCGGAGAAACGCCCGTCCGTGATGAGTGCGACCTTCTTGCCCGCCCCCTGCCCCGAGAGCGCGGCGGTCGTCGCCAGCATCTCGCGCATGCCCGGCCCGCCTGCGGGGCCTTCGTTGCGGATGACGATGACCTCACCTGGCTGATAAGCGCGCGCCTTGACGGCGGCGAAGGCTTCTTCCTCGCATTCGAAGACACGGGCGGGGCCGGTAAAGACCTGCTCGGCCTCGGTCATGCCCGCGACCTTCACGATCGCCCCATCGGGCGCAAGATTGCCCTTCAACCCGACCACGCCCCCGGTCTTTGAGAGCGGCGCGCCGACGGGATGGATCACGCGGCCGTCGGGCTCGCCCGCGACGGTGTCGAGTTCCTCGCCGAGCGTCCTGCCCGAGGCGGTGATGCAGTCGAGATGCAGAAGGCCCGCACGCGCGAGTTCCTTCATCACCACCGCAACCCCGCCGACCTCGTAGAGGTCCTTGGCGACATATTCCCCGCCCGGCCGCAGGTTCACGAAATAGGGCGTGTCGCGCATGATGTCGGCGACATCGAAGAGGTCGAAGTCGATCCCGGCTTCATTGGCGATGGCAGGCAGGTGGAGCGCGGCATTCGTGCTCCCGCCCGTGCAGGCGACGACGCGGGCGGCGTTCTCGAGCGCCTTGCGCGTGACGATGTCGCGCGCGCGGATGTTCTTCTCGATAAGGTTCATGACCGCAACACCCGAGGCCTCGCAGAACTGGTCGCGGCTCTCGTAGGGGGCGGGCGCGCCCGAGGAATTCAAAAGCGCAAGCCCGATCGCCTCCGAGACGCAGGCCATGGTGTTGGCGGTGTATTGCGCGCCGCACGCCCCCGAGGACGGGCAGGCCACGCGCTCCATGATCGCAAGCTCGGCATCCGAAAGCCCGCCCGCCTGATGGCGGCCCACGGCCTCGAACATGTCCTGCACGGTGATGTCGCGGCCCTGATAGCGGCCGGGCAGGATCGAGCCGCCATAAATGAAGACCGACGGCACATTGAGACGCACCATCGCCATCATCATCCCCGGCAGCGACTTGTCGCACCCCGCGAGCCCCACGAGCGCGTCGTAGCAATGCCCCCGCATGGTCAGTTCGACCGTATCGGCGATGGCGTCTCGCGAGGCGAGCGACGAGCGCATCCCCTCATGCCCCATGGCGATGCCGTCGGTCACGGTGATGGTGGTGAACTCGCGCGGGGTGCCGCCGCCCTTCTTGACGCCATGCTTGACGACCTGCGCCTGACGGTTGAGCGCGATGTTGCAGGGCGCGGCCTCGTTCCAGCAGGTGGCGACGCCAACCCAGGGCTGGTGGATCTCGTCCTCGGTGATGCCCATGGCGTAGAAATAGCTGCGGTGCGGCGCCCGGGCGGGGCCCTCGGTCACATGGCGCGACGGCAGGCGCGACTTGTCGAAACGCTGGTTCATGGTGCTGTCATCCTCCCCCGGGAAGCTCGGTCCTGCCAGAGCGATAGACGCAGGGGCGCGATTGGGCAAGGCCCCCGGGGGGGCGGTCAGTCCCGGTCGCCGCTTGTGGGGCTGGGGGTTGGCGCAGCCGCCCGGCGCGCGGGGTCGGGAAAGGCGAAGCCCTGATCGATCCGCTCGAGCTCGGCCAGCACCCGCTCGAGGTCCATAGCAAGCGGCTCGGTCGCGAGGATGCGGCGCATCAGGTTCTCGACCGCCTGCTGGCGCTTCTTGTAATGGCCATAGACCGCATAGCCGAGGGCCGCGAGCGCCGTGACCGAGGTCTGCACGGCCGCCGAAGTGAGCGCGCGCGCGCCCGTCGAGAAGCCTTCGGCCAGCACCGCGACCGCGGGCCAGAGCGCGATCAGGATCGCGCAGCCAAGCGCCCAGACGAAGGCGATCTTGTTGAGGATCGCGAAGCTGCGCGCCTTGATGTAGAGGTCGGCGATCATCAGCATCTGCCGCCGCGCGGCGGGGTCGTCGGACTTCCCGACCGTCTCGGCCGCGACATCGAACATCAGCCGCGCCGAGGTCCGGTTGGGATCGATCCGCGCCGTCATGAAGGCCCCCGCAGCAGGGCACCGGCAATCCCCGGCGCTCGTGATGAAAATGCGCGCAGGCTAGCGCCGCCGCGCCCTGCGCGGCAAGGGGGATCAGTCGCGCCCGAAGCGGCGCCGGGCCTCGACCTCGATCGCGAGGCGCAATTCGAGATCGGCAAGCCGCGCCTGCGCCGCACGCCGCGCCGTTGGGTCGGTCTCGGCCGCAAACCGGGCTGCCGCCTCGGCCACCTCCTTGCGCAGGGCGATCTCGCGCGGCAGCGCGCCGGCCTCGGCCATGATGCGAAAGCCGATCGCCTCTGCGCTGCCATCCTGCCCCTCGCCGAGAGGCTTGCCCGCCCCCTTGAGGTTCGCGAACAGCCCCTCAGCCTCGGCCTTGCGGATCTGCCTCTCGGCGAGTGTCGATAGCTTCATCCCCTGCCGCCTCCCGCCCGGACCGCTGCCCCGGGCCTCATGGCTTGACCATCGGCACGAAATCTGTGACGGAGCAAGGGTTCAGACTGCTATTGTGTATCCATTTCAGATCAAGGTCCATTTTCCGGAATGACGCAATGACCGATTACTATTTCGACGTGACCGGCCTCATCGCCTATCTGCGCCGCAACGACCGCTATTCGGGCATCCAGCGGGTCGTTGCCATGATGATCGACCGATGTGCGCGCGAGGTGGGGGCCGAACGGGTCCACATCTGTTTTGACACGCCTTTCGGCGGCTATCGAACGGTCTCGATGCGCGACATGCCCGAGGGCATCATGCTCGAGCCGAAAAAGCTCAAATATGGCCTCCGGCTCGGGCGACCACGCCCCGAACCGATCCGAGCCCTTGCGCGCTATCACAAGGAACCCGCCAAATACCTCTTCCATCGCAC
>JAUREX010000287.1 GCA_030834485.1 Gemmobacter sp.
TACGAACTAGTGCGAAAGCGAAAGCAATTACCTTTTAATCTTCGTCATGATAGTTGGGCTCAGTGGCTGCAGCTAGATGAGATTATAAAGTAAAAATTATCTTGACTCTTTGCGAAATATAAGTTATTCTCGAAGAGAATTAAGCGGGTATGGTATAGAGGATGTGCCCTAGCCTTCCAAGCTAGAGAGGACCGGTTCGATGCCGGCTACCCGCTCCAATAATTGGGGTGTCGCCAAGCGGTAAGGCAGCGGTTTTTGGTACCGCCATCCGGTGGTTCGAATCCATCCACCCCAGCCAAAAGAGGTGCTATGTTTGAAAAAAGTTGGTTTGAAACTTGGTATGCTAAAGCTGACCCTTGGAACTATCGCAGTACTCCTGACGATTCCCAGCGCAAGTCAATTATACTTGAGACACTACAGCCCTACGGCCCATTTCAACGAGCGCTTGATATCGGCTGTGGAGAAGGATTCATTACCGAAGACCTTCCAGCTACCAGTATTGATGGGCTAGAAATTTCGGATAAAGCCGCCGCTCGCCTCTCTCCAAAAGTGCGGCGAGTGCTAGTTCCTGATGGACACTATGACCTT
>JAUREX010000288.1 GCA_030834485.1 Gemmobacter sp.
ACTGCGAAAGCGCGCTTCGGCGCATCGACATCGCGAAGGCCAACGCCGAGCGCGACATCATCGCGGCGCTCACGCGCCTGCGCGACATCTGCGGCGCGCAGATCGACCGCACCGTGCCGATGTCGGTCGAGGTCGAGAAGGCCTTCGACCGCGAGTACCAGAGCAGCGTCTCCAGCGTGACCGACATGGTCAGCGAGATCGCGGTCCACGCCGAAAGCACCATCACCGCCGAGCTGGAGGGCTGACCATGCACCTCGCTTTCGCCGCCCTGATGGGCGCCACCATCGCAATGATCATGGTGCTGGCATGATCCGCGACATCGAGATCGCCTTCATGGGCGCGCAGAAGGTCGACGCGCGGTCTTATGAGCATGGCGAAACGTTCCGCCGCGTAATCGTCGAGATCGACAGCCTGACCATCCGCCTCGACCCCGACGACGCGCAGCGCCTGCGCGACGCACTCGACCGCGTCCTGAGCGACCAGCCGCTGGAGGCCGCATGACCCGCCCCCTGCCCACCGTCCGCGCCCTGCCGGACACGCCGGCGACGCTCCGCGCGCGCATTCAGCTGCGCGTTGAACTCGCCCG
>JAUREX010000289.1 GCA_030834485.1 Gemmobacter sp.
TTCGATTCCGGTACGGACGAATCCCCCGACAGGTCGGCGACGGTCGTCGTGCAGGTTCCCGACCTCGACGGCGGCGCGCGCCTCCGCCTTTCCGGGCCCGGAATAGAAAGCGAAGCGTTCCTCACGGTCGCCGGCATTCCGGACTATTTCTGGGATGCCCGGAAAGCCCAGCAGGAATCCTTTCCGCGCGGAATCGACCTCCTCTTCACCAGCGGGCGCCGCGTCGTTGCGCTGCCGCGTTCAACCGAAATCGGGGGCTGACCATGTATGTCGCGGTCAAGGGCGGCGAACGCGCCATATCCAATGCGCACCGGCTGCTCGCCGAAGAGCGGCGGGGCGACCCCGCCGTGCCGGAACTCACCCTCGATCAGATCAAGGGGCAGATGTCGCTTGCCGTCGACCGCGTCATGACCGAGGGATCGGTCTACGATCGCGACCTTGCCGCGCTGGCGATCAAACAGGCCCGTGGCGACCTCGTCGAGGCGATCTTCCTGCGCGGCGTCCATGAGACCCAGATCGCTCAGTTCGCCAAGCGCGTCGGCAAGAAGGGCCACTACAAGGACGAGAGCGCGGAGTATCTCTACC
>JAUREX010000290.1 GCA_030834485.1 Gemmobacter sp.
AACTTTTTGCAAACGTTGCAGTCGCTCCAGTTTGACTGCGTGTGGCGTGTCGTCAGATAAATTAGCGGCGGGCGTACCCGGCCTCGGGCTGAAAATGAAGGAATAGCTGTTGTCGTAGCCGATATCGTCCACCAGTTTCATCAGTGCTTCGAAATCCGCATCCGTCTCGCCCGGGAAACCCACGATGAAATCCGAAGACACAATGATGTCGGGTCGCACTTCGCGCAATCGCCGAATGATGGATTTGTATTCCAAGACAGTGTAGCCGCGCTTCATTGCCGCCAGTATCCGGTCCGACCCGGACTGCACCGGCAGGTGCAGATGCGAGACGAGTTTCGGCGTGTTGCGGTAGGTGTCGATCAGCCGTTGCGTCATTTCGCGCGGATGCGAGGTGGTGTAGCGGATGCGTTCGATGCCGGGGATTTCGGCCACGTATTCCAGCAGCAGCGCGAAATCGGCGCCGTCGGCTTCGCCGTCCAGCGGCGCGCGCCAGGCATTGACGTTCTGGCCGAGCAGGGTCACCTCGACGACGTCGTCGGCGACCAGGGCCTCCACCTCGGCGCGGACCTCGCGCATCGTGC
>JAUREX010000291.1 GCA_030834485.1 Gemmobacter sp.
CTAGCCGAAGCGATCAGCAGCGCCGGCGGCGTAAGGTTTGATGCGCTGGATGAGAGGCTGATGCTTAAATCATTGCCCGGCGTGTTCTGTGCCGGGGAAATGCTCGACTGGGAGGCGCCGACCGGCGGCTATCTGCTCACTGCGTGTTTTGCCTCGGGGCGCGTCGCCGGCGCGGGGGCGCTGGCGTGGTCAGCGCAGCAGTAACAGTTCGACGGTGCGCCGGTAGATGTTCTTCAGTCCCTCGACCTCGACCAACGGGATGCATTCGTTGAGCTTGTGGATGGTGGCGTTGCTGGGGCCGAATTCCACCACCTGCGGGCAGATATCGGCGATGAAGCGGCCATCGGAAGTGCCGCCGGTGGTCGACAGTTCGGTGGTGACGCCGGTGACCTCCTTGATCGCTTTTGACACTGCATCGACGAGGTCGCCTTTCGCGGTAACGAACGGGCGACCGCCATAGACCCAGTCCAGCGCATAGTCGACGCCGTGACGGTCGAGGATGTTGACCACGCGGGTCTGCAGCGATTCGACGGTGCTCGCGGTCGAGAAGCGGAAATTGAACTGGATATGCGCTTCGCCT
>JAUREX010000292.1 GCA_030834485.1 Gemmobacter sp.
TCGATCCACGGCGTCTCAGGGCGCAGGCCCTTGATCTCGAACGGGAAGTGGATGTTGTCGATCAGGTTGCGCCACGGCAGCAGATTGGCCTCCTGAAAGACGATGCCGATCTCGGGGCGCGGACCCGTCACGGGCGTGCCATCGAGCAGGATCTGCCCCTCGGTCGGCTGGTGCAGCCCCGACATCATCCACAGAAGCGTGGTCTTGCCGCAGCCCGAGGGCCCGACGATCGAGACGATGGTGCCGGGGGCGATGTCGATGCTGCATCCCGCGACGGCCTCGAGCGCGCCGAAACGCTTGCCGACGCCGCGGATCGAGAGCTTGGCAGCCGCGCCGCCCTGCATGCCCGCCGAGGTGGCCGCAGCCCCTGCACCCATGTTTCCCCCCTGGCCGCCGCGCTGACGACTCGCAGCACAAGTCTTGTGAATTGCTTACAGGCCTGTCAAGAAAAACATGCCCCTGCACCGCCGACGCGACGATGCGGCACCCTGCGCAACCGCGCTGATCGTCCGGGCCTATGCCTGTCATTCAATATTTATAGGTCAAGCCCGCCAGGGGTGGGGCGTGATCGGCCCGGC
>JAUREX010000030.1 GCA_030834485.1 Gemmobacter sp.
CCCCGTCATGGAGGATGTTGATCGCCTTGATCGGCTCATCCGTCATCTGGCCCGCGAAGCTGCCCAAATGCCCCGCCAGCCGCAGCCATGGGCCCATCACCGCGGCCTCCTCGGCCGTGACAGAAGGCATGTTGAGCGCGTTCTGCACCGCGCCTGTCAGGAGGTAATCCGCCATCTGCTCGGCCACCTGAAGGGCCACATTCTCCTGCGCCTCGATCGTCGAGGCCCCGAGATGCGGGGTGCAGACGACATTCGGCAGGCCAAAGAGCGGGCTATCCGTCGCGGGTTCGACCTCGAAGACGTCGAAGGCCGCGCCCGCGACATGGCCCGCGCGGATCGCCGCGGCGAGTGCTGCCTCATCCACCAGCCCGCCGCGGGCGCAGTTCACGATCAGCACGCCCGGTTTCGTGCGCACGATCGCCTCGGCCGAGAGGATGTTGCGCGTCTTGTCGGTCAGCGGCGTGTGCAGCGTGATGATGTCGGCGCGCGCGAGCAACTCGTCGAGGTCGACCTTCTGCACGCCCATCTTCTGCGCGCGCTCCTCCGAGAGGAAGGGGTCAAAGGCCACGACCTTCATCCGAAGCCCCAGCGCGCGGTCGCAGACGATCGCGCCGATGTTGCCCGCGCCGATCACGCCCAGCGTCTTGTTGCAGAGCTCGACCCCCATGAAGCGCGCCTTCTCCCACTTGCCGGCGTGGGTCGAGGCGCTGGCCTCGGGGATCTGGCGGGCGACGGCCAACATCATCGCGATGGCGTGCTCGGCCGTGGTGATGGCGTTGCCGAAGGGGGTGTTCATCACGATCACCCCCTTGCGCGAGGCGGCGGGGATATCGACGTTGTCGACCCCGATCCCGGCCCGGCCCACGACACGCAGCCGCCGCGCACCCTCGAGGAGTTTCGCGGTGACCTTGGTGGCCGAGCGGATGGCGAGGCCGTCATAATCGCCGATGACAGCGGCAAGGCGCTCCTTGTCCTTGCCGAGGGTCGGGTCGAAATCGACCTCGATCCCGCGGTCGCGCAGGATCTGGACGGCGGTCGGCGAAAGATCGTCAGAGACGAGAACACGGGGGGCCATGGCGGCTCCTTTCCGGGAATGGGGGTTCAGGCGGCGGCGCGGGCGGCGCGTTCGGCGCCATAGGCCCAGCCGATCCAGGGCATGAGTGCGGCAACATCCGACCGCTCGACCGTCGGGCCGCACCAGATGCGCAGGCCCGGTGGCGCGTCGCGATAGCTGCCGATGTCGAAGGCCACGCCCGCCTTTTCCAGCCGCTTCGCGACCGCCGCGGCAAAGCCCGCATCCCCCGCCACCGCCGGATCGGCAAAGCGCAGGCAGACGCTCGTGCTCGAGGCCGTCGCGGGGGCGGCGGCGAGGTTTTCAAGCCACGGGTTCGCCGCCACATAGGCCGCGACCGCGGCAGCATTGGCGTCCGCGCGCGCGATGAGCGCGGGCAGCCCGCCGATCCGCTCGGCCCAGCCAAGCGCCGCGAGCCAATCCTCGAGCGCGAGCATCGAGGGGGTGTTGATCGTCTCCCCCCGGAAGATGCCTTCCGCGATCTTGCCCTTGCTGGTCAGGCGGAACAGCTTCGGCAGCGGCCAGGGCGGGGTCCAACCCTCGAGCCGCGCGACCGCGCGGGGGCCGAGCACGATCATCCCATGCGCGCCCTCGCCGCCGAGGCATTTCTGCCACGAAAAGGTCGCGACATCGAGATCCTCCCACGGCAGCGCCATGCCGAAGGCGGCCGAGGTCGCATCGCAGATGGCAAGGCCCGTGCGCCCGGCAGGCAGGCGCGTCCCGACAGGCAGCCGCACGCCCGAGGTGGTGCCGTTCCAGGTAAAGACCACATCATGGTCGAAATCGACCGCCGCCAGATCGACGATCCCGCCCCAGGGCGCGCGGCGCACGATGGGGTCGAGGCGCAGCTCCTTCACCACATCCTGCACCCAGCCTTCGCCGAAGCTCTCCCAGGCGAGCACCTCGACCGGGCGCGTGCCCAGAAGCGACCAGAGCGCCATCTCGACCGCGCCGGTGTCCGAGCCGGGGACGATGGCGATGCGGTGGCTCTCGGGGATGGCGAGGATCGCGCGGGTGCGCGCGATGGCCTCGTGCAGCCGCGCCTTGCCGACGGCGGCGCGGTGAGAGCGCCCGAGCGGCGCATCCGAGAGGAGATCGAGGGAATAGCCCGGGATCTTGGCACAGGGCCCGGACGAGAAACGCGGATTGACCGGCCGCGCGGCCGGGGTCGTGGGTTCGCTCATGCTATCCTTCCAGATACGCGCCCCTCGGTGGGGAGGGGTGTCCCACGCGTGAGGCTAGGGGCAGCGCCGGCCGGATACAAGACCCGCCGTCACGCAACCCTCACGCGGGGGCGGCGAACCACGGCGCGAGGTTCTGCCTCAGCCGCGCGAGCGGGTCCGAGGCGTCGCGCGCAAGCTCGGCCCCCGTGATGCGCGCGAAGGCGTCGCGATAGACGCGCGCCGTCTCGGCGATCATCGCGGGCGGGATCGGCGGGATCGGGTCGCGGTAGGGGTCGCAGCGCGCCGCGACCCAGGCGCGGATCACGTCCTTGTCGAACGAAGGCGGCCGCGTGCCCGCCGACAGCGCGGCCGCATAGCCCTCGGCCAGCCACCAGCGGCTCGAATCGGGGGTGTGCACCTCATCGGCGAGGCGCAGCGTCCCGCTGTCGTCGATCCCGAACTCGTATTTCGTATCCGCGAGGATGAGGCCCCGCGCCGCCCCCATCGCCTGCCCGCGGGCAAAAAGCGCAAGCGCGCGCGCCTCGACCTCTTCCCAGAGTGCGGCGGGCAAAAGGCCGCCTTGCACGATCTCGGCCGCGGTCAGCGGCGCATCATGCCCGCCCGCCTCGGCCTTGGTCGTGGGCGTCACGATCGGGCGCGGCAGCGCCTCATGCGGGCGCAGCCCCTCGGGCAGGCGGTGGCCATAGAGCGTCCGCCCCCCCGCGAGATATTGCGTCAGGATCGAGGTTGAGGTCGTCCCCGCCAGATAGCCGCGCACGATCACCTCGACCGGCAGGATGGCGACGCGCCGCGCGAGCAGCGCGTTCGGATCGGGATAGGCGATGACATGGTTGGGGCAGAGGTCGGCCGTCGCCTCGAACCAGTGCCGCGCGGTCTGCGTCAGCACCCGCCCCTTGCCGGGGATCACCGCGAGGATGCGGTCGAAGGCCGAGAGCCGGTCCGAGGCGATCAGGATGCGCCGGTCGGGCGCGACATCGTAGCTGTCGCGCACCTTGCCCCGGCTCAGCCCCGGCAGTTCGGGGATGATCGCCTCGGGCAGGGGGATCTCGGGCAGATCGTCGGTCTCGGGCGGCATGGCAGCCTCGGGCAGCCTCGGGCAGGGATGCCCCCCTATCGCGGGGCGGGGCGAGGGTGTCAATCGCCCTCAGCCGCCGCCCAGACGCTCGGCCGCGATCGCCTCGATGATGGGGCGCGCCTCGGCCTCGGTCATGCCGGGACGCAACCGCGGATCGTGCAGCATCGCCACCAGATGCGCATCGAGCGGGGTCAGCGTCGCGAATTCCTCGTCGTCGTTGAAGATCGAGGGGCGCGCGGCGGGGCTGTCGTTGCCAAGCCCCATGACCTGCGCGATCTCTTCGTGAAAGCACGATTCGCGCAGCCGCTCGGGCAGTTCCGCGCGCACGACGACAAGCCCGCCGCGAAAGGCCGGCGCCCCCTGCGGCGAGAAGGCGAGCGCGATGCACACAGTCTCGAGGCCCATCGCCGCGACAGGCGGGAAGATGTCGCCCCCCACGAAGCCGAAGCGGCGCGACCATTCGGGCGCGAGCGCGCGCCGCTCCTCCTCGGAGACGACATAGACCCAGAGGTTCTGGTCGCGCTCGGCGAGGTCCACCGGCAGACCGCTCAGCTCCGATAGCCGCGCCGCGAGGGCGGCGACCGTCGCGCGGTCGGTCGCCTGCCGGCCCGGATCGACCGAGGCGCCGAAGACCATGCCGATGCGCAGCGGCACATCCCAGCGGCGCAGCACCGCCGGGGTCGCGCGCGCCTCGAACCCCGCGGGCCCGAGCGCGAATTCCTCATAAAGTGCCACCCGCACAAAGGTCTCGGCCAGACGGCGCGCGCCGAAGGGGGCATCCGCCGCGCCGCTGTCGCGCCGCAAGAGCCCCGTGCGCAGAAGCTGCGCCTCGAGCTCGGCGAAATGGCGGGCGACATCGGGGCTGCCGATCGGCGCCGGGGCTGCGGCCGGGGGCGGCGCGTCGGCGGGGTCCGACGCGGCGCAGCCCGCAAGGAGCGCGATCAGCCCGAGCGCGCGCGCAGCCCGCATCAGCGCCCGTCGGGGCGGGGCCGGCGCGGGCGCGGCGGCCGCGGCGGGCGGGCTGGCCCCCCCGTCGCCGGTTGGCGGGTCGCGCCGCGGGCGGTGGGCTCCGCGTCGGTTGCGTCCTCGGGCGTCCGGGTGCGCAGGCGCTGCGCGGTCTTGCGCGGGGCCTCGGCGGCGGCGAATTCGGGGCCGAGCTGGTCGCGCAGCATCCGCGCGCGCACCTCCTCGACCGCGCCCTCGGCCAGATCGCCAAGGCGGAAGGGGCCGAAGCTGATGCGGATCAGCCGGTTGACGATCAGCCCCACAGCCCCGAGCGCGCGGCGGATCTCGCGGTTGCGCCCCTCGCGCAGCCCGACCGTCAGCCAGGCGTTCGCGCCCTGCTGGCGGTCAATCGTGACCTGCATCGGCTGGAACCGCTCGCCCTCGACCGTGATGCCGCGCCGGAGCGGGTCGAGCGTCGCATCATCGGGCGCGCCCTTCACGCGGACGCGATACTTGCGCAGCCACCCCGTCGCGGGCAATTCGAGCCGGCGCTTCAGCCCGCCGTCGTTCGTCAGGAGCAAAAGCCCCTCGGAATTGAGGTCGAGCCGACCGACCGAGACGACGCGCGGCATCCCCTCGGGGAGGTTGTCGAAGACGGTCGGGCGGCCCTCCTCGTCGCGCGCCGTCGTCACGAGGCCCGCGGGCTTGTGATAGAGCCAGAGCCGCGCGGGTTCGGGTGCCGCGAGGGGCTGGCCCGCGACCGTGATGATGTCCGAGGGCAACACATTGAGGGCCGGGCTGTCGATCAGCTTGCCGTTGACGCGCACCGCGCCCTCGGCGATCAGCCGCTCGGCGTCGCGGCGCGACGCGCGGCCGGCGCGGGCGATGACCTTGGCGATCCGCTCGCCCGGATGCGCCCCGGGTGTGGCGTCGGGGGCATCGTCGGGTGCGGCTGTCGCCGCCGCTGGCGCGCGCGCCCTGCCGCCCGACTTGGCACCGGGTGCCTTCGCGCCGCCCGGTTTCGCGCCGGTCGTCCGACCGCCCGACCTGTCCCCTGTCCTGCCGGCCATGCGCGCCCCCGATTCCCCGCCCCTGCGGCCTAGCGCGGCGCGCCCCCCGCGGCAAGCTTGCACCCGGGCCCGCGCCGCGTCATGTGAAGGCATGGAGCCCTATCGCAGCCAGATGCAGATCGCCCTTGCCGAGGCACGCGCCGCCGCCGCGCGCGGCGAGGTGCCGGTCGGTGCGGTCGTGCTCGATCCCGCTGGGCGGATCGTGGCGCAGGCCGGCAACCGCACCCGCGAGCACGCGGACCCGACCGCGCACGCCGAGATCCTCGCGCTGCGCGCCGCCGCCGCCGCCGCGGGCAGCCCGCGCCTGCCCGGCCATACGCTCTGCGTGACGCTCGAGCCTTGCGCGATGTGCGCGGGCGCCATCGCCGAGGCGCGCATCGCGACGCTTGTCTATGGCGCGGAGGATCCGAAATCGGGCGGTGTGCGGCATGGCGCGCGCGTCTTCAGCCACCCGCAATGCCACCACCGGCCCGAGATCCTCGACGCGATCGCCGAGGCCGAGGCGGCAGACCTCCTGCGCGCCTTCTTCGCGGCGCGGCGCTGAGCGCCTCAGACCGGGTTCGGCACCGGCCAGCCGCCGAAAAAGGCACGCAGGTTCTCGACCGCCATCATCCCCATCGCCTCGCGCACCTCGAGCGCATTCGTCCCGAGATGGGGCAGCAACGTCACATTCTCCATCCCGATCAGCGCCTCGGGCACGCGGGGTTCGAACTCGTAGACATCGAGCCCCGCGCCGGCGATCCGCCCGGCGGTGAGGGCGGCGACAAGTGCCGCCTCCTCGACGACATCGCCGCGGGCGATGTTGACGAAGATCGCATGCGCCGGCATCGCGGCGATGGCGGCGGCGTCGATCAGGTGATGCGTGGCCTTGCCGCCCGGCACCGCGACGACGACGACATCGCTTGCCATCGCCTCGGCCAGCGTCGCGACCTGCGTCGCCGGCACGCCCGCATCCGCGACCGGCGAGCGGTTGTAGAAGCGCACGCTCATCCCCAGCCCAAGGTGCGCGCGCCGCGCGATGGCCTTGCCGATGCGCCCCATGCCGATGATGCCGACCGTCCGCCCGCCGAGGTGCATCCCCAGCATCTGCGTCGGGTGCCAGCCCGTCCAGCGCCTGGCGCGCAGCATCCGCTCGCCCTCGCCCGCCCGCCGCGCGGTCATGAGCATGAGCGCAAGCGCGATGTCGGCGGTCGCCTCGGTGACCGCGCCGGGGGTGTTCGTGACCTCGAGCCCCACCGCACGCGCCGCGACGGTGTCGATGTGGTTGTAGCCCACGCCGAAATTGGCGAGGATCCGCGCCCGGACGGGCCCCGCGAAGGCCTCGGCGCGCAACGCATCGCCCAAGGTGGGCAAGAGCGCGTCGAACCCCGCAAGGGCCGCGCGCACCTCGGTCAGGTCCATCGGCAGCGTCGTGTCGCGGCAGGTCACCGCAAAGTCGCGGTCAAGCTCGGCCATCACGCGCTCGGGCAGGCGACGGCTGACGTGCAGTGTCGGTTTCAAAAGAGCCTCCCACCCAGGGGCACCGTCTGGTCGGGCCCGATCAGAACCACCTCGCCGTCGGCGTCCGGCACGCCGAGGACTAGGACCTCGGACATCACCTTGCCGATCTGGCGGGGCGGAAAATTCACCACGCCCAAGACCTGACGACCGATCAGCGCCGCGGGGGTGTAATGGGCTGTGATCTGGGCCGAGCAGCGCTTTTCGCCGATCTCGGGGCCGAAGTCGACCCAGAGCTTCAGCGCAGGCTTGCGCGCCTCGGGAAAGGGTTCGGCGCGGGTGATGCGGCCCAGGCGGATGTCGACGCGGGCGAAATCCTCGTAACCGATCGTCATGCGCCCCGTCCCAGCTCGCGCCCCCGCTCTGCCGCCGCCGCGACCGCGCGCACCATCAGGGGCGGCAGCCCCGCGACCGGGTCCATCAGCACGCGCAGCGCGGCGGCCGTCGTGCCGCCCGGGCTGGTCACATTCTCGCGCAGGCGCGCGGCACTCTCGTCCGAGCGGTGGGCAAGCTCTCCCGCCCCACAGACGGTCGCACGCGCGAGTTGCCCCGCGAGCGCCTCGGGCAGGCCCGCCGCGACGCCCGCCGCCGCCATCGCCTCGATCAGGTGAAAGACATAGGCCGGCCCCGAGCCCGACAGCGCCGTGACGGCATCCATCTGCCCCTCATCCCCGAGGCGCACGACCTCGCCCACCGCGGCCATCAGTGCCTCGGCAAGCCCGAGATGCCCGGGCCCGGCAGCCGCATTGCCGATCAGCGCCGAGATGCCCCGGCCCACGGCCGCGGGCGTGTTGGGCATGACGCGCACGATGGGCGTGCCCGGCGGGCAGGCAGCGGCGAAGGTCGCAAGCGGCGTGCCGGCCGCGATGCTGATGACAAGCGTCGCGGGCCCCGCGACGGTGCCGAGTGTGCCCAGCACCTCGGCCATCTTTTGCGGCTTCACCGCCACAAGCACCACCGCCGGCGCCGCAGGCACCCCGGCATTGAGGTGCAGCCCCCGCGCCGCCAGCGCGCCGAGCTCCGCCGAGGGAGCCGGTTCCTGCACCCAGACCGAGGCGGGCGCGATCCCGCGCGCGAGCCACCCCTCGAGGAGGGCCGACCCCATCCGCCCGCAGCCGATGAGCACGAGGCCGCGGCGGCCGATCTCTGAGATATCCATGGTCCCGTCCCGGCTCAGGCGCGCCCGTAGGCCTCGGCGATGGCGACCTCGAGGGCCGCCTCGGGGCTGCGCCCGCCCCAGCCAACAAGCTGGAAGGCGGGATAATAGCGCTCGCACGCCATCACGGCCGAGGCGATCATCCGGTCGATCTGGGCGGGCCCGGCGCTCTGGCCACCCGCGAGCACGAGGCCATAGCGCCAGACCATCAGCTTCTGCTCGGCCCAATAGCTGAAGGCACCCGACCAGCAATCGTCGTTGATGCGGTTGAGGAGCGCGAGGATCGGCCCCTGACGGCCCTCGGGGGGCTCCATCTCGAAGGTGCACACGAGGCGCAGCGTCTCGTCGCGCGCCGACCAGGCGAGGGTCAGCGAATAGGTCCGCCACTGGCCCTCGACCGCCATCGCGATCTGGTCGTCGCCGACGCGGTCGAATTCCCAGGCGCGGGTTTCGGCGATCGTCTCGACCATGTCGATGGGATGGATGTCCTCTTGCGCGAGGGGGTCTTCGCCGAACGGCATGCCGCTGCCCTTTCCGTTGCGAGGGCTGGCCCGACTACCGCAAGCAGAAGGCGATGACGCAATCAACGGCGGTTGGCGGGGTATCCCCTCACTAGATATGGTGGGCCGAAAGGGCGTCGGTGTAAAGTGATTCTTCGCATGCCTGCGCGGGGCCGGCCTGCCCCCGATGCGCGCGCAGGCTGCCGCCCCCGGCGCGGCGATCCGCGGCCGTGCGGCGAGGTGGCGCGATGCGGGGCGCCTCAGCGGGGCGAGACGGTGGCGGTGTTCTGCGCGAGCAGCAGGAGGATCGAACTCAGCGCGACGGCGCCGCCGATGATGACGGGGCGCGACAGCCCGCCATCGGAGGGCCGGGTTTCAGGCGCGGGGGCGCCGCTCTCGACCTGCGCGCAGGCCGCAAGCGACAGCGAGACGAGGGTAACAAGGAACAAACGAACCATCGGGGGAACCATGCGGCTTTTGAAATCCGCCCAAGGCTAGCATCCGCGGCCGTCGCGGTAAAGCCGCGCTCAGGCAAAGCCCGCCATCTCGGCCCTGACCTGCTGGCGCAGCACGTCGATCGGGATCGTCTGCCCGTCGCGGCGAAAGTGCCAGTAGGTCCAGCCGTTGCAGCTCGGCGCCCCCTCGAGTGCGGCGCCGAGCTGGTGGATCGAGCCCGAGCGGTCGGCGCCTGCGAGCGTGCCGTCAACCCGCACCCGCGCCGTCGCGCCGCGGGGCGAAACCAGCACCTCGCCCGGGCGCAAGAGCCCGCGCTCGACCAGCGTGCCGAAGGGGATGCGCGCCTCGGCCCGCCGCGAGGGGGTGACGGCAAGCGCGCTCGCATCATAGGGGCGCACACGGGCAAGGCGGGCGCGCGCGGTCGCGACATGGCGGGCCTCGCGCTCGATCCCGATGAAGTCGCGCCCGAGCATCCGCGCCACCGCCCCGGTCGTGCCGGTCCCGAAGAAGGGATCGACGATCAGATCGCCGGGCTTCGTCGTGCCGACGATGACGCGATGCAAAAGCGCCTCGGGCTTTTGCGTCGGATGGGCCTTGTCGCCGTCCGCATCCTTCAGCCGCTCATGGCCGAGGCAGATGGGCAGCGTCCAGTCCGAGCGCATCTGCGTGCCCTCGTTCAGCGCCTTGAGCGCATCATAGTTGAACGCATAGCGCGCCCCCTCCGAGCGCGACGCCCAGATCAGCGTCTCATGCGCGTTGGTCAGCCGCCGGCCCTTGAAGTTCGGCATCGGGTTCGACTTGCGCCAGATCACGTCGTTGAGGATCCAGAAGCCGAGGTCCTGCAACTGAACGCCGAGGCGGAAGATGTTGTGATAGCTGCCGATTACCCAGATCGCGCCATCGGGCTTGAGGATCCGGCGCGCCTCGGTCAGCCAGGCGCGGCTGAAGCTGTCATAGGCCTCGAAGCTCGCGAAGCGGTCCCAGTCGTCGGTGACGGCATCGACCTTGCTCATGTCTGGGCGGTGCAGGTCGCCCCTGAGTTGAAGGTTGTAGGGCGGATCGGCAAAGACGAGGTCGGCGCAGCCCTCGGGCAGCGCGCGCAGCGCCTCGATGCAGTCGCCCTCGATGATCTCGTTGCGCGGCGGGGCCGCGCCCTTGGGCGGGGTTGGTCTGGTCATCTGCTGCCTCGGGTCGGTTGCGCCCTTGCCGGGCTTTGCGCGCAAGATGATTCAAACCCGATTCGCGGTCAAACGTTTTTTGAATCAGCGGGTTATAATTTATTCTTCACACAACATCTTGTGGACGGGGCCAAAGCTGCGCCGATGATGTGGGGTGATGCCGAGGCGGCCGAGCGCTGCGCGATGCGCCGCGGTCGGGTAACCGGCGTTCGCGGCCCAGCCATAGCCGGGGTGCAGCCGGTCGAGTTCGGCCATGATCGCGTCGCGCGCGACCTTGGCCACGATCGAGGCGGCCGCGATCGAGACCGACCGCGCATCGCCCCCGACGACGGCCGTCGCGCAGCAGCCGAGCCCCTCGGGGATGAGGTTGCCGTCGATCAGCGCATGTCCCGGTCGCAGCGGCAGCGCCCCGAGTGCGCGCCGCATCGCGAGGTGGCTCGCGCGCAGGATGTTGAGGGCGTCGATCTCGGCCACCTCCGCGATCCCCACGCCGACGGCGGCGACGGCGCGGATCTCGGCCGCGAGGCGCAGCCGCGTCGCGGCACTCAGCCGCTTGCTGTCGTCGATGCCGGCGGGCGGCGGGGCATCGCCGAAGACGACCGCCGCCGCGACGACGGGCCCTGCGAGCGGGCCGCGCCCGACCTCGTCCACGCCCGCGACCGGCCCCGCCCCGCCGCGGCGGAGCGCGGCCTCGAGCGCATCATCGGGCGGTGTGCGGATAGTGCGTGCCATGCGCCCGTCTTGGGCCAAGGCGGAACGGCGGGCAAGGGGCGGGTCTTGCCGGGGGGGCGCGGGGTTTCCATATCCCGCCTGAGCCGCCGGGCGGAGGGTCCGCGCCGGGGCGGGGGTCGATGCCATGACGGGATATGCCCGCACCGCACTTCTTCTTGCCGCGCTGACCGCGCTTTTCGGCGTGGTCGGCCTTCTGCTCGGGGGGCAGGGCGGGCTGATCGTCGCGCTCGCGCTTGCGGGGGCGGTGAACCTCTGGGCGTGGTGGGGATCGGACCGGGCGATGCTGCGCCTGCACGGCGCGCGCGAGGTCGGCCCGCGCGAGGCGCCCGAATTGCACGCGCTCCTCGCGGGGCTAGCGGGGCGGGCAGGGATGCCGGTGCCGCGGCTCTATCTGATCGCAACCGAGCAGCCCAACGCCTTCGCGACCGGGCGCAACCCGGAAAACGCCGCCGTCGCAGTGACGCAGGGGCTGATGCGTACGCTGACGCGCGAGGAACTCGCGGGCGTCATCGCGCATGAGCTTGCCCATATCCGCAATCGCGACACCCTCATCATGACGGTGACGGCCTCGCTTGCGGGGGCGATCTCGCTTCTGGCGAACTTCGCGCTGTTCTTCGGGGGCGGCGACCGCGAGCGTCCGCTGGGCATCGTGGGCACGATCGCGATCATGATCCTTGCGCCCCTGGGCGCGATGCTTGTGCAGATGGCGATCAGCCGCGGGCGCGAATACGAGGCCGACCGGATCGGCGCCGAGATCTGCGGCGCGCCCCTGTGGCTTGCCTCGGCGCTCGAGCGGATCGATGCGGCTGCCCGTCGGATCGACAACCCGGCGGCCGAGCGCAATCCGGCGAGCGCGCATCTCTTCATTGTGAACCCGCTGCACGCGCACGCCCACGACCGGCTGTTCGCAACCCACCCCGCGACTGCGAACCGGGTGCGCGCGCTCAGGGCGCTGGCGGGCGAGAGCGTCGCCCCGGCGCCGCGGCGCACGCTCTGGTCGCGCCGCGGCCCCTGGGGTTGAGGCGCCGTTTAGCCGACGTGGAAGAGGGTCGCGAAGAGCTTCGGGTCGAGGCTCGTCTGCGCGAAGGTCTCGCC
The DNA here is from genome assembly GCA_030834485.1 of Gemmobacter sp. Taxonomy (GTDB): domain Bacteria; phylum Pseudomonadota; class Alphaproteobacteria; order Rhodobacterales; family Rhodobacteraceae; genus JAUREX01. The sequence continues at coordinate 11,961 of JAUREX010000030.1, forward strand.
CTCGGTCAGCACCGACACGGCGTCGTGGCTGTGCAGGCTCTCCTGATGGCTCGCGATCACGCGGAAGTCGCCGATGCGCGGATCGGCCCGCAGCACCGCCGAAAAGCTGCGCGCGGCATCCTCGACGAAGATCGGGTTCGCGGCGTTGAGTTCCGCGAATGCCTGTTCATCCTCGCGCTTGACCATGACTTGCGTCTCGGTCGGCACCGCCCGCCGGCAGGCCTCGATCAGATCCTCGAACCACAGCACCTCGCCCGGCACGACCTGCACCGAGATGCGCGCGACCGAGCGCTGCGAATGGGGCGTCGCAAGCTGCCCCCGCTCGCGCCTTGCGTGTTCGGAGAGTTCGAGCGAGCACGGGCAGGTCGAGGAATAGACGTAATCAAGGTGCATGATCTGGCTGCGCACCCCGCCCCGGTCCACGAGTTCGAGCGCGATGTCGTAATACTGCCACCCCGTCAGCCCCGAGCGCAGCGAGCGCACCTTGGCGGGGAAGGAAAAGCGCATCTGGATGCGGGCATCGAAGCTCTCGAGGTTGCGCTTGTAGTCCTCGAGCGCGTGCTCGATCACCTGCAGGCTGAAGGACCGCTCGGCATGGGCATAGAAAGAGCGCATGATGCGGCTCATGTTGATGCCCTTCTTGTCGGCCTCAAGGCTGACCGTGCCGGTCACCGAGGTCTCGAGCGTCAGATCGCCGTTGTCGCGGGTGCGAAAGCGGATCGGCAGGCGGAAATTCGAGATGCCGACATGCTGGATCTGGCGCGCCTCGCCCACGATCAGGCTCGAGGGGCCGTTCTGCAGGTCGGGCAGCGTGTCGCGATAGGCTTCGTCCGCCGCAAAATCGCGCGGATAAGCGCGGCTTAGCTCGGGATAGGGCGCGCGCGCCTCGGGCAAAAGCGCCTGCACCGCCGGATCGAGTGTCGCGACATCGGCCTCGGGCACGCGCAGCGCCCAACGGCGGAGCGTATCGAGCGCGGCTTCGGTTTCGTCGCGCGTCGGCATCCGGTCGAGGTCAGGGGCGTGCACGTTCATGGGCTGGTTCCTTGTGCTGGCGCGTTGACACCGAGGTGGGTTCTAGCCGCGCGCGGCGCAACCCCTCTCTGTGTCGTCCATTTGTATTACGCGCCCCGAGGCGCGCCGGATCACCCCAGCGCGGCGCGGATGTCCGCGATCAGATCGTCGCAATCCTCGAGCCCGACCGACAGCCGCACGAGGCCCGGCGTGATCCCGAGGGCCGCCTTCTGCGCCTCGGGCAGGCGCTGATGCGTGGTCGAGGCCGGATGCGTCGCGATCGATTTCGCATCGCCCAGATTGTTCGAGATCGACACGATCCCGAGCCGGTTGAGCATCGCGAATGCCCCCTCGCGCCCGCCCGCGACCTCGAACGACAAGAGCGTCCCCCCCGATCCCATCTGCGCCATCGCAAGCGCGTGCTGCGGGTGGTCGGGCAGGCCGGGATAGATCAGCCGCGTGACCGCCGGGTGGCCCGCCAGCGCCTCGGCGATGCGCGCGGCGCTCTGGGCCATGGCGCGCACGCGCAGGTCGAGCGTCGCCATCCCGTTGAGCATGATCCACGCGGTGAAGGGGCTCATCGCGCCGCCGGTGTGCTTCATGAAGGTCTCGACGGGGCCGCGGATCATCTCGCGCCGGCCGCAGATCGCGCCGCCGAGCGCGCGGCCCTGCCCGTCGATGTGCTTGGTGGTCGAATAGACCACGAGATCGGCGCCAAGCTCGGCCGCGCGCGAAAAGACCGGCGTCGCGAACACATTGTCCACGATCACGACCGCGCCCGCTGCATGCGCGAGTGCCGCGACGCGGGCGATGTCCACGACCTCGAGCGTCGGGTTCGACATCGTCTCGAAGAACACCGCGCGCGTGCCGGGGCGGATCGCGGCGGCCCAGGCGGCGGGGTCGGTGCCGTCGACAAATGTAACCTCGACCCCGAAGCGGGGCAGGACCTGCTCGAGGATGTAAAGACACGACCCGAAGAGGGCGCGCGCCGAGACGACATGATCCCCGGCCTTCAGAAGCGCCATCAGCGCGCCGTTCACCGCCGCCATCCCCGAGGCGGTGGCGAAGCAATCCTCGCAGCCCTCGACCGCGGCGAGGCGGTCCTCGAACATCCGCACGGTCGGGTTGCCATAGCGGGCATAGATGAATTCATCCTCGCCCGCGGCGACAAAGCGCGCCTCGGCGGCCTCGGCGGTCGGATAGTCGAACCCCTGGGTAAGGAAGATCGCCTCGGCCATCTCGCCGAATTGCGAGCGGCGGATGCCGCCATGCACCAGCGTCGTGCGCATCTTGCCCTTGCCGGCCATGCCACTCACCTCAGGTGTTGAAGAGAAAGTGCAGCACGTCGCCGTCCTGCACCTCATAGGTCTTGCCCTCGACGCGGAACTTGCCCGCATCGCGCGCGCCGGCCTCGCCGTTGCCGGCGACATAATCGGCATAGGCGATGGTCTCGGCCCGGATGAAGCCCTTTTCGAAATCGCCGTGGATGACGCCGGCCGCCTGCGGTGCGAGGGTGCCCCGCGGGATCGTCCAGGCGCGCGCCTCCTTGGGGCCGGCGGTGAAATAGGTCTGAAGCCCGAGGAGGTCGTAGCCCGCCCGGATCAGCCGGTCGAGCCCGGCCTCGGCGAGCCCCATCGCCTCGAGGAATTCGGCCGCCTCGGCCGGGGGAAGCTGGGCGATCTCCTCCTCGATCCGGGCAGAGATCACCACATGCGCGGCGCCCTCGGCGGCGGCCATCGCGGCCACGCGCTCGGACTGGGCATTGCCGGCCGCGGCCGCGGCCTCCTCGACGTTGCAGACATAGAGGACGGGCTTGGCGGTGATGAGTTGCAGCGTGCGCCACATCCGCCGGTCGTCCTCGGCCACGCGGACGCTGCGCGCCGGAAGGCCCTGCGCGAGGGCGGCCTCGGCGGCGGCGAGGAGGCGGTCCTGATCGGCCGCGTCCTTGTCGCCGCCCTTGAGCTTGCGCGCGAGGTTCGCGCGGCGCCGCTCGACCGAGTCGAGATCGGCGAGCATCAGTTCCGTCTCGATCGTCTGGGCGTCCGCGATGGGGTCGATGCGCCCCTCGACATGGGTGATGTCGCCATCCTCGAAGCAGCGCAGCACATGGGCGATGGCATCGACCTCGCGGATGTTGGCGAGGAACTGGTTGCCGAGCCCCTCGCCCTTCGACGCCCCGCGCACGAGGCCCGCGATGTCGACGAAGGTCATCCGCGCCGGCACGATCTGGCGCGAGGCCGCAATCGCCGCGAGCCGGTCGAGCCGCGCATCGGGCACCGCGACCTCGCCGACATTGGGCTCGATCGTGCAGAAGGGGAAATTCGCAGCCTGCGCCGCGGCGGTCTTGGTCAGCGCGTTGAAGAGGGTGGACTTGCCGACATTCGGCAGCCCGACGATGCCCATCCTGAAACCCATGCCGGCGCCCTGTCTGTCCGCTGCTGCCTGTCGCGCCGCTACTAGGCGCAGGTGACGCGCGGCGCAAGCCGTGGCACACTGCGTCGCAGGCACCAAACTGGCAAGGACGCCATGGAGATCACCCCCTATCTCTTCTTCAATGGCACATGCGAGGCGGCGATGACCCGCTATGCCGAGGTGTTCCGCGTCCCGGCGCCCGAGTTCGTGCGCGTCTCGGACATGCCGCCCGAGGATCAGGCCGCGATGGCAGGCGCCCCGGCCGCGGCCGTCATGAACTGCGCGCTGGTGCTGGGCGGGGCGATGATCATGGCCTCGGACGACGTCTCGGGCGACTCACCCGGCATGGCGGGGGCCTCGATCCACATCGGCCTGCCGTCCGTGGCCGAAGCGCATCGCGTCTTCGCCGAACTGGCCGAGGGCGGCAGGGTGGGCATGGCGATGGGCGAAACCTTCTGGACCCCGGCCTTCGGCACCCTGACCGACCGTTTCGGCATCCGCTGGATGGTCTCGGTGGCCGAGGGCGCAGAGGGCTGAGCGCCCGCGACGACCGCGCCTTGTTTTTCCCGCCCCCATGGGACAAACCACCCCGACACCCGTGGGACAGGGAGACCGGGCATGACTCGCATCGATGTAAGATTCGCCGCGCTGAAGGCCGAAGGGCGCAAGGCCTTCGTCGCCTACATCATGGGCGGCGATCCGGACCATGACCGCTCGCTCGCGCTGATGCAGGGGCTGCCGGCGGCAGGGGTCGATGTGATCGAGCTCGGCCTGCCCTTCACCGACCCGATGGCCGACGGCCCGACGATCCAGCGCGCCGGGCAGCGCGCGCTCGAGGGCGGGCAGACGCTGGCGCTGACACTTGCGATGGTGCGCGCCTTTCGTGCGGGCGATGATGCGACGCCGATCGTGCTGATGGGCTATTACAACCCGATCTATTCGATGGGGGTCGAGCGGTTCGTGGCCGAGGCGACGTCGGCCGGGGTCGATGGCCTCATCATCGTCGATCTGCCGCCCGAGGAGGATGCCGAGCTCTGCCTGCCGGCGCGCGCGGCGGGGATGAACTTCATCCGTCTCGCCACGCCGACGACCGACGACCGCCGCCTGCCGACGGTGCTGCGCAACACCTCGGGCTTTGTCTATTACGTCTCGATCACCGGCATCACCGGGGCGGGGGCGGCGGATGCGGGCGCGGTCGCGCCCGAGGTCGCGCGCATCAAGGCCGCGACCGACCTGCCGGTGATCGTGGGCTTCGGCATCGCGACACCCGAGGCCGCGCGCGCGGTCGCCTCGGTCGCGGATGGCTGCGTCGTGGGCTCGGCGATCGTGGCGAAGATCGGCTCGGGCGCGCCGGTGGCCGAGGTGCTGGGCTTCGTGGCCGACCTCGCCGCCGGCGCGCATTCGGCCTGAGGGCGGCGGGGACCGCCCCCCCGGCAGCCCATGGCCGAAGCGACAGCCCAGCCGCCCCTTTCGCGGCGCCGAAATCCATGAGAGGCTCGCGCGTCCCGCAGCAAGGCCCCGCCATGAACAGCCCCGTCGCGCGCATCGCGCATTCCGTCTGCCCGCATGACTGCCCCTCGACCTGCGCGCTCGATGTCGAGGTGCTGGCCGACGGGCGGATCGGGCGGGTGCGTGGCGCGAAGGAGAACGACTATACCGTGGGCGTCATCTGCGCCAAGGTCGCGCGCTATGCCGACCGCATCCACCACCCCGACCGGCTGACGCGGGCCCTTCTGCGCACGGGGCCCAAGGGCAGCCGCCAGTTCCGCGAGATCCCGCTTGCCGAGGCGCTCGACCGCACGGCCGAGGCGCTGCTCGCGGCAGAGGCGCGCCACGGGCCCGCGGCCGTCTGGCCCTATTTCTACGCGGGCACCATGGGCCTCGTGCAGCGCGACGGCATCGAGCGGTTGCGCCACGTCAAGGGCTATGCGCGCCAGTTTTCGACGATCTGCACCAACCCCGCCTGGACGGGCTTTGCCGCCGGGACGGGGCGCCTCGCGGGGCCCGACCCGCGCGAGATCGCGCGCGCCGATTGCGTCGTGATCTGGGGGACGAACGCGGTCGCGACGCAGGTCAATGTGATGACGCATGCCGTCACCGCCCGCCGGTCGCGGGGGGCGAAGATCGTCGCGATCGACGTCTACGAGACCGAGACCCTCCGCCAGGCCGACCTCGGCCTCGTGCTCAGGCCCGGCACGGATGCCGCCCTTGCCTGCGCGGTCATGCATGTGGCCTTTCGCGACGGCCATGCGGATCGGGCCTTCATGGCGCGCTTTGCGGATGCGCCCGAGGCGCTCGAGGCCCATCTCGCGACACGCGGGCCGGAATGGGCGGCCGCGATCACCGGGCTGACGGTCGCCGAGATCGAGGCCTTCGCGCATCTGGTTGGCACGACCCCGCGGACCTTCTTTCGCCTCGGCTACGGCTTTACCCGCACACGCAACGGGACGGTCGCGATGCATGCGGCCGCCTCGGTTGCGACCGTGCTCGGGTCCTGGCAGCACGAGGGGGGCGGGGCGTTTCACACCAATTCCGGGATCTACGACCTCGACAAGACGATGGTCGAGGGGCTCGACGCCCGCGACCCCTCGGTGCGCGAGCTTGACCAGTCGCGCATCGGCGCGGTGCTGACGGGCGAGGCGGAGGCGCTCGCGGGCGGGCCGGGGGTGGCGGCACTTCTGATCCAGAACACCAATCCGTTGAACATCGCGCCCGAGCAGGAAAAGGTCCGCCGCGGTTTCGCGCGCGAGGATCTCTTTGTCTGCGTGCACGAGCAGTTCATGACCGACACCGCCGCCATGGCCGACATCGTGCTGCCCGCGACGATGTTTCTCGAACACGACGACATCTATCGCGGGGGCGGGCATCAATACATCATCTGGGGGCCGAAGACGCTCGATGCGCCGGGCGAGGCGGTCGAGAACCACCACGTCATCGCCGAGCTTGCCCGCCGCCTCGGGGCCGAGCATCCGGGCTTCGGGATGAGCGTGCGCGCCCATGTGGACTGGATGCTGCGCGCCTCGGGGCGCGGCACGCTGGCCGAGCTCGAGGCCGCGCGCTGGATCGACTGCCAGCCGCCCTTCGAGGTCGCGCATTACCGCGACGGCTTCGCCTGGCCCGACGGGCGCTTTCGCTTCCGCCCCGACTGGACGGCGGTGCCGGCCCCGAACATGGGCCCGCTCGGCCCCTGGGCCGAGATGCCGACCCTGCCGGACCATTGGGCGGTGACCGAGGCGGCCGATGCGCGCCATCCCTTCCGCCTCGTGACAGCGCCGGCGCGATCCTTCCTCAATTCGAGCTTTGCCGAGACGGCCGCCTCGCGCTCGCGCGAGGGGGCGCCCTCGGTCCTGATCCACCCCGAGGATGCGGCCGCGGCGGGGTTGGCCGAGGGTGCGCGCGTCACGCTCGGCAATGATCGCGGCACGGTCGGGGGCCTTTGCGTGCGGATCGGCGGCGGGG
>JAUREX010000293.1 GCA_030834485.1 Gemmobacter sp.
CAGACCCACGAGGCCGCCCCGGTCACAGCTCCTCCCGCAGCGTCACCACGGGGACGCGGACCAGCTCGGCCGACAGCTCGTCGCCGAGGATGTGGTCTCGCGCGGCCTCACGCGACCAGGCGCCGACGATCACCTCCTCGCGCCGCGAGAAGAACGACGGCGACGCGCCGATGGGCGTCACCCGCGGGAGGTAGGCCATCGGCAAGCCCTGCGCCCGCCGAAGCACGCCCTCCAGGCTCCGAACCGCGCCGCGCACCGTCCCCGGCGACATCGGTGTGCCCGAGGTCGCGGGGTTGAGGTAGTCCTCGGCTGCGCCCGACCACCCGCCCGACAAGTCGACGCCGTCCGTCCACGCGATGTCGACCTCGCGCGCGGGGGGCGCGGCCCGGTCCAGCGAGGCGACGCCCGACCGAGAGCGGGTCACGTCGAAGCCGAGGTCAAGCCGCTGCGACTGCCCCCAGGACGGGGCCACCGGCAGAATGTGCGCCGCGCCCGCGAGGAGCTGGCCGACCCGCACGTCGCCCTCGGCCGTGGTCTGCGAGTCGATCACCAGCCGCAGCCCTTCGACCCGCCCCGGC
>JAUREX010000294.1 GCA_030834485.1 Gemmobacter sp.
CGAAAGCACCAACGCGCCGGCCGAGCTCGCATCCGGGTCCGGCGCAGCCTATGACGTGACCGCGGCCATCGGCGCCCGCGCCGAGCTCGTCACGATCACCGGCATCGCGTTCATGCCGACGATCACGGCCGTCACCATCGCGATCCGTGGTGTGACCCGCGACCAGCGCGGCGGCATCATCGGGAGCTGCGAGGTGCATTGCTTCCGCACGTCGGACGATGTGGAGGTCGGCCAGGTCACGTCCGGCAGTGATGGCAGCTTCGAGATCGTCGTTCCGGCCGGGGTTGACCACTACCTTGTCGCCTACAAGGTCGGCACGCCCGATGTGGCCGGCACGACCGTCAACACGCTCCAAGGCACCGCGGCATGACGGACGTGTTCCTCTACCCGGTGCCCCACTTCACGAGCTCCTACGATGTCATGCTCGTGGACCCGACGGTGCGCGCACGCACCGGCCACCGGCCGCCCGACCGCCCGCCGATCCTCGTGCCCGAACACATCTGCCCGGTCCACGACCCGGGCCTATGCCGACGCGTCCAGGGCCGCGGCGGGTGGTACTGCGTCCCGGTCCGCCCGG
>JAUREX010000295.1 GCA_030834485.1 Gemmobacter sp.
CGGGAGTCGACGGCAGCGATGGTGCGGCACGCGCCGCGCAAGCTGCGGCGCTCCTTCGGGACCGTCGAGATCCGCGTGTCGCCGCCGCTCTCCCTCTCGTGCGAGGCTGCCGCCTGCCTCCGCGCGCCGGGCGCGGACGCCGCGCGCGCGCAGGCGGCGACGCCCGCGGGGCGTGCGGCGCTGCTCGCGCACCTATCCGCGGCGGTCACGGCGCGCTTCCTCGCGCGCTCGGCCGTCCCACCCGCCGCGCTCCTCGCCGCCCAGCTCCTTGCCGCGCGCCCGCGCCCCGCGGTCTCCGCCGGCGCGGTGTCGCTCCCACGCGCTTCGGCCACCGCGCGCTTCGGCGCGGTCCGGCAGTGGGTGGTGGGCGCTGGCAGCCATCTGCTAGACGCGGGCATTCTGGGCAAGGACATTCAGAACGGCGCCGACGCGCTCGCGGGGCTCGGGGCGCTGCGCAGCGCGCGCGGCGGGGCCGATGGGGCGCTGGTCGTCGACCTCGGCGCGCCTGGCGCGACGATGCAGCTCCACTACGCGTCCGCGGCGCTCCTCCCGCCCTTCGCGCGCCAGGCAGAGG
>JAUREX010000296.1 GCA_030834485.1 Gemmobacter sp.
AAGGGAAGGACCTGTTTGCGCTGGAAGCCGACGAGCGCGCCCGCGCCGGCGTGTTTCTCGGTTTCCAGTATCCGGTGGAAATCCCCGGGGTCACCAACAGCGCCTTCCTGCGTCTGGCCTACAACACGGTTCAGGGCGGTCGCGGAAAGGATGAACTCGATCCGCTTGAGTTTGATGATCTCGTGCGCGAGAAAATGAAGCTCCTCGAAATGAACCCCGATTTCCTCGACCGCAGCGTCAACGACGGATTTTCCGGAGGCGAGAAGAAGCGGAACGAAATCCTGCAGATGGCGCTGCTGGAGCCGAAGCTGTCATTGCTGGATGAAACTGATTCCGGTCTCGACATTGATGCGTTGCGCGTGGTCGCCGGCGGCGTCAACAAACTGCTCACGCCTGATAACGCCTGCGTGCTGGTGACCCATTATCAGCGGCTGCTCAATTACATTACGCCGGACTTTGTGCATGTGATGTCGGCCGGTCGCATCATCAAATCCGGCGACAAGGCCCTGGCCCTAGAGCTGGAGTCGCGGGGGTATGACTGGCTGCTCGAGAAGAAAACCGGAGTGGCGGCG
>JAUREX010000297.1 GCA_030834485.1 Gemmobacter sp.
GGGCCCCCGCGAGCGCCTCGCGCGCGGCGCTCAGCGCGGCGCGTAGCTCGGCGCGCTCTCGCTCATGCGCTTGTACGCTCTCGGCGAGGGCGTTGAGGGCCGCTTGAAGGGCGAGCGCGGCGATGGGGCGCGGCGCGCGCGGCTCGGGGTCGCGGTGGGGCTTGTCGTGGAGCAGCTCCACGCCTGGGGCGGGGCGGCGGCGAGGCGCGCGGCGCGCCGGTGGCGGTGTCTCGGCGGGTGTGCTCATGGGCCCTCGATTAATTAAAAATTCTTTTAAAGGCTAACATTCGATAATGGAGCATTAGTGAACCTTAGCGCTTTTGAAAAATTTTTAATTCGCGCCGCCCCCCCTCAGCGCCCCTAACCCTCGCGCTTTTTGGGCGCCGCGAGGCTCAACGCGCGGCTCGCCGTGTCGCCTATCCGCGCGAGCGTGTCGAGGTCGAGGCCCATAGCCGCCAAGCGCGCCTCTGGTGAGGGGCCCGCGCCCGCGCTCACCTCTACGCTCAGCTTGGCGCCGTCGAGCCCCGCGAGCGAGGCGCGCCGCGCGAGTGTGTCTAAGCTGAGTTTGAGC
>JAUREX010000298.1 GCA_030834485.1 Gemmobacter sp.
AGTCGCCATATCTCGGCGAGTATTTGTCCCACTTGACTCAAATATGGCCAGGATTGAAGCCGGGGGTCCCGGCTAGACTGCCTGGCATATGCTACGGCTACTTAAGCTCTCAAGTAGAGTGAATAAAAAACGCATCAATCAATCAATGCAGGTGCCACAGCGGAGGAGGAGGGGAGGAAAAGGAAAGATGGAACGAGGGAAGGGAAACAAAGAGCAAAGAGGCAAGAGGCAGGAGAAAGGAGCACAATAGCAAGGTAAATGGGATTCTTTCTGGGGGGGGGGGGGGGGGGGGGGGGGGGGTAAGTGTTTCGTCACGAGGCCAGGTATTCTTCTAGTCTACCTGTCTCACCTATTGTCGACAAAGTGCAGGAAACTTGATCCCTGACAACTTTTTCCCCTGCCATTTCTCCGGAGTCAGACGGCCGGCCATGCTGTTGATCATTTTTCGTCTGAAATTCACGTCAGAGGCTCTGCGGTGGGAAACAACATTGACAGCTTCAGAGACAGACTCACATCTCCTGAGCTACACTATCATCCTCATGTGTATTCGTGTCACAAGGGTGATGGT
>JAUREX010000299.1 GCA_030834485.1 Gemmobacter sp.
CTTCGCCGGGCTGAGCCGCATCAAGCAGCACCAGTTGGTCTACGGGGCCCTGCGCAGCGAGCTCGCCAGCGAAGCGATCCACGCCCTTGCCCTGCAGACAGGCACCCCCGCCTGATCTCCCGTTTCAAGTCTCAGCACTCCACCTCCCATGGATTCCTCTCTCAAGCAACGCCTGGATCAACTGGTGGGCAGTAGCCCCATCTTTGTGTTCATGAAGGGCAACAAGCTGATGCCCCAGTGCGGCTTCAGCAACAACGTGGTGCAGATCCTCAACGCCATGGCCGTGCCCTTTGAAACCTTCGACGTCCTCTCCGACATGGAGATCCGTCAGGGCATCAAGGAGTATTCCGATTGGCCGACGATCCCCCAGGTGTACGTGAACGGGGAGTTCATCGGCGGATCCGACATCCTGATCGAGATGTACAACTCCGGCGAGCTCAAGGAGAAGCTGGAGATCGCCCTCGCCAGTTGAGCGGACCGGGTGGGGCTGCGGGGGAGTGCCTGACGTGGGTCGCCTTAGTCGACTCAGCTTCGGCGCTCTAGTTGCGCCCCGATTGGTAGAGGGTG
>JAUREX010000031.1 GCA_030834485.1 Gemmobacter sp.
CGACGCCCTCAAGGCGCGCGACCCGCTGATCGAGGCCGCGCGCATGGCCGAGGCGACGCAGGCGCGGATGCCGGGCTTTGGCCGGCGGCTGCACCAGTTCATCTCGCCCCTCTTTCGTGCCCACCCGCCCGAGCGGCAGCGCCTCATCAAGGCGGCCTGCCTCATGCATGACACGACCTGGCGGGCGCATCCCGACTATCGCGCCGAGGTCTGTTTCGACAATGCGACGCGGGCCAATCTGGGCGGGCTTGACCATCCGGGGCGGGTGTTTCTGGGGCTTGCGCTGCTGCACCGCTACAAGAACTCGCGCGCAGGCTCGCGGTTCGAGCCGCTCTTGCGGCTGCTCGACGAGGGGCAGATCCGCGACGCCGAGATCCTCGGCAAGGCGATGCGGTTCGGCGCGATGTTCGCCGTCGCCGAGCCCGAAGCGGCCGGAGAGCTGCGCCTGACCGAGGGCGGGCGGCGGGTGGAGCTGCATCTGGGCCGCGACGGCCGCGCGCTTTTCGGCGAGGTGAGCGAGGCGCGCTTTCGCGCGCTCGCGCAGGCGCTCAAGGCCGAGCCGGTGGTGCGCGACCGCGGCTGAGGCGCTTTAGCCGCGCGCCGAGCTGACCAGTGCCGCGCCGATGCGCGCGCCAAAGATGCGGTCCATGTGCTCGGCCAGATAGATGCGCAGCCAGGGGGTGAAGCGCTCGGGCCAGCGGCGCACCTCGGCCGTCAGCGCATAGAGGTCGATCCAGCGCGTCTCGGATACCTCGTCGGGGTCGGGATCGAGCATGAGGCCCCCATGCGCGGCCTCTGCCACGAAGACATCCACCACCTCGTGCTCGGTCAGCCCGCCGCCGACGTCGGCGCGGTATTCGACCTGCCCGGCCAGCGCCGGCGCGAGGCCTCGGATCCCGAGTTCCTCGGCAAGGCGCCGCACGGCGCAGACGGCCGTATCCTCGCCCCAGCGCGGATGGGTGCAGCAGGTGTTCGCCCAGAGGCCGGGCGTGTGATACTTGACCGCCGCGCGGCGCTGGATCAGCACCTGCGTGCCCGCCATCACGAAGACCGAGACGGCGCGGTGGCGCAGCCCCTCGCGGTGGACGCGCATCTTCTCGACCGGGGTCAGCTGGCCGTCGACCCAGGCGGGGATCATGTCGGAGAGGTTCATGTTCATGTCGGGGCCGCCTTCAGGTAAAGGCCGGTGGCACGAGGCGCAGCAGATGCGCGAGGTTCTTCAGCCCGATGCGCAGATGCGCGAGCGGCCGGGCGCGGACGAGTTTCTTGTTCATGTAGGCCTCGAAGGTCAGGCGCTGGACGTCGATGTCGTGGCAGAGGCTGACGAAGCGTTCGCGCCGCTCATCCGAGCGGTAATAGGCATCCTGCATCGAGCGCAGCACGCGAAAGACCATCTTGTGGTCCTTCATGAAGAGCTTGCGCGCCAGCGCGAGGTCGCGCCCCCGCCCCGAGGCGAGCGCGGCCTGCGCCGCGGTCGCGGCGACGCGCCCGCCCACCATCGCGTAATAGATCCCCTCGCCCGACGAGGGCGCGACGACGCCCGCCGCATCGCCCGCGAGCACCACGTCGCGCCCGTTGTCCCAGCGCGAGAGCGGCGCGAGCGGGATCGGCGCGCCCTCGCGCCGGATGGTGGTGCAGCCCCCGAGCCCCGAGGCCGCGCGCAGATCGGCGGTCGCGCGCTTGAGGTCGATGCCCTCGATCCCCGTGCCCATGCCGACGCTGGCCTGCGCGCCATGCGGGAATACCCAGCCGTAGAAATCGGGGCTGATGCGCCCGTCATAGACGACATCGCAGCGCGTCGGGTCGTAGCCGGCGCTGCGTTCCTTCGGGGCGGCGATGATCTCGTGATAGGCGATGACATAGGGGATCTCGCGCCCGCCCGGCACCTCGGCGCGCGCCACGGCCGAACGCGCGCCATCCGCCCCGATGACAAGGCGCGTCTTCGTCCAGACCTCGTTGCCATCCGCCTTGTCGCGCCAGACGACATGGGTCGTGGCCCCGTCGCGCTCGATCCGCAGGAAGGTGCCGGTCAGGCGCGTCGCGCCGGCGTGCGCGGCGCGGCTGCGGAGGTATTCGTCGAAATGCTCGCGGTCGACCATGCCGACAAAGCCGTTCTCGATCGGGATGTCGACGGCGCGGCCCGTGGGCGAGATCATCCGCGCGGTGCGGATGCGCGCCACGATCTGATCGTCGGGGATGGCGAAATCGGCGATGAGGCGGGGCGGGATCGCGCCGCCGCAGGGCTTGATGCGCCCGGCGCGGTCGATCATCGCGACCCGTCGCCCGGCGCGCGCGAGGTCCTCGGCCGCGGTCGCCCCCGACGGGCCGCCCCCCACCACCACGACGTCGAATGCTTCCATCGCCCTATTCCCCCGCCACCAGCGCCCCGGCGGGTCGCACCGCCCGGGCATCATCCATGATCCGCAGCGCCATCAGGGCGGCCGCGGCGAAAAGCGCGGCCTCGATCAGGAAGACCGCGCCGAAGGCGTCCGCATCGGGCAGCCCGAGGCGCAGGAGGTCCGCAAGCCCCGCCCCCGCGAGGCCGCCAAAGCCCGCCGCGATCGCCTGTGCCGCACCCCACAGCCCCATCCGCGTGCCCTCGCGCCCGCCGCGGCCGCGCCCCGCGAGCGCCATCATCGACCCGATCGCCGCGACCGCGAACATCCCGTTGAAGAGCCCGAGTGCCACCACCGCGGGCATCAGGGCCGCGCCCGCCATCTGCCCAACCACCGCCAGCGCCACGAGTGCTGCGGCCGAGCCCGTGCAGCCCGCCACCACCCAGGCGCGCAGGCTGCCGACCCCGAGGCCGGTCGCGGCGATGCCGACGATCAGCATGCCCACGAACACGCCCCCGTTCTGCGCCCCCGAGAGCGCGGTCGACTGCCCCGGCGTCAGCCCGAAGACGAGGCCCGCATAAGGCTCGAGGATCAACTCCTGCATGAAGAAGGCGGTCATCGAGAGAAAGACGAAGAAGGTGAAGGCGCGCGCGGCGGGTTCGGCCCAGATCTGGGCCAGCCCCTCGCGAAAGGGGACCGCGTCGGGTTCGGCCGGGGCGGCGGCAAGGCCGCGCTCGATCCGCCAGACCGCAAGGACCGAGAGGATCAGCGCCCCGCCCGCCACCGTGCCCACGACCGCCATCAGCCGCATCGGCCCGAACGGGTCGAGAAAGCGCCCCGCGATGCCCGCCGTCAGCGCGATGCCGAGGATCATCATGAGCCAGGTGATCGTCGCCGCCGCCGCGCGCCTGCGCGGATGCGTGGCCGAGGCGAGGAGTGCCAAGAGCGACGTCCCCCCCGCCCCGACGCCCAGCCCGATCAGCGCATAGGCCGCGACCGAGAGCGCGAGGCCCGCGGCAAAGGCGCCCTCGATCACGATCACCCCGGCCGCGGCGGCGATCGCGCCGGCCGCCAGCATCGCCATCCCGCGGTGGATCCAGCGCGTGCGCTCGCCGCTCGTGTCCGACCGAAAGCCCCAGTGCGGGCGCGTCAGCTGCACGCCATAGTGCAGCGCCACGAGGAACCCCGGTAGCACCGCGGGCAGCGCCAGTTCCACCACCATCAGGCGGTTGAGCGTCGAGGTCATCAGGACGACGATCGCGCCGATGCAGGCCTGCACGAGGCCGAGCCGCAGGATCTGGCCCCAGCCGAGCGTCATGGCCGCACCGGGAGGTCCGCGAGGGCGAAGGCCGAAACCATCATCCCCGCGACATAGAGCACGACGCCCGTGCCGTTGTACCAGGGCGCCTTGCCCTTGGGGTCGCGCATCAGCACGCGCATGGCCGCGATCTGCGCGAGCGTCAGCGCCAGCACCGCGCCCGCATGCAGCGGGCGGTCCCAGACGATCAGCATCGACACAACGAGAAGCTGCGCGAGCACCATCACCGTGCAGGCGATCTTGGCCGCGACCTCGGGCCCGAGCGTGACCGGGAGCGAGCGCACACCATGCACCCGGTCGCCCTCGAGCGCCTTGAAATCATTGAGCGTCATGATGCCATGCGCGCCGAAGGCATAAAGTGCGGCCGTCGCCACCACCTCAAACCGCGGGGCGCCGGCGGCGATGACAGCCGCGCCCGTGAACCAGGGCAGCCCCTCATAGCAGAGCCCCACAAGCCCTGGCCCCCACCATCCCGACCGCTTGAGGCGCACGGGCTCGGCCGAATAGGCCCAGGCCGCGAGGACGGCGACGACCGTCGCGCCGAAGCCCCAAGGTCCAAGCAGCCAGCCCACGCCGAGCGCCGCCCCCGACATCGCGAGCGCGATCCACAGCCCCCAGCGACCCGGCACGCGGCCCGAGGGGATCGGGCGGTGCGGTTCGTTCACCGCGTCAACGTGGCGGTCGCACCAGTCGTTCGCGGCCTGGCTCATCCCGCAGACGATGGGGCCGGCGAGCACGATCCCGAGCGCGACGAGGCCCCATTGCCCGGCCGCCACGCCCCCGGCCGAGACGACGCCGCAGAGATAGGCCCACATCGGCGGAAACCAGGTGATCGGCTTCAAGAGGCCGAGCACCGCGCGCGCGTCGGGCAGGATCCGGGGCTGTAAGGTTGAACTGACACTCATGTGTCAATCAAACACTACATTTTCGCACCGTTCAAGCGTCTCGAACGTCGCAGGCGGCTGGCACGGATCTTGCGAGCCGAGGTCCCGACCTTTCGCGCGCCGAGGACCCCAGATGTTCGCCAACGCCCTTTCCGGCATCAATGTCGCGACCAAGTCGATCGGCGCGATCTCGCACAACATCTCGAACGCGGCCTCGGCGGGCTTCAAGGCCTCGACCGCGCGTTTTGCAGATGTGATGTCAAGCTCGAGCCGCGACACGGTGGCCAAGGGCGCGGTCGGCAATGGCGCGATGATGGCGGGTGCGGCGGTCAACTTCACCCAGGGCAACCTCAAGACCACGGGGCAGGCGCTCGACCTCGCGATCACGGGGCAGGGGATGTTCGTCAAATTCGCGGGCGCCGAGGCGGTCGATTTCGCAGCCCCCGGTGCGGGCGATCTTTTCTTTACCCGCAACGGCTCGTTCAGCCTCGATCGCGACAATTACCTCGTCGATTCGGGGGGGCGATTCGTCGCCTCGGTCGCAGGGTCCAAGGTGCAGATCCCCTCGGGGCTCGAGACCGCATTCGAGACCGACCTCTACGCCCCGCCCCCGCTCGAGGCGCCGGCCGGGCCCCTCAAGATCTATCGCGACGCCGTCGCCGCCGCCGACAGCCCCGCCGCGCAGGAGGCCGCGCTGATCGCCGCCGGCCTCGGGCCCGCGGATTTCACGCGCGACCCGGCGCTGGGCGTCACCTCGACCGCCGGGGCCTCTGCCGATCTGATCTCGGCGGCGAAGGCGCAGGCCTATTCGGACACGAACCTCGGGCCGCTGTCGGCCGAGGTCCGCTTCTGGACCTCGGAATACCACGAGACGCTCAACGCCTATGAGGGGCTGGTCGCGCGCGAGGCGAAGGAGCCCGAACCCAAGCCCGCCTGGATGGCGACCGAGATCACGCGGCTTGCCACCACGCTCACCACCGCGCTGGGCGCGCGCAATCTGATGATCGGCACCGACCTTGGCACGTCGATCGACGCCATCGACGCGCAGGCCAGGGCGGCCGGCGCGACCGAGGCGCTGGCGGTCGCGCAGGCGGCCTATGATGCGAAGGTCGCGGGCCTCACCGCGCAGGATCAGCAGACGCGCGGCCGCCTCACCCTCACCGCCGCGGGGGCGGCGCGGCTCGGGGTGCCGGCGGGGGCGTCGCTGCTCTTGGATCCCGAGGGGTTCGGGCGGACCGACATGCTCTCGGGCGGGACGCTCAATGACCTCTTCGAGACCGAGAAGGCGCGCCTCCACGACGCGCTCGGGATCGGCGCGCTGCGCAATGCGCTGGCGCTCTGGGAGCCGGCGCAGGCCGCGCACACCGAATTCCTGCGCGCGAACGGGGCCGAGATCGACGCCCTCAACCTCGCAGAGTTCGGACAGGCGCCCGCACAAGACAAGATTGCGCAACTGCGCGCGAATGTGGCGACGCTCGCGGTTGCGGATGTCCCGCAGCGCGCCGCCGACCTATTGGCCGAGGCCGATGCGCTCGAACCCGGGCGGCTCCAATATGTCGCGACGCAGGCTGCGCTTGCCGACGCGCTCGAGGACTACGAGGCGCAGGTCGCCGAGATCGATACCGACGCGATGGCGGACGGCTGGAACCTGCAGGGCCACAAGCTGACGCTGAGGGCCGAGGGGGCGCTGGGGGCGAAGCTCGCGCTGGCGCCGGCCGAGGTTGCCGACACGACCGAAGGCGCGATCAGCTTTGCCGGCGGGCGCATCTGGAAGGGGCTGGGCGAGGTGCAGGGTTTCGGCGCGGTCGCGGCCGAGATCGGGCGCGTCGTCAAGGCCGCGCAGACGCTGACGGGCAGCATGATGGAGGTGGCGCTGGGCTTTGTCGCGCCGCGCCCGCTGCCGGCCGATCCGCTGGCCGATCCGCCGGTCGCGCCGGATCCGATCGATCCGCGGATCACGCGCGAGGATGTCAACGGGATCTTCGCGCTTGCGGGCGTGTCGATGTCGCGCCTTGCCGAAGAGGCGCGCAAGGGCTCGGTCGAGGGCGAGGCGCCCATCGACCTCATCCTGCGGGCCGACCTCGTGCAGCCGACGGGCGGGACGCTGGCGCGGACCGCGACGCGGCTGGGCTTTGACGAGACGCTCGAGGCCCCGCCGACGCGCGATCTGCTGAGCGCGCTCGAGGTCACGACCGATGGGCGCATCTTCGCGACCTATGGCGGCGGCAGCGCCACCGCCCAGCCCGAGCCGGTGGCCCAGCTTGCGGTCGCCTTCTTTGCCAACCCTGCACTCCTCACGCAGGTGGGCGGCGGGGACTTTCGTCGCAGCGCGACCTCGGGCCCGCCCGAGGTGCGCGCGCTTGGCGAGGCGGCGGGGACGCAGATCCGTTCGGGCGTGCTCGAGATGGCCAATGTCGACCTGACCGAAGAACTCGTGCAGATGCTGAAGTTCCAGCAGATGTTCCAGAGCGCCTCGAAGGCGATGCAGGGCGATGTCGATTCGGTCGCGAAGGTCCTCGAGGTTCGCTGAGGCGGCGTTGACTTCGGCCCGGCGGCGGCCCATTGACGGGGCATGCTCGCAACCCTTCTTCTTGTGGCGCTTGGCGGCGCGATCGGGTCGGTCCTGCGTTTCGGCGCGGGTCTTGCGGCCGCGCGCCTCATCGGCACCGGGCTGCCCTGGGGGACGCTCGCGGTCAATGTCGCGGGGTCGTTCCTGATCGGGGTGGCGTTCGTGCTGCTCGCTGAGCGGGGGCAGGCGCGCGCCGCGGCCTTCGTGATGACGGGGCTTCTGGGCGGGTTCACGACGTTTTCGGCCTTCTCGCTCGAGACGCTCGCGCTCTGGTCGCGGGGGGCGGCGGGGGGCGCGGCCGTCTATGCGGCGGGGACCTTCGCGCTCTGCCTCGCGGCGGTGGCGGCGGGCGTGGGCGTGGGGCGCACGATCGGCGGCGGGGTCTGAGGGATGGGCGCGGTCCAGACGCTGACGGTGGCCGAGGATGACGCGGGCCAGCGGCTTGACCGCTGGCTGCGCCGGCGCTTTCCGCATCTGGCGCAGGGCGCGATCGAGAAGCTCTGCCGCACGGGGCAGTTGCGCCTCGACGGGGCGCGCGCCAAGGCCTCGGACCGGGTCGCCGCCGGGCAGGCGGTGCGCGTGCCGCCCCTGCCCGAGGCGCCCCCGCCCGGGGCCGCGGCCGCCGCCGCGCCGCGGGCCGAGGCTCGCGCTCCTGCCGGATCAGAGGCCGATGCGGCGATGATGCGCGCGGCCGTCCTCTGGCAGGATCAGCACATGATCGTGCTGAACAAGCCCGCGGGGCTGCCCTCGCAGGGGGGATCGGGGCAGGGGGGGCGGCATGTCGACGGCCTCGCCCATCTGCTGGCCGACGGCTACAAGGAGCGGCCGCGCCTCGTCCACCGGCTCGACAAGGACACCTCGGGGATATTGCTCCTTGCGCGGACCGAGCGGGTGGCGCGGCGCCTTGCGGCAGCGTTTCGTGCGCGCGAGACGCGCAAGCTCTATTGGGCGGCGGTCGCGGGCGTGCCTGATCCGCGCGCGGGGCGCATCCGCTATGGCCTCGTCAAGGCGGGCGGGCGCGGGGCGGGGGGCGAGGGCGAGAAGATGCGCTGCGTGCACCCCGACGCCATCGAGACGACCGAGGGCGCGCAGGCCGCGACGACCGATTATTGCGTGATCTCGGCGCTTGGCCGGCGGGTGGCGTGGGTCGCGCTCGCGCCCATCACGGGGCGGACGCATCAGCTGCGCGCCCATATGGCCGAGATCGGCCACCCCATCGCGGGGGATGGCAAATACGGCGGCAGCGGGCAGGAGAACCTCGGCGACGGCTGGGGCGCGCAGCTTGGCGGCGAGATCAGCCGCAAGCTGCACCTGCACGCGCGCGCGATCACGGTTGCCCATCCGGTGACGGGCGAGGTGATGACCTTTGCGGCACCGCTGCCGCCGCATATGGCGCGGACCTGGCAGATGCTGGGCTGGTCCGAGGCCGACGCGCCGGCCGATCCCTTCGCCGAGGCGCCCGGATCGGCGGGCCGGGGGCGGCGGCGGTGACGGGCTGGGCGCGCAAGCGGTTCTGGGCCGAGGCGACGGTGCGCCCCGAGGGGGCGGGCTTTGGCGTCGCCCTCGACGCCCGGGCGCTGCGCACGCCGGGCAAGGCGGTGCTGTCGGTCCCGACCGAGGCGCTTGCGCGCGCCATCGCGGCCGAATGGGCCGCGCAGGAGGGCGAGCTGCGCCCCGCCCTGATGCCGATGACGCGCATGGCCAACACCGCGATCGACCGCGTGGCGGTGGCGATGCCCGAGGTGGTGGCCGAGATCGCGGGCTATGGCGGCTCGGACCTGCTCTGCTATCGCGCCGAGGGGCCGGCGGCGCTGGTGGCGCGGCAGGCGCAGGCGTGGGATCCGCCGCTCGGCTGGGCGCGCGCGCGCTTCGGGGCGGACCTGTCGGTGACGCGGGGCGTCGTGCCCGTGGCGCAGCCGGCCGAGGCGCTGGCGCGGCTGCGCGCGGCGGTCGCGGCGCATGATGCCTTCGGCCTCGTGGGGCTCCATGACCTCGTGGCGATCACCGGCTCGCTCATCCTCGGCCTCGGGGTCGCCGAGGGGTGGATCGGGGCGGATGCGGCCTTCGAGGCGGCCCATCTCGACGAGGGCTGGCAGGCCGAACTCTGGGGCGAGGACGCCGAGGCCGCCGAGGCGCGCGCGGCGCGGCGCGCCGCACTCGGGGATGCGGCGCGCTTTCTTGCGGCACTCTCGCCCGGGTTGCGCGCGCTCTCTACCTGAGGTGGTGCGCGGCGCCCGCGGGGCGGCCCGAGGGGCGCGCCCTGCGGCGCGCTTTCCGGCGCGCGGGGGGCAGAATCTCGGAATCCGGCGCTGCCAAGCCTTGACGGATGGCGATCATTCATCACACTCTCTGCCGGCTGTCACGCCCCGGGACGTCTCCGACGCCCGCCGGCTGGCATCGCCTTTTTCCGTCGGCCTCCCGGGGTCGGCACGATCCTCCGCCCGAAGGGGCGGCAAACCAGAAGAGGTACGCATGAAGAAATCCGCACTCCTTGGCGCCCTGACCTTTGCCGGCCTCGTGGCCGGAACGGCATCGGCCGCCACGCTGGACGATGTGAAGGCCCGTGGCGAAGTCAACTGCGGCGTCTCGACGGGCGTCAACGGCTTCTCGGCCCCCGATGCCTCGGGCGAATGGCAGGGCTTCGATGTCGCGGTCTGCCGCGCCGTGGCCGCGGCCGTGCTCGGCGACCCCAAGAAGGTCAAGTTCGTCACCACGACCGGCCAGACGCGCTTCACCGCGCTCGCCTCGGGCGAGGTCGACATGCTGGCGCGCAACTCGACCTGGACCTATTCGCGCGACAACGACCTCAAGCTCGATTTCGTGGGCGTCAACTATTACGACGGCCAGGGCTTCATGGTGAACAAGGACATGGGGATCTCCTCGGCGAAGGAGCTCAACGGCGCCACGGTCTGCATCCAGACCGGCACGACGACCGAGCTCAACCTCGCCGACTTCTTCCGCGTCAACAACATGAGCTATGAGCCCGTTCCGATCGAGACGAACGCCGAGGCCCAGCAGCAGTACCTGGCGCGCGCCTGCGACGTCTACACGACCGACGCCTCGGGCCTTGCCGCGACCCGCGCCGCCTTCGCCGATCCGGAAAACCACATCATCCTGCCCGAGATTATCTCGAAGGAGCCGCTCGGGCCGGTGGTGCGCCATGGCGACAACCAGTGGGCCGACATCGTGCGCTGGACGCTCTACGCGCTCGTCGCTGCCGAAGAGTATGGCGTGACCTCGGCCAACATCGAGGAAATGGCCAAGGGCACGACCAACCCCGAGATCAACCGCATGCTCGGCACCGAGGGCGACCTCGGCGCGATGATGGGGCTCGATGCGAAATGGGCCATGCGCGCCATTCAGGCGGGCGGCAACTATGGCGAGATCTTCGCCACCAACATCGGTGAGTCGACCCCGATCGGTCTGGCGCGTGGCCTGAACGCGCTCTGGACCCAGGGCGGGCTGCAGTACGCGCCCCCCTTCCGCTGATCGGCTGTCCCGAAGCGGCGCGCGCGTCCCGGAACCCCGGGGCGCGCGCGTCCGCGCACAGCTTGACCGCCCGCAGGCAACGGGGATGACGTGATGGGACGTGCTGATGCCGCGGCATCCGGGGGCTTTTCCCTCGGGATGCTCATCTACGATACGCGCTATCGCTCGCTGACGATCCAGATCGTCTTCCTGATGCTGTTCATGGCGGCGGCCGCGTGGCTCGTCGAGAACACGATCGAGAACCTCGAGGCGCTCGGCAAGGATTTCTCCTTCCGCTTCCTCAGCGCGCCCGCGGGCTATGACATCAACCAGCGGCTGATCGACTACAACAACCAGATGAGCCACGCGCGCGCCATGCTCGTGGGGCTTCTCAACACCCTCGTGCTCGCGGCGGCGGCCTGCGTGACGGCGACGATCGTCGGCGTGATCGCGGGCGTCCTGCGGCTGTCGCGCAACTGGGTCGTGGCGCGGCTGATGACGGTCTATGTCGAGGCGTTCCGCAACATCCCGCTTTTGCTCTGGATCCTGCTGATCTTTGCGGTGATGACCGAGTCGATGCCCCCGCCCGCGGCCTTTCGTGGCGAGGCGGCGACCTCGTCGATGCTGCTGTTCGATTCGGTCGCGATCACCAACCGCGGCGTCTATGTGCCCGAGCCGCTCTTCGACCGCTCACTCGGGACGGTCGATCTGGGCATCTTCCTCGTCAGTCTCGACCTCGTCGCCCTCATCATCGCGGTCGTGGCGGCGGTCGCGATCAACCGCGCGATCCTGCGCCGGGCCGAGGCGGTGCAGAACCTGACCGGCATCCGCCCGACGACATGGTGGCAGTCGATCCTTGTGCTCGGCGGTATCCCGGTCGCGGTGCTGGTGGCGCTCGGCTTCCATCTGGGGTTCCCCGAGCTCAAGGGCCTCAATTTCTCGGGCGGGACGCATCTGCGCAACTCGCTCATCGCGATGTGGCTGGCGCTGACGATCTATACGGGCGCCTTCATCGCCGAGAACGTGCGCGCGGGCATCCTCGCGATCTCGCGCGGGCAGACCGAGGCTGCGTTTTCGCTCGGGCTCAGGCCAGGCCGGACGATGAACCTCGTGATCCTGCCGCAGGCGCTGCGGGTCATCATCCCGCCGCTCATCTCGCAATACCTCAACATCACCAAGAACACCTCGCTCGCGCTCGCGGTCGGCTACATGGACCTGCGCTCAACCCTCGGGGGGATCACGATCAACCAGACGGGGCGCGAGCTCGAGGGGATGCTCCTCATGATGCTCGTCTATCTGGTGCTGAGCCTGTCGATCTCGACGGTGATGAACATCTACAACGCCCGCGTGAAGATCAAGGAGCGCTAGGATGGATCGCACCGCCCCCTTCGTGCGCACCGCCATGATCCCGCAGGCCCCCCCGCCGCGGGGCGAGACGGGGCTGGTGCATTGGGTGCGCGCGAACCTATTCGCGACCCCGCTCGATGCGGTGCTGACGGTGCTGTCGGTCGTGGTGGTCTGGCAGATCGCGGCGGGGATCGGGCCGTGGTTCCTCAACGCCGTGTGGAACGCCTCGAGCCTTGCCCAGTGCCGCGAGATCCTCGCGGGCGAGCCCGGCGCCTGCCTTGCCGTCATCCGCGACCGCTGGCACCAGCTTCTGTTCGGCTTCTACCCCTCCGAATTCTACTGGCGCCCGACGCTCGCGCTGATCCTGATGCTGGTCGCGCTGGCGCCGATCCTCTTTGCCGGGGCGCCGCGGCGGCTCTTGTGGTTCTCGGCCGTCTATCCGGCGCTGGCCTATTGGCTCCTCTGGGGCGGCACGATCTGGTTTCCGGCGCTGGCGCTTGCGGGCTTTGCGGTCGGCTACGGGGCCTTTCGCGCGGTCCATGCGGCGGTGCCGCTGATCGCGGTGCCGGCGGCGGCGCTGGCGACGGTGCTGTGGTGGGTGTTCCTGACAGGGCCGCTCTCGGAGGCGCTGCACGCCATCCTGCCCGTGGGGCTGACCTTCGTGCGCTCGGACAGTTTCGGGGGCTTCATGCTCTCGACCATCATCGGCGTCACGGGGATCGCGCTGTCGCTGCCGATCGGCATCCTGCTCGCGCTCGGGCGCAAGTCGGACATGCTCCTCATCAAGACGATCAGCGTGGGCTTCATCGAGTTCATCCGGGGCGTGCCGCTCATCACGCTCCTATTCACGGCCTCGCTGCTCCTGAACTACTTCCTGCCGCCGGGGACGAATTTCGACATCGTGCTGCGCGTCGTCATCATGGTGACGCTCTTTGCCGCGGCCTATATGGCCGAGGTGATCCGCGGCGGCCTCGCGGCGCTGCCGCGCGGACAGTATGAGGCCGCCGATTCACTCGGCCTCGACTACTGGCGGTCGATGCGCCTCATCATCCTGCCGCAGGCGCTCAAGATCTCGATCCCCGGCATCGTCAACAACTTCATCGGGCTTTTCAAGGACACGACGCTCGTCGTCTTCATCGGGCTTCTGGACCCCTTGGGCCTCACCACCGCCATCCGCGCCGACAGCGCCTGGAACGGGATCTTCTGGGAGCTCTACATCTTCGTCGGCGCCTGCTTCTTCATCTTCTGCTTCGGCATGTCGCGCTATTCGATGCACCTCGAGGCGCGCCTCAAGACCGACCACCGCTAGGAGTTCCGCATGACCCAATCCGCCGGCGACGCCCAGATGGCCGTGACCGACGAGGTCGCGATCGAGATCCGGGGCATGAACAAGTGGTTCGGCAGCTTTCATGTGCTGCGCGACATCGACATGACCGTGAACCGCGGCGAGCGGATCGTGATCTGCGGCCCCTCGGGGTCGGGGAAATCGACGCTGATCCGCTGCATCAACCGGCTTGAGGAGCACCAGTCGGGCCGGATCGTGGTGGATGGCACGGAACTGACCTCGGACCTCAAGAACATCGACAAGGTGCGCTCCGAGGTCGGGATGGTGTTCCAGCACTTCAACCTCTTTCCCCACCTCACCATCCTCGAGAACTGCACGCTGGCGCCGATCTGGGTGCGCAAGACGCCCAAGAAGGAAGCCGAAGAGATCGCCATGCACTTCCTGAGCAAGGTGAAGATCCCCGAGCAGGCGCTGAAATACCCCGGCCAGCTCTCGGGCGGGCAGCAGCAGCGGGTGGCGATCGCGCGGTCGCTGTGCATGAAGCCGCGCATCATGCTCTTTGACGAGCCGACCTCGGCGCTCGATCCCGAGATGATCAAGGAGGTTCTCGACACCATGATCGAGCTGGCGCGCGAGGGGATGACGATGCTGGTCGTCACGCACGAAATGGGGTTCGCGCAGGCGGTGGCGAACCGGGTCGTCTTCATGGACCAGGGCCAGATCGTCGAGGAGAACGAGCCGCGCGCCTTCTTCAACAACCCCCAGTCGGATCGGACCAAGCTGTTCCTGAGCCAGATCCTCGGGCACTGAGGGCGCTCAGTCCTCGGCGCCCCCAAGCGCGCGCGGCCAGATGAAATCGACAAGGCGGCCGCGCCCGCGGACGGCCTCGGCCCAGTTCGGAGCGTCAAATTCGATGTGCGCGGTCGCCCCGGTCGGATAGCGGGCAAAGACCTCGGCCGCCTCGGCCCCTTCGGGCGGCGCGAGGACGAGGCGCGCGGCAAGCGCGCCGATCCCCGGATTGTGGCCGATCATCAGCACGCCCCGCCCCGCCGCGCCCCCGAGCACCTCGGCCATCGTCTCGGGCGGCGCGAGATAGAGCCGCGGCTCGAGCCGGAGGGCGGCGGTGCCGAGCGTGCGGGCGGCGGCGGCGACGCGCGCCCATGTCTCGCGCGTGCGCCGGGCGTCCGAGGCGATGACCTCATCGGGCTGCGCGCCCTCGGCCACGAGCCAGCCCCCGAGCCGCGCCGCCGCCCGCCGGCCGCGCCGCGAGAGGGGGCGCGCGTGATCGGCGAGCGTGGGGTCGTCCCAGTCGGATTTCGCGTGCCGCATGAGCCAGAGGTGAAGCGTCATCGGTGAAAGGCCTCCATGTGATGGGCGCGCTGGGCCTCGGGCAGGCCGAAGGCGGCGGCGGGGGGGCAGGCCATGCGCACGCGGCAGCCGCCGCTGCGGCAGGCGAGGCCCTCGGGGCTGGCGACATGGGCGCGGCAGGCGGGCACGTCATAGCCCTCGGGGCCGAGCGCGCCGACCGGGCAGGCGGTCAGGCAGGGGCGCGCGCAGCCGGTGCAGGGCGGCGCGTGCGGCGGATCGGGCAGCGCGATCCGTCCCCGCAGCGCGAGCGCCCCGCGATAGGAGATCATCAGCCCCGCCCGCTCATGCACCAGAAGCCGCACGGGCGAGGGCCAGGCCCGCCCGCTGCGGACCGCCCAGGCATAGAAGGGCCGCCAGGGCGGGCCGCCGAAGGGGAACAGCGCCTTGGCCCCGAGATCGCAGGCCATCCGCCCGATCACCCGGCGCGAAAAGCGATCAACCGGGTCGGGCGCGCCGTCCTGCCCCTCGGGCGCGGCACCGAGCGCGGGCCAGAAGGCGCCGCCATCGGGGCCAAGAAGCACGAGGGTGCGCGTGCCCGGCGGCAGGTCGGGGGCATCCGTGCGCGCGGGGTGAAAGGCGCCCATCACCGCCAGCCCGTGGCGGGCGGCGGCGGCCTCGATCCGCGCGAGCGTCCTCACGCGCCCTCGCGCGGTCGGATCCTCGGCTCGGTCGCGCGGATGATGGTGCCTGCGCCCTCATCGGTGAAGAGCTCGACGAGGCAGGCGTTCGGCGTCCGCCCGTCGAGGATCACGACCGCGCGCACGCCGCGGTCGATGGCATAGAGCGCGGTCTCGGTCTTGGGGATCATGCCGCCCGCGATCACGCCCGCGGCCGTCATCGCGCGCACCTCATCGGGCGAGAGGCGGCTGGCGACCTTGCCCGAGGCGTCCTTGACCCCCGGGACATCGGTCAGCAGCAAAAGTCGATCGGCCCCGAGCGCGCCGGCGATGGCGCCCGCGGCCGTGTCGCCGTTGACGTTGAACGTCTCGCCCGGGCGCGGGCCGGTGCCGACCGGGGCGACGACGGGGATGATCCCGGCCGCAAAGAGGTCGCGCAGCACCTGCACGTTCATCCGCGCGGGGCGGCCGACAAAGCCCAGTTCCGGGTCGTCGGGCTCGCACAACATCAGGTTGTCGTCCTTGCCCGAGATCCCGACCGCGCGGCCGCCCTGCTGGGTGATGGCCTGCACGATGCGGCTGTTGACCTGCCCCGTCAGCACCATCTCCACGACCTCGACCGCGGCGGCGTCGGTCACGCGCTTGCCGCCGACAAAGCGCGAGGCGATGCCGAGCTTGTCCAAGAGCGTGTTGATCATCGGCCCGCCGCCGTGCACGACCACGGGGTTGACGCCCACCTGCCGCATGAGGACGACATCGCGGGCAAACTCGGCCATGGCGGCATCGTCGCCCATGGCGTTGCCGCCGAACTTGATGACGACGACGGCGCCCGCATAGCGTTGCAGATAAGGCAGCGCCTCGGAGAGGACCCGGGCGGTGGTGGCGGCGGTGGACATGGCGGGGCACCCCTGCGGCGTGGCGGTGGAGCCCCTGCTAGCGGCTTTGGCGCGCGCGCTCAAGCGGCGAGGCGGGACCCGCGCCCGGGCCAGCACACGGGCTTGGACGCGCGGCGGCGGTGGTGCTAGGGTCGGGCCGCGCGCAGGGGGTGCGACATGGCAGGGCAGAAGACACTCGTGCTGACCGGGGCGAGCCGCGGGATCGGGCATGCGACCGTCAAGCGTTTCTCGGCCGAGGGGTGGCGGGTGCTGACCTGTTCGCGCCAGCCCTTCGACCCACGCTGCCCCTGGCCGGGCGGCGAGGAGAACCATATCGAGCTCGACCTCGCCGACCCCAACAAGACCATCGCCGCGATCGAGGTCATCAAGGGCAGGATCGGCGGGCGGCTCGATGCGCTGGTGAACAATGCGGGCATCTCGCCCAAGGGGCCGGGGGGGGCGCGGCTCTCGACGCTCGACACCGACCTGCGGACATGGGGGCATGTGTTTCACGTCAACTTCTTCGCCCCCGTCGTGCTCGCCCGCGGGCTTCAGGACGAACTCGTCGCCGCGCAGGGCTCGGTCGTGAACGTGACCTCGATCGCGGGGAGCCGCGTGCACCCCTTTGCGGGCGCGGCCTATGCGACCTCGAAGGCCGCGCTCGCGGCGCTGACGCGCGAGATGGCGCATGATTTCGGGCCCCTCGGCGTGCGCGTCAACGCGATCGCGCCCGGTGAGGTCGACACCGCGATCCTCTCGCCCGGGACCGAAAGGATCGTCGAGCGGCTGCCGCTGCGCCGGCTGGGGCTGACGGCCGAGGTGGCCGAGACGATCTGGTTTCTGTGCACCGGTGCTTCGTCCTACATCACCGGCTCCGAGATCCACATCAACGGCGGCCAGCACGTCTGAAGGGGCGCGCGGCCCTGCTTGCAGGGCGCGCGGCTCTCTGGCCCGGCGGGGCGGGGGCCGGGATCTGCAGGGTTGGCGAATGGCTCGGCAGGGAGAGCGGCGTAAGCTACGCCGCGCGGGTGGCTCGGCCGCGCCCCTGCTGTTCGTGCAGATAACGTCTTTAGCAGCGCATAATTCGCCTGTAGGTAGTAAGAACATTCTTTCGAAAATTGGAGGCAAGACAGATGGGCATGCGGATCGTGATTCTGGGCGCGGGCTTTGGGGGGCTTGAGATGGCCACCACGCTCTCAGAGGCGCTGGGAGAGCGCCTCGAGGTGACGGTCATCGACAAATCCGACGCATTCGTCTTTGGTTATGCAAAGTTGGATGTGATGTTCGGACGTGTCCCGGCCGGGGCGGTCCGCAATCCCTATGCCGATTTTGTCAAGCCCGGGGTGCGGCTTCTGCGCGAGACGGTAACCGGGATCGACCCTGTGGCGAGGCGTGTCACGACTGACCAAGGCAGCCACGAGGGCGACATCCTCGTGATCGCGCTGGGCGCGGATTACGACGTGAGTGCCACCCCGGGCGTGACGCTCGGGGTCAACGAGTTCTATTCCGTTGCGGGTGCGGCGCATATGGCCGGGGTTCTGCCGGGCTTTGCCGGCGGCGATGTGGTCGTGGGTGTCTGCGGTGCGCCCTACAAGTGCCCGCCCGCCCCGAGCGAATGCGCCCTGATGATGCATGATTATGTGGCCGCGCGGGGCCTGGGCGCGGCGACGCGAATCACGGTTGTCAATCCGCTGCCCTCGCCGGTGCCGCCCTCGCCCGAGATGTCGGCGGCGATCCTGAAGGCCTTCGAGGCGCGAGGGATCGCCTTCATTCCCAATGTCCGCGTCAGCGCCGTGGACGAGGCGGCGCGGATGGTGACGCTGTCGGATGGGCGGGTGCTGCCCTGCGACCTCTTTCTGGGCGTGCCGAAGAACCGGGCGGCCGATGTGGTGGTGGCCTCTGGCCTGACCGAAGACGGCTGGGTGATGGTGGACCCCCACACGCTCGCCACGCAATACCCGGGCGTCTATGCGGTGGGCGATCTGGCCGCGACCGGGGTGCCCAAGGCGGGGGTCTATGCCGAGGGCGCGGCGCGGACGGTGGCGGCCAACATCATTTCGCAGCTGCGCGGCGAGCCGCAGACGGCGCGCAACCCGGGCGCGGGGTCGTGCTATATCGAGATCGGGGCAGGGCTGATCGCGCGCATCGATGTGGATTTCCTGTCTGGGCCGAAGCCTTTCGGCACGTTCCACGGCGCCTCGGTAGAGATGCGGCGCGACAAGGAACATTTCGGCGCGAGCCGCCGGGCGCGATGGTTCAACCGCTAAGGCCCGGTGCGGGCGTTCAGCAGGGGTCAGCGGCGGCGGTCGCGCCGCGCGCTCATCGGCTGGAAGGCAACGCCGACATGGGCCTCGCAATAGGGTTTGCCGGGCTGCGAGGGCAGGCCGCAGAACCAGAAATCATCGGTCGCGGGGTCGCCCACGGGCCATTTGCACGTCCGCTCGGTCAGCTGCATCAGCGGCAGGCGCAGCGCGCGCTTTTCGACCTCGCGCACGAGGCCGAGCGCCTCGGGGCTGATCTCGCTCTTGAGCGCCTTCATGATCTTGATCGCGACCGTCGAGCCGGTGGCCTTGATCGAGGTCTCGATCATGCCCTTGAATTCGGCGATCGTCAGGGTGCTCGGCTTGCCG
>JAUREX010000300.1 GCA_030834485.1 Gemmobacter sp.
TATAGGCGTTGATGGCCTCGCTACCAGCCCATGCGTTGAAGTAGACGGTCTGACCTTTTGCCTGCGCAGCCAGCGTCCGCCAATCGCGTCCGGCGGCGTCTGATGCATGGGCGAGCGTGGTGGCGAGTACCAACGACAAACTCAGAAACCACCGCTTGACGGCCATACGCTGCGAGTGCTTGGAGAAGTCACTTGATCGAAAAAAAGGCATGAGGGTACTAACGGAACAATGAAGACAAGAGCATTATTCACCAATGTATCTATCGGAAAATTTACCATTCTTGTAACAATACAAAACCAACTGACTATTTATCAATTGGTCGTAGGTTCGATCCCTACCGCCGGAGCCAATTTACTAAATACAAACAACATGTTAGACGAAATATGGAGACATTTTGGTGTGTGGCCAAAAGTTATAAACAGTTATGCACACTTTAGGATGGACCTAGCGCTTGAATATTGAAATCGTTCCTTTAGGCGGTCTGGACGATCGATCATCCTTTTAAAAAGAATCCAGAGTAGACTAAAGACCCAAGTTAGAAAAAAACTTTACCCTCTAATCGGCTT
>JAUREX010000301.1 GCA_030834485.1 Gemmobacter sp.
CATGAACCGGATGGGGTGGGCAGTCTCGTACCTAAAGAAGGGTAAATTTGTAGCCCAGCCCAAGCGAGGGTATGTTCAGATTACAGACAAGGGCAGAGCGGCTCTTGCAAGGAAAAAGCTCTCGTTAAAGGATTTGAAAAACGATCCTGACTATCTGGCTGCGGACTTGGAGAAACACTCCGATCGAGACACCAAGGACTCTTTGATTCCAACTGCTGACGAAACGCCGCAAGACTTGATCGATCAGGGCTTCGCCACAATCCGTGATGGGCTTATGGCAGATTTGCTTGAGCGGTTAAAAACGATCGATCCCTTCTACTTCGAAAAGGTAATCCTGATACTTCTTAAGAAGATGGGTTACGGGGACTTCGTTGAAACGAAGAAGACGGGCGACGGCGGCATCGACGGCATCATCAACCAAGATCAGCTCGGTATCGAAAAAATCTACATCCAAGCTAAGCGCTACTCAGAGAACAAAGTCAGGGAAAAAGATATTCGTAACTTCATCGGTGCCATGAGCGGTGATACGACTAAAGGTGTGTTCGTAACAACTTCACTTTTTGATGA
>JAUREX010000302.1 GCA_030834485.1 Gemmobacter sp.
CCCGCCGTTGCGACACTGGCGTGGCGAGTTTGTCCGGGGAGCCGTCCGGGAGGATCGGGTACGGCGTCGCGAGCGTCGCATCATCATCTTTATCGTTATCATCATTTGATGACGTTGACGAAGACGAAGACGCGCGCGCGGTGCTCGTCGAGCGCCGCGATGACGACGACATGCGCGATGCATGCCCATAGTGTGGTGTCTTACTCGCGAACGCGCCGTGCATCGTCGTCGCGGTGGTGGTGGCGAACATCGTCGCGAACGTCGACGAATGAGGTTGACGACGACGCGTGCTCTGGTACTACAATACGGTGCTACTACTTGTACTGCTGAAAGAAGAAACTTATGACGCCGCCGCCGCCGCCGCTACTAACGCTGTTTTATGCTCTTTTATGCTGCTAGTTTATTGTTGTTTAACTCACTCACGTCGCCTCCCACCGCCGCCGCCGCCGCCGCCGCCGCCAGCAGAGGCCGAGTCGGAGCGCTCGGGAGCGGCCGCAGCGGCGCTCCCGCCCACCGCCGCCGCGCGCGCCGCCCGCCCGGCCGCTTCGAGGGCGGCGCAC
>JAUREX010000303.1 GCA_030834485.1 Gemmobacter sp.
TTCCGTCCGGTTTATGTGAAGATCGAACGGGCACTGGGTGGCAGGCCAAATACGGCCGCCAGCCTATGCATCCTGCTGATCGTCGCGCTGGTGGTGCTGCCCGCGCTGCTGGGTTTCGCCCACCAGCGCCCCTCCCCCGGCTTCAGCGCCGCGGCAGAGGTGGGCGAGCTGCTGCGCGCGTGGGCGGCGGTCTCCAGCGGCGGCGCGCAGCGCGCGCTGTTTGGCCGCTTCGCCGAGACCATGGCCATCACCTCCGGCGCGCGCCGAAGGGCCGCGACCGGGCGCGGATGATGGACCGCGCGCGCGGGCGCGACGACGACGGCGCGGCGACATCGGCGGCGTCGATGGCGCATCATCTTTTCGTGCGATGCCGCGCGCGCGCGATCGATGTCGATGTCAGACGTCCCGGGCGCCGGCGCGGGCGGGCGCGGCATTTATCCACACGCGAGCGAACGTCTCGACGACGCATTCGACGACGACGCATTCGACGACGCATTCGACGACGACGAGAATGATGATGATGACGATGATGACGATGCGTGCGACGGCGACGGCG
>JAUREX010000304.1 GCA_030834485.1 Gemmobacter sp.
CCTGCCGCGCAAACCGGCGCAAGCAAGCTTCGCAATGCGCTTGGATCAACGCCAAGGTCGCATCCACCGCGCACCTTGTCGAAATTCACCTATGCCGGTCGCAAATAGACCCCTAGAACAAGGCTTGTCGTTTCAAAAGGGAATCAGCATATGGCTGACGTCATCATCGTTTACTGGCGGGATATTCCGGCGCAGGTCATCGTTGGCAAAGGCCGCAAAGGCAGCAAGGTTCAACTGCCCGAACGCTTTGAGCAGGCGATCGACCGCTGCGCGATGAAGGTCGGCGCGAAGGATTCCGATGCCTATCTGTCGGACTGGCGCAAGGCAGACCCCTATGAGGTCGACGGTGATCAGGCCGAGGTTGCTGCATCCGAGGCGGCCCGGCTGGACGCGGAATATGATCTGGCGCGGATCAAGCAACTGATCGCCAATGATGGACACGAAACGGTTTAAGATCGCCCCGCAGGTATTTGGAAAGGTTTGACAATGGCAATTCTTGGGATCAAACGCAAGGCTGATGCGGCCAAGGGCAACCCGGCCGATCTTGAGGCGTTT
>JAUREX010000305.1 GCA_030834485.1 Gemmobacter sp.
CACCGACGCCATCAACCTGGTGGCGCACGGCTACGGCCGCAAGTTTTTCCAGGCCGGCGACGAGATCATTCTCACCACGCTGGAGCACCATTCCAACATCGTGCCCTGGCAGATGGTGGCGGAAGAGAAGGGCGCGAAGATCCGCGTGGTGCCGGTGAACGACCGCGGCGAACTGCTGGTCGATGAATACCGCAAACTGTTCAGCAAGAACACGAAATTCGTGGCGATGACCCATGTCTCGAACGCGCTGGGCACGATCACGCCGGTGAAGGAAATGATCGCCATTGCCCACGAGCACGGCGTGCCGGTGCTGGTCGACGGCGCGCAGGCGGCGCCGCACCTGAAGGTCGATGTGCAGGATCTGGATTGCGATTTCTACGCATTCTCCGGACACAAGCTGTGCGGGCCCACCGGCGTCGGTGCGCTCTACGGCAAGGCGGCGCTGCTCGAAAAGATGCAGCCTTTCAAGGGCGGCGGCGACATGATCCTGTCGGTGACATTCGAGAAAACCACCTATGCGCCGATCCCGGCGAAGTTTGAAGCCGGTACGCCG
>JAUREX010000306.1 GCA_030834485.1 Gemmobacter sp.
GCGATCCCTGGAACCGGGCGTTGGCCTCGTCGAATTCTTCCTGGGTGATGTCGCCTCGACCAATCAGGTTGTCCATGTAGAGGGTTCTAACGCTGCGCTTAGCCTCGATGAGGTTGTACATCATCGGCTGAGTCATCGAGGGGTCGTCGCCCTCGTTGTGACCACGGCGGCGGTAGCAGACGATGTCGATTACTACGTCCTTCTTGAACTGCTGGCGGTACTCGAAGGCCAGCTGCGCCACCCTCACAACCGCCTCTGGGTCGTCGCCGTTGACGTGGAAGATTGGTGCCTGAATGCCTTTGGCGAAATCTGTTGAGTAGATCGAGCTTCTCGAGTCCTTGGGCA
Source organism: Gemmobacter sp. (assembly GCA_030834485.1). Taxonomy (GTDB): domain Bacteria; phylum Pseudomonadota; class Alphaproteobacteria; order Rhodobacterales; family Rhodobacteraceae; genus JAUREX01. Next base: position 346 of record JAUREX010000306.1, read on the forward strand.
GCGTGGTGAAACCGACCTGGTTGTTTACAACAACGTGGATGGTGCCGCCGGTCTTGAAGCCATCAAGCTGAGATAGCTGCATGGTCTCGGGAACCACACCCTGTCCGGCAAATGCCGCATCGCCGTGAACCAGGATGGGCAGCACTGGGAAGTTCTCTGGGTTTCCAAGCCTGTCCTGCTTCGCTCGAACGATTCCCTCAAGGACCG
>JAUREX010000307.1 GCA_030834485.1 Gemmobacter sp.
TGAACGTCTCGGAGGTGACCGAGTAATAGGTCGGGTCGAGCTCGTGGTAGTAGCTGAGCGCCGGGGTGTCGAGTTCGGCGATGCGGGCGAGCACGGCGTCGACGCGGGTTGACATGTCGGCGGTGAGCGCGACGGCGGTGTCGAGGTGGCCGGTGGCGGCGCCGAGTTGTTCGATTTGTGCGTAGACGTCGTCGAGTCCGACGGCGGCGGGTCCGGCCCAGTGGGCGATGCCGACGCGCTCGATTTGTTCGATGAGGTCGGGGTTGGAGCCTTCGGTGACGATGAGGTCGGGTTCGAGGGCGAGGATCGCTTCGACGTTCGGGTCGTAGCCGCTGATGCCGGGCATCTTGTCGGCGGTGTCGGCCGGGTAGTTCGAGAAGTCGTCGACGGCGATCACTTGGTCGCCGGCGCCGATGGCGTAGAGCATCTCGGTGGCGGTCGGCGAGAGCGACACGATGCGTGAGGGATAGGTCTCCTCAGCCTCGGTGGTCTCCGCCTCGACGGCTGCGTCGGTCGCGTCGGGTTCAGCCTCGGCGGGTGGGTCGGCGTC
>JAUREX010000308.1 GCA_030834485.1 Gemmobacter sp.
CGTGAGGTCGATGAAATCGACTCCGCGTCGCGTCGTTCCCAGGCGTACCGAGGCGTACGAGAACGCGCAGCGCGCGTCCGACATCGACATCACGCGCGTTCGCGCGCGCGTGCGCACGCTCGAGCGAACGCGAGTGCGCGTCGTTCGTACTCGTGCGCACGCGAAAGCGCGCATGGAAAGAGATGAGGGAAGATGATGCCGAACCGCGACGCCGAACGCGCGCGCGCGTGTGCGGCGACGCGACGACGAAGACGAAGAGACTTGACGATGACGACGATTGGGAATCGACGCGCGGCGCGCGGCAGAGCGCGACGCGCGGTTCGCACGCGACGGCGCTCGGCCCGCGCGCGCGACGGAGATCGCGCGCGACATCGCGTCGCATCGCGCGGCGCGCGCGGACGTCGAGCGAACGCGCGGTCGGGCGCGCGCGACCGCGATCGATCGCGAAGGAGGTGGTTTCGCGGCGCGACGGGACGGGCGGACGGGCGTTTTCGGGATGGCGGCGGCGCGCGAGCGGTGCGAGCTCGCGATCGTCGGCAGCGGACGCG
>JAUREX010000032.1 GCA_030834485.1 Gemmobacter sp.
GAGAGCATCGGCAACCTGACCCCCGCTGACGTCTACTTCGGCCATGGCGAAACCATCCTGGCTGAAAGGAGGCGCATCAAACAGAAGACCATCCAAAACCGCCGCTTGAACCACAAGCGTCAAGCAGCATAACCTGAAACAGATGAGCCCGAGCTCTCCGCTCCAAAATCAGACCGCCTGTTCCAAATCATTCGACGACGGACAGGTGAAGAGGATGCGCAGGGCCGAGGCGTTGTTCGCAGCGCATTTGGTGGCCGCATCTGCCAGCGTGCCGGTAAATGCATCACCGACTGCGGCGGGCGTCGCTGCATTGTCGTAGGCACGGATTTCCGCGATCCCAGTTCCGACGATACCCTGGCCTCCGCTGAAGACGCCAAGCCTTGCACAAACGGCGTCGGGGACGCTGCTGGTGAGGATGAAGAACTGATTGGCGTTACCAGGATCGACCGCGATCGTGTAGGCGCCTCCGAACTCGTTTCGTATCGCAGAGCCGTTTATCAAGTTCGCAGGCACGCCATTGGCGGTAATCATCGACGCAACAGTGATGGAGCTGAAGTCGCTCGGGTAGAGCGAGCGGACGCTGGAGGCCAGAGCGTTGATGTTGCGGGCGGCCTCGTTCGTCGTTGAGGCGGTGTTGGCCTGGTTGTAGAAGACGATCCCCCCGACGATCAGGCCGAGCGCGATCGAGATGAAGAGAATCGCCTCGATCAGGGTGACGCCCCGGCGCGCGGCGCGCGCAAGCGTGGCGGTGGTGGTGCTGGACATGGTGAAACTCATCCTTCTTGATGCTGCTCGATTGAAACCGGAACTTGTGCTTCCCCCAATGCGCGAAGGATGCGCTTTTGGCGACCGCAAGACAAGCGACGCGGCGCCCCCGCCCGCTTCCTGCGGCAGAACTGCGCATATTTGCTGCAATTTTGCCACAGTCCGCAGCGAAGCGCATCGAATGTGACGATTCAGGGTTGCGCAGCCACGCGCCCCTTCACAACCGGAAATTGCGCGGGGGATTCGCACCCCCGCCCCCTCGCGGCGCTGGCGCGAGCGTGCGGTTTCTGCTAGTCTCTGCGCGTATTTATCCGGAGGTCTTGCCCCATGACATTCGCCAACCGCCTTGGTGGCATCGCGCTCATTGGCGCGCTCGCGGCCGCCGCCCCCGCCCTGTCGGAAACCTCGACCGCCCGCAGCGACGGGTCCGAGCTTCAGGGCCTCGCCCCGACCGGCGTCACTTCCTATTACGAGACGGTCACACCCCCCGGCGACAATCTCGGCAACCACACCGCCATCGGCACGCTGATGATGGGGAGCAACAACATCTCGGGCATCAATGCGGCCTTCGCCTCGGTCTATTTCCACACCTCGGACCGGCGGCTCAAGACCGAGATCGTCCCGCTCGAGGGGCTCGGGGTCGTGGCACGGCTGATCCCCGTCTCCTACCGCATGAAGGCGGACGGGCGGCCCGCGATGGGGTTTGTCGCGCAGGATGTGGCGGCGGAATTTCCCGATCTGGTCGCGACCGATCCGGCGACGGGGATCATGTCGGTCGAATATGACCAGATCGTCGCGCCCCTCGTCGCCGCGGTGCAGGAGCTCGAGGCGCGGGTCCTGACGCTCGAGGCCGAGCTTGCCCGGCTGCGCGACTCCCCCCGGCTGATCGAGGCCGCCGCCTCCTGAGGGCTCAGCCCGCGTCGAGGGCGTGGGCGCGCAGCACCTCGATCGGCACGATCTCGAGCGTGCGCGCATGCGTCGCCGCCAGCCGGATGCGGGGTGCGGCGCCTTCCTCATGCGCCTGCAGGAAGCGCGCGGCGCACAGGCACCACTGATCGCCCGGCTTCAGCCCTTGAAAGCGGTATTCCGGCCGCGGGGTCGAGAGGTCGTTGCCGAGGTACTTCGACAGCGCGAGAAACTCGGCCGTCATCACCGCGCAGACGGTGTGGCGGCCGCGATCCTCGGCGCAGGTGTTGCAATGACCGTCGCGGAAGAAACCCGTGAGCGGCTCGGTCGAACAGGGCTCGAGCGGGCCGCCGAGCACGTTGCGCGAGGGGTCCATCATCGTCATCGCATCACCCTTTCAGGAAAACCGGTCGATCAGGCGCCGCAGCGGGTCGGCCACGGGGCCGGGCGGCGCCTCGGCCGGCGCGGTTGCGGCCGGGGGCGCGGTAGGCGGGCGCGTCCCGCCCGGCGGGCGGGGGGGCGCGGTGCGCAGCGCCACCGCATTCATGAAGCCCGCCGGATCGCCCGCGGCCAAGGCCGGCGCCCCCTCGGACATGCCGCGCAGCACCGCCTCGAGCCAGTCCGCATCGGCCTTGGCGAAATCATGCAGCACATAGCCCGCGACCGCATCCTTGTGGCCGGGATGCCCGATGCCGATGCGCACGCGGTCATAGCCCTCGCCGATATGGGCGTGGATCGAGCGCAGCCCGTTGTGGCCCGCATGGCCCCCGCCCTGCTTGTGGCGCACCCGCCCGGGCGCGAGGTCTAGCTCATCGTGAAAGACGCAGACATCCCCCGCGTCGATCTTGTGAAAGCGCACCGCCTCGCCGACCGACTGGCCTGAGAGGTTCATGTAGGTCTGCGGTTTGAGGAGGAGGATGCGCGCCGCCCCGATCCGCCCCTCGGCCGCGAGGCCCTGGAACGCCTTGCGCCAGGGGGCAAAGCCATGGTCGGCCGCGATCCGGTCGAGCGCCATGAACCCCACATTGTGGCGGTTGCCGGCATGTTGCGCGCCCGGATTGCCGAGCCCTGCCCAGAGTTTCATCGCCGCCCGTCCCGCGCTGCCCTCTGCCCGATATAGCCCCGCCGCCCCCCGCCCTCAACCGCCTGCGCGGGCGGGCTTGACCGGGCGCGCCCCGGCCCGCGATAGTCGGGGCCGTCAGCAGGAAGGGGGGCGCATGTTCCTGACGATGAACCGCTTCAAGGTCAGACCGGGGCAGGAGGCCGCCTTCGAGGCGATCTGGACCGGGCGCGACAGCCACCTGCCCGAGGTCAAGGGCTTTGTCGCCTTTCACCTCATGAAAGGGCCAGAGCGCGAGGGCTATCGCCTCTATGCCTCGCACACACTCTGGGATTCCGAGCAGGCCTTCACCGACTGGACGCGCTCCGAGGCGTTCCGCGCGGCCCATCGCGGGGCGGGGGCGCATGCCGAGATCTACCTCGGCCCGCCCGAGCTCGAGATCTTCGAGGCGGTTCAGACGATCCGCGCCTGATCGGCCGGCGCGCCCGAGGTGATGACCGGCTCCATCCGCGCGAGTTCCTCGGGGCCGAGATGGCAGCGGATCGCGTGGCCCGGCGCGAGGTCGCGCAGGGGCGGCACCTCGGTCTCGCAGATCCCGCCCGGCACCTTCGACTTCCAGCGGCAGCGCGTCTGGAAGGGGCAGCCCGGCGGCGGGTCGATCGCCGAGGGGATGTCGCCCTCGAGCACGATGCGCTTGCGCGTCACGCGCGTGTCGGCGATCGGCACCGCCGAGAGGAGCGCCTCGGTATAGGGGTGATAGGGCGGGGCAAAGACCTGATCGGTCGCGCCCATCTCGACCACATGGCCCAGATACATCACCGCCACCCGGTCCGACAGATAGCGCACGAGCGACAGATCGTGGCTGATGAACAGCAGCGTCGTACCGTTCTCGCGCTGGATGTCGGTCAGAAGCCCCGTCACCGCCGCCTGCACCGAGACATCGAGCGCCGAGACAGGCTCATCCGCGACAACGACCTTGGCGCCGCCGGCAAAGGCGCGCGCGATCCCCACGCGCTGCTTCTGACCGCCCGAGAGCTGGCGCGGCATCCGCGTCGCGAAGGCGCGCGGCAGCCGCACGAGGTCGAGGAGTTCGAGCATCCGCGCCTCGCGCTCGGCGTCCGAGGCGCCCTGTCCGAACACCTCGAGCGCGCGGATGATCTGGCGCCCGACCGTCATCGAGGGGTTGAGCGTGTCGAAGGGGTTCTGAAAGATCATCTGCACGCCCGAGACCATCTCGGTCGGGCGCTGCTCGATCGGCGTGCCCTCTACCCGCGCGCCAAAGAGGCTGATCTCGCCCGCGCTCGCCGTCTCGAGGCCCATGAGCACCTTGGCGAAGGTCGACTTGCCGCAGCCCGATTCGCCCACGATCGCGAGTGTCTCGCCCTTGCGCGCGGAAAAGCTCAGCGTCTCGTTGGCCTTGACGACGCGCCGCGTGCCGGTGCCGAACATCCCCGAAGAGACGTCGTAATATTTCCGCAGATCCGTGACCTGCAGGACCGTCTCGCCCAGCGCCGCGCGCGTCTGCGCGACATTGGCGGCGGGCGGCGCCGACCAGTTGATCTCGGCCATCCGCGCGCAGCGGCTGGCGTGGCCCTCGTCGCCCGCGACGGGGTCCATCGCGATGCCCTCGGGCGCGTCGCAGACGCCTTCGCGGAAATAGTCGCAGCGGGGGCCGAAGTTGCAGCCCTGCGGGCGTTCATGCGGCAGCGGGAAATTGCCCGGGATGGGCACGAGCGGGCGCGCGCTCTTGTCCGCGCCGGGCAGCGGGATCGAACGGAAAAGCGCCTGCGTATAGGGGTGGCGCATCCGGTCGAACACCTCCTCGATCCGCCCGGTCTCGACCGCCTCGCCCGAATACATCACGCAGATGCGGTCGCAGACATCGAGCACGAGGCCGAGGTTGTGGCTGATGAACAGCATCGCCGTGCCGGTCGTGCGGCCGAGTTCCTTGATCAGATCGACGATCCCCGCCTCGACCGTGACATCAAGCGCGGTCGTCGGCTCATCAAGGATCAGAAGCGCAGGCTTCGACATCAGCGCCATGGCGATGACGATGCGCTGCTGCTGGCCGCCCGAAAGCTGGTGCGGATAGCTCTGCAGGATCCGCTCGGGGTCGGGCAGGCGGACGTCGGCGACCATCTTCGCGGCCAACTCCCACGCCCGGGCGCGATCCATGCCTTCGTGGATCATCGGCACCTCGGCAAGCTGGGCGCCGACCTTCATCGCGGGGTTCAGGCTCGCCATCGGCTCCTGATAGATCATCGCGATCTGGCTGCCGCGGATGCGGCGCAGATCGGCCTCGGACATGGTGGCGAGGTCCTGGCCCTTGAAGCGGATGCGCCCCCCGGTGATCCGACCGGTGCGCCCCAGATCGCGCATGACGCCGAGCGCCACGGTCGATTTCCCGCAGCCCGATTCGCCCACAAGCCCCATCGCCTCGCCGGCCATCACGCGGGTCGAGAAATCCATCACCGCCGGGATCTCGCGCAGCCGGGTGAAGAACGAGATCGAGAGGTTCTCGATCTCGAGGATCGGCTGATCGGGGGTCCAGCCTGTCATCGCGCGCATCCCCCGTTTGCGGGGCGGGCCGGGTGGCGATCGGTCGGGCGGCACATGGCGGTCAATCCCTCAGGCTTTCCTCGCGCAGACCGTCGGCGAGCAGGTTGAGGCCGAGAACGAGGCTCATCAGCGAGAGCGCCGGCACGATCGCGGGATGGGGGAAGAGCGCGAGCAGCCGCCGCCCCTCGTTGATGGTCGAGCCCCAGTCGGGGCTCTCGGGGCTGACGCCCAGCCCGAAAAAGCCGAGCGTGCCCAGAAGGATCGTGGTGTAGCCGATCCGGAGGCAGAAATCGACGATCAGCGGCCCCCGCGCATTGGGCAGGATCTCCCACAGCATGATGTACCACGCCCCCTCGCCGCGGGTCTGGGCGGCGGCGACATATTCGCGCGTCTTGAGGTCGAGCGTGAGGCTGCGCACGATCCGGAACACGGTCGGCGCATTCACGAAGACGACCGAGACGAAGACGTTCAGAAGGTTCGGATCCATCCGGAAGATGCCGGTCGGATCGGCGTTGAACGCCAGCCCCGAATAGGCCCATCCCCCGACCACGAGCGTGAGGCCGATGCTCAGCGCGCGTTTGCGCGGATCGGTGTGATAGCGGCTGTTCCACAAAAGCACGAAGAAGATGATCGGAAACGCGAACAGCACGGCCGCGAGCGTGGTGACGATCCAGCTGTCGCGGATCGCGGGCGTCACCAGCAGGTAAAAGAGCAGGATGACCGGAAACGCCAGCACGAGGTTGGCGAGAAACGTCTGCGCGATGTCGAACATGCCGCCGCGATAGCCCGCCGCCAGCCCGAGCGTGATGCCCACCATGAAGGCAAAGGCCGTCGCCGCGGGCGCGATCGAGAGCACCCGCCGCGCCCCCATCACCATGCGCGAGAACACGTCGCGCGCGAGGTTGTCGCCCCCGAGCAGATAGGGGTTGGTGCCGTCGGGCATGAGCGTGCCGGGCAGCGCGTTCTTCATCCCCGACACCTGCCCGAGCGGGTCATGGGTGATGATGATGTCGGCAAAGAGCGCGGTGAAGACCCAGAACAGCACGATCCCGAGCCCGACCATGCCCGAGCCGCTGTCGAAGAGCTTGCCATAGAGCCCGAGGCGCCGGCGCAGCCGGATCGAGACGACGAACACCGCCCCAATCGCGAGCCAGACGGGCGCAAAGCGCAGCGCCATCGCGACGATGATCTCTCCCCAGCCGAGGCTGTCCATCGCGGCCCCCTCAGGACACCCGGATGCGGGGGTTGAGCAGCGCATACCCCACATCCGAGATGAGTTGCGTGACCAGCACGACAATGACCGCGACGACCGAGCAGCCCATCAGGAGTTCGATGTCGTTGTTGCCCGCGCCCTGCACGATCGTCCAGCCGAAGCCCTTGTAGTTGAAAAGCGTCTCGACGATCACGACGCCGTTCAGAAGCCAGGTGAACTGCAGCATGATGACCGTGAAGGGCGCGATCAGCGCGTTGCGCAGCGCATGCCGCAGCACCACCGCGCCAAAGCTCAGCCCCTTGAGGCGCGCGGTGCGGATGTATTGGGCCGTCATCACCTCGGCCATACTCGCCCGCGTCATCCGCGCGATGTAGCCCGTGCCATAGAGCGCGATGGTCGTGACGGGCAGGGCGAAGTTCCAGAAGGTGATGTTGTCCATCGCCGAGGTGGCGGTGCCCATGAAAAGGGTCTTGGTCCCGATCCAGCCCATCTCGGCCAGGATCGGCGAGACGCCGAGCGTCGCCGACGCCAGCAGCACGATCAGCACGACCCCCGAGACATATTCGGGTGTCGCCGTCGTCGCGATGGCGATCGTGCTCAGCGTCCGGTCGAGGCGCGAGCCCTCGCGCATCCCCGCGAGCACGCCCATCAGGAGCGAGATCGGGATCATCACCACCAGCACCCAGAGCATGAGCCAGCCCGTCAGCCCGAGCGCGCGCCCGATGATCGCGCTGACATCGGCCTTGAAGGTGGTCGAAAAGCCGAAATAGCCCTGCAGCACGCCGCAGAAGGTGGGGATCTCGGCCCCGTCGGGCACGGCGCGCTTGCAGCGCGGCGGGATCGCGGCCGTCCCGCCGCCCTCCCAGCCTGGCATCACGCCCAGCCATTCGCCATAGCGCAAGAGCACCGGCCGGGCATAGCCGTTGCGCACGATCCAGCGCTCCACCTCCTCGTCGGTCATGCGGCTTTCGGCCTCGGTCTTGGCCAGCTTGACGAGGTTGGGCTTGAGATTGGTCAGCGCGAAGATCGCGAAGGTCAGGCAGAGCGCGGTCAGAATCGTGACTGCGACACGCCCCAGAAGAAACCTCAGCATCCGGTCGATTTCCCTCCGGAACCGGCGCGGCGCGACGCGCGATGCAGATGCCCTCCTGCGCACGCGGCGCGGCGCGAAGGTGCCATGGCACCGCCGACGCCGGCCGGTCCGTCAGGAGGATGCGCCGGGGAGGGGGCACCCCTCCCCGGGCGGTTCATCAGGCGTCGATCCACCACTGGCTGAGGTGCATCTCGAAGGTCGGATGCTGCTCGGCCCCGCGCACGTTCGAGCGGTAGTGGCGGAAGGTCGAGCGCCAGTAGGGCTGGATCATGACCCCCTCGTCCTGCATGATCTGCTCGATGCGGGCCATCAGCTCGCGCCGCTTGTCGGCATCGGGGATCGCGAGCGCCTGATTGAGCAGGCTGTCGAACTCGGCGTTCGAAAAGGCCGATTCGTTCCACGCCACGCCCGACTTGTAGGCCAGTGCCAGCACCTGCACCCCGAGCGGGCGCATGTTCCACTCGGTCGCCGAGAAGGGATGCTTGGTCCAGTCGTTCCAGAAGGTCGCGCCCGGCATCAGCGTGCGCTTGATCTTGATGCCCGCATCGCGCAGCTGCGCGGCGACCGCGTTGCAGCTGTCGGCCTGCCAGCCGTCATCGAGCGAGATGAGGTCGAACTCGTGATCGGCCTTGCCCGCTTCGGTCAGGAGCGCGAGCGCCCCGGCCGGATCGTGCTTGAGGGGCGGCAGTTCGGCATATTCCGGGTGGATCGGGCAGACATGGTGGTTCTCGGCGACCGTGCCGAGGTTGCTGTAGCCAAGCTCGAGCACCACCTTGTTGTCGCACGCCATCGTCAGGGCCCGGCGGACGCGCACGTCCTTGTATTCCTCGGCCATCTGGTTGAAGCGGATCGCGAGCGTCGCGGCCGTCACGGCCTCGGATTTCGTCCAGCCCAGCGCATCGAACAGGCCGAGATATTCGCCCGTCGTCTGATAGGCGACGTCGATCTCGTCCGAAGAGGCGGCGGCAAGCGTCGTCGCCGGGTCGGTGCCGAGGTCGATGAACTCGATCCGATCGAGATAGCCCGCGCCCGCCCAATGGGTGTGCTCGGTGTTCTTGACGAGGACGCCCTTGATGCCGGGCTCATGGCTCTCGGGCTTGAAGGGGCCGGTGCCGATCGGATTGGCGAGCAGATCGCCCCCGTCATAGCTCGGGTGCACGACGGCGGCGGGATAGTCCGCGCAACCCACCATCAGCGTGATGTCGGGCGCGTTCAGCACGAGCTTGATCGTGTGGCTGTCGACGACCGTGACCGCGCCATCGCGAAGCTGCTTGGTCTCGGCGTTCTGGAGCCGCTCGACCCGGGCGGTCATCGAATTGCCCTCGACCGAGCCATCCGCCCAGCGCGCGAAGTTGTGCGCGATGTGATCGGCCGTCAGCTCATCCCCGTTCGACCATTTGACGCCCTTGCGGACATTGAGGGTGTATTCGGTCGCGTCGTCGTTCGCCGTCCAGCTCTCGATCAGCTGGCCGGTCAGCGAGCCGTCGTTGTTGTACTGCACGAGATACTCGAGCCAGCCGCGATAGAAGTTCGAGATCTGCGACCAGTCGGCCAGGCGCGGATCCTTGAGCGCCTTCATCTCCATCTGGACGCGCAGCGTGCCGCCCATCTTGGGCGTCTGCGCCTCGGCCTTGGGCGCGGCGAGGCCGAGCAGCCCGTAGGCCGCCGGAACGCCGACCCCGAGCGCGGTCGCGCGGGTCATGAATTCGCGCCGGCTCATCAGGCCACGGCGGCACTCATCGGCGTACATCCGAGCTGCGTGGTGGGCTGCGTGAAGCTGCGGGCTTTGATCTGTCATTTCTCTCTCTCCCGTTCGAGACATTTTGTTTGCGGCGGCCGGGCGGGCCTTCGTGGTGCGCCCGTGTCGCCTGCCGGCGGGTCCCTCGCGCCTTGAGCGACCTACTCTCGCCCCAAGCGATGCGTTCCGTCAATGCCGCCATTCGACACTTCGGGTGGTTTTTGCGACCTCGCGACGATGGGTCTCAGCCTGCGGACCTCAGCAGGCGGGGCGATCGGGGGGCAGATCCGTGCCTTGGGGCCGGTGCCGCGGCCAGTCGCCGAGGCGGTTGCGCGCCCATGTCCGCTGGCGCTTGGCGTAAGAGCGCGTTGCCGCCGCGACGCCTGCGATCGTGGCGGGCAGGTCGGCCTCGCCGCGCAGATGGGCCACGAACTCTGCCGCCCCGATCGCGCGCGCCGAGGGCAGTGCGGGGTTCCAGCCGGGCAGCGCGCGCGCGACCTCCTCGAGCGCCCCCTCGGCCACCATCGCCGCGATGCGCGCCGCGATCCGCGCCCCGAGCCGCGCCGGATCGATCTCGAGCACGAGTGCGGTTGCCGCGTGCAGCGGCACGAGGGGGGGCGGCGTGCGCGCCTGCCAGGCCGCCAGCCCCTCGCCCGTCGCGGCCAGCACCTCCCAGGCGCGCTGGACGCGCGCGGGGTTGCGCAGGTCGATCCGCGCCGCCGTCGCCGGATCGAGGCCCGCGACCAGCGCGGCGAGGCCGCCCCCTGCGCGCGCCGACTCGGCCGCCGCGCGCACGACGGGCGGGATCGGGGGAATGACGCTCAGCCCCTCGGTCAGCGCGGTGAAATAAAGCCCGGTCCCCCCGACGATGACCGCGCCGGGGTGGCGCGCGAGGATCCCGGCCACCGCGCGCAGCCAGTGCCCGACCGACCAGGGCGCCTCCGCCCCTAGGTGGCCATAGAGCAGATGGGGCACCGCGGCCTCATCCGCGGCCGAGGGGCGCGCGGTCAGGATGCGCCAGCGCGCATAGACCTGCAGCGCATCCGCATTGACGATGACGCGGCCCTGCGCACGCGCGCAGGCCAAGGCCAATGCCGACTTGCCCGAGGCCGTCGGCCCCGCGATCAGCACCGGCCGGTCGCGCGGCGCGCGCGCCAGCACCTCGGGCAGGGCAGGGGCTTCGGCGTCGGGCGTCATGCGCTTTCTTCCCGGGGTGGCAGTTCTGCCGTTGAACCGGCAAAGGTTTTGCGACATTTTGCGGCGCAGTTACAGCCCGCTCCGTCGCGCCCCCGCGCGGCGGTGGACCCGACAGGATGCCCATGCCCACAGCCACCCCCCTCCCGAGCACGCGCGGCCCCGCCGCAACCACCTATCGGCGCGTGCTCCTCAAGATCTCGGGCGAGGCACTGATGGGCGATCAGGGCTTCGGGCTGCATCCGCCGACGGTGCAGCGCATCGCCGCCGAGGTGAAATCGGTCCACGACATGGGGGTCGAGATCTGCATGGTGATCGGGGGCGGCAACATCTTTCGCGGCCTTCAGGGCAGCGCGCAGGGGATGGAGCGCACGACCGCCGACTACATGGGGATGCTCGCGACCGTGATGAACGCGCTCGCGATGCAGGCGAGCCTCGAGGCGCTCGGCGTCTATACCCGCGTCATCTCAGCCATTCCGATGGACCAGATCTGCGAGCCCTACATCCGCCGCCGGGCTCGCCGCCACCTCGAGAAGGGTCGGATCGTGATTCTGGCCGCCGGCACCGTGAGCCCGTTCGTCACCACCGACACCGCCGCGACGCTGCGCGCCAACGAAATGGCCTGCGAGGCGATCTTCAAGGGCACCAAGGTCGATGGCGTCTATGACAAGGACCCCAAGAAGCACGCCGATGCCCGCCGTTACGACCAGGTGAGCTATGACGAGGTGCTGCAAAAGCACCTTGGCGTCATGGATGCCTCGGCGATCGCGCTCGCGCGCGATAACGACCTGCCGATCATCGTCTTTTCCCTCGACGAACCCGGCGGGTTCGGCGGCATCCTGCGCGGCGAGGGCACCTATACCCGCGTTCACGGCTGAACACTTCCCGACCGAAGAGCACGCCCATGACAGACGATACCGACTTCGACCTCGACGACCTTGAGCGGCGCATGGAGGGCGCGGTGGCCGCGCTGCGCACCGAGCTTGCCTCGCTGCGCACGGGCCGTGCCTCGGGCTCGATGCTCGAGCCGATCCAGGTCGAGGCCTATGGCCAGATGACGCCGATCAACCAGCTCGGCACGGTGAACGTGCCCGAGCCGCGGATGGTCACGATCAACGTCTGGGACCGCGCCATGATCGGCAAGGTCGAAAAGGCGATCCGGGAATCGGGCCTCGGCATCAACCCGCAGACGAACGGCCCCATCATCATGCTGCCGATCCCCGAACTGAACGAGGAGCGGCGGCGCGAACTGAGCAAGGTCGCGGGGCAATATGCCGAGCACGCCCGCGTCGCGGTGCGCAACGTGCGCCGCGACGGCATGGACCGCCTCAAGCGCGCCAAGGCCGCCGGGATGCCCGAGGACGACCAGAAGCTCTGGGCCGACGAGATCCAGGAGCTGACCGACCGGATGATTGCCCTCATCGACAAGACGCTCGAGGGCAAGCAGCAGGAAATCATGCAGGTCTGACCATTTGATCACGAAAGGACGGCCGACTTGGCCCATTCATCGCCCGACCCCGCCCACCCCGGACGCGCCGGGCCCCAGCATGTCGCGATCATCATGGACGGCAACGGCCGCTGGGCCACGAATCGCGGCCTGCCGCGCCTTGTCGGCCACCGGCGCGGGGCCGAGCGCGTGCGCGCCATCGTCGCCGCCGCCCCCGGCCTCGGGATCCGCTGGCTCACGCTCTATGCCTTCTCGACCGAGAACTGGAAGCGCTCGACCGAAGAGGTCATCGGCCTCATGCGCCTATTCGCCCGCTACATCGAGCGCGAGGCCGACCGGCTGTCGGCGAACGGGGTGCGGGTGCGCTTCATCGGCGATCGCGCCCGGCTCGATCCGCGGCTTCAGGCGCTGATGGCGGGGATCGAGGCGCGCACGGCGGCGAATGCCGTCCTGAACCTCACGATCGCGGTCAATTACGGCGGGCGCGATGAGGTGACGCGCGCCGCGCGCGCGCTTGCCGTCGCTGCGCTGCGCGGCGAGATCGCGCCCGAGGCCATCACCGAGGCCACGGTCGCGGGCGTGCTCGACACCGCGGGGCTGCCTGATCCCGACCTCGTGATCCGCACCTCGGGCGAGACGCGCGTCTCGAACTTCCTGCCCTGGCAGGCGGCCTATGCCGAATACGAATTCTCTCCGGTCCTCTGGCCCGACTTCCTGCCCGCCCATCTGGCCGAGATCATGGCCCGCTTCGGGCTGCGCGAGCGGCGCTTCGGCGCGGTCGCGGCGGGCTAGGGCATGATCCGCGGCCGCTTTGGCGATCTTCTGCCGCGGCTCGGCTCGGCGCTCGTGCTGGTGGCGGTCGGCGCGCTCGACCTCTGGGTGGGGGGCGCTTGGTTTCTCGCGCTCGTCGCCCTCATCGTCGGGGCGATGCTGTGGGAGCTTGCCCATCTCGTGCATCCCGCACAACGCGCGCCCGCGCGCGCCGCGATGGGCCTTGCGGGCGCGAGCGCGATCGTCTCGGGCGCGCTCACGACGCCCGCCGCACTTGCCGTGCCGCTCGCGGCGCTCTTGCCCGCGCTGGTGGCGCTGGCGGCCCTGCCTGCGGGGCGGCGCGTCTTCGCGCTCTATGGCAGCCTCGCGGTGCTTGCGGGGCTGGCGCTGTGGCATGTGCGCGCCTCGCCCGGGGGCGACGGGCTTGGCTGGACGCTCTGGCTCATCGCGGTGGTGGTGGCGTCGGATGCGGGCGGCTATTTCGTCGGCCGGATCGCGGGCGGGCCCAAGTTCTGGCCGCGCGTCAGCCCGAGCAAGACCTGGTCGGGCACGCTGGCGGGCTGGGTCGGGGCGGCCGCCGTGGGGGGCGTCGGCGCGGGGATGATGGGCCTTGGCGGCGGGGCGCTGGCGGGTGCAACGGCGCTTGCGGTGGTGCTCGCCTGCGCCGCGCAGGCGGGCGATCTGTGGGAAAGCGCGCTCAAGCGCCGCGCTGGGGTCAAGGACAGCTCGAACCTCATTCCCGGGCATGGGGGCGTGATGGACCGCTTCGACGGCATGATCGGGGCTGCCGCGCTGATGGGGGCGGTCGCGCTGGCGACCGGCTTTCCGCTCAGGATCGCGGGGTAGGGGATGCGGCGCATCAGCGTCTTCGGGGCCACGGGCTCGATCGGGCAGAGCACGCTCGACCTGCTCGGGCGCGCGCCCGACGCCTTCGGCGTCGTCGCCCTGACGGGCGGGCGCAACATCGCGGCCCTTGCCGCCGCCGCGCGCGCACACCGCGCCGAGGTCGCCGTCACCGCCTATCCCGAATGCCTGCAGGACCTGCGCGCCGCGCTTGCCGGCAGCGCGACCGAGGCCGCCGCCGGCCCCGAGGCCATCGCCGAGGCGGCCGAGCGGCCGGCCGACCTCGCGGTGTCGGCAATCGTCGGGGCGGCGGGCCTCGTGCCGGGCCTGCGCGCCGCGGCGCAGGGCACGACCATCGCGCTGGCCAACAAGGAATCGCTCGTCTGCGCGGGGCCGCTCCTCCTCGCGACGGCGCGCGCGGCGGGGGCGCGCATCCTGCCCGTCGACAGCGAGCATTCGGCGATCTTCCAGGCGCTCGCGGGCGACGACATGGCCTCGGTAGAGCGCGTCATCATCACCGCCTCGGGCGGGCCCTTCCGCGACTGGCCCGCCGACCGGCTGGCGCGCGCCACCCCGGCCGAGGCGGTGCGCCATCCCAACTGGTCGATGGGGGCGCGCATCTCGGTCGATTCCGCCTCGCTCGTCAACAAGGCGATGGACCTGATTGAAACCCGAGAGTTCTTCGGGATCCCGCCCGAGCGGATCGAGGTTCTCGTGCACCCGCAATCGATCGTCCACGCGCTTGTCGCGCATGTCGATGGCGGGGTGATCGCGCATCTCGGGCCCCCCGACATGCGCCATGCCATCGGCTATGCGCTGAACTGGCCCGAGCGCGCGCCGCTGCCGGTCGCGCGGCTCGACCTCGCGCGGATCGGCGCGCTGACCTTCGAGGACCCCGACCCCGTGCGCTTTCCCGCGCTGCGCCTCGCGCGCGAGGTGATGGCGGCGCGCGGCATGGCGGGGGCGGTATTCAATGCGGCGAAGGAAATCGCGCTCGACCATTTCCTCGAGGGGCGGGTGGGTTTTACCGCCATGGCCGCGATCGTCGAGGCGACGCTTGCGCGGATGGCGGCCGAGCCCGGCTTCACATCCGCGCCAGACCGTCTTGAGATCGTCCTCGACTTCGACCATCTGGCAAGGATGCGGGCGGCCGAGGCCGCGCGGTCGCTGGCCGGGGGATAGGGCGGATGGAACTTCTGGGTCTGATCCCCTCTTTCGGCGGGCTTCTGTGGACGCTCGCGGCCTTCGTGCTCGCGCTCTCGATCATCGTCGGGGTGCATGAATACGGCCACTACATCGTCGGGCGCTGGTCGGGGATCCATGCCGAGGTGTTCTCGATCGGCTTCGGGCCGAAGATCGCGGGCTGGACCGACCGGCGCGGCACGCATTGGCAGATCGCGGCGCTGCCGTTCGGGGGGTATGTGCGCTTTGCGGGCGACGCTGATGCGGCCTCGGTCACCGCCGCCCCCGCGGCGACCGACGCCGCGGCGCGCCGGCGCACGCTGACGGGCGCGCCGCTCTGGGCGCGCGCGGCGACCATCGCGGCGGGGCCCGTCTTCAACTTCTTCTTCGCGGCCCTTGTCTTTGCCACACTTCTTCTGGTGCGGGGCGTCCCGCTCGAGGCGCCGGTGGTGGGCGAAACAAAGCCTTTGCCGGTCGCGCATGAACTGGTCGCGGGCGACCTGATCCGCGCGATCGAGGGCCAGCCGGTCGAAACCCGCGCCGACCTCGCCGCCCTGACCGAGACGCTGCCCGAGCGTGACCTCCTGCGCTATGCGGTCGAGCGGGCGGGCGCGCTGCGCGAGGTCGCGGGGCCCCATCCGCTGCCCCCCCTCGTCGATGCGGTCGCCCCCGATTCGGCGGCGGGCGATGTCGGGCTGATGGCGGGCGATGTCGTGCTTGCGATCGACGGCGCGCCGGTCGCGACCTTCGCGGCCCTGCGCCGCGCGGTCGAGAATTCCGAGGGCCGCCCCCTCGCGCTGCGGGTCTGGCGCGCGGGGACGGGGGAATTCGACCTCGTGCTGGTGCCGCGCGTGACCGATGTCCCGACCGAGGCGGGGTTCGAGTCGCGCCTGATGATCGGGGTGGTGGGGGCGGGCGCCTTTGCGCCGCAGACCGCCACGCCGGGGCCGTTCGAGGCGCTCTCGCACGGGGTGGCGCAGACGGCGGATGTGATCACGACCTCGCTCTCGGGGCTCTGGCACATGATCGCGGGGCGCATCAGCACCTGTAACCTAGGCGGGCCGGTCCGCATCGCCGAGACCTCGGCCGCGGCCGCCGAGCAGGGCCTCGCGAGTTTCGTGTGGTTTGTCGCGATGCTCTCGGCCGCGATCGGCCTCATGAACCTCTTTCCGGTCCCGGTCCTCGATGGCGGGCATCTCGTGCTGATCGGGTGGGAGGCCGCCACGGGTCGCGCCCCGCCCGAAAAGGTGCTGCGCGGGCTGCTGGTCACGGGGCTTGCGCTTCTGCTCTCGCTCATGGTGTTCGCGACCGCCAACGACGTCGGAATCCTCTGCTAGACCCCCTGCCGGGCCGGGATCGTTTTTGACATTCGCCGGCCAAGCGGCTAGTCACAACCGAGGGTGGAGGGCAATTCCGGCCCGGACGGGAACGCGCCCCCGGGCGTCATTTCGGAGGACATAGAGTGCGGGCCATGCGTCTTCGGGATCGTCTGCCGCGCCTTGCGCGCACCCTCGCCGCGAGCGTCGTGCTGATCCTCGGCCCGACCCTGCTGATCGGGCAGGTCGCGACGCTCGAGCGGATCGAGATCTCGGGCAACCAGCGGGTCGATGACGCCTCGGTGCGCGCGCTTCTGGGTCTGCGCGAGGGGCAGGAGGTTTCGACCGCGCAGGTCAACGACGCCTATCAGCGGCTGATGGCGGCGGGGCTCTTCGAATCGGCCACGATCACCCCCGAGGGCGCGACGCTGAGCGTCGTGGTCAAGGAATGGCCGGTCGTCAACCGCGTCGCCTTCGAGGGCAACCGCCGGCTCGATGATGCCGCGCTTGCCTCGATCGTCACCTCGCGCGAGCGGCGCGTCTATTCGCCCCGGACCGCCGCCGCCGACGCCGCCGCGCTGGTCGAGGCCTATCGCGCCGCCGGCCGCGCCTCGGCCTCGGTCGATCCCCGCGTGATCCCGCGTGCGGACGGCACGGTCGATCTCGTGTTCGAGATCGCCGAGGGCGGCGTCATCGAGGTCGAGCGCATCGCCTTCACCGGCAACGAGGCCTTCAGCGATTCGCGCCTGCGCCGGGTGCTGCTGACCAAGCAGGCGGGCCTCTTGCGGACCTTCATCTCGGCCGACACCTACGCGCCCGAGCGGCTCGAGCTCGACCGCCAGCTTCTGCGCGACTTCTACCTCTCGCGCGGGTTCATCGATTTCCGCGTCCTCGACGCCAGCGCCGACTACACGCCCGAGCGCGACGCCTTCCTCGTGCGCTTCACGCTGCGCGAGGGGGCGCAGTTCCGCTTTGGCGCGTTCGAGGTCACCTCGGAATATCCCGAGGCCGACACCGCCGCCTTCCTTGCTGCGAATTCGATAAGCACGGGCGATGTCTTCTCGCCGCTCGCGCTCGAATCCGCCGTCGCGCGGATGGAGGCGCTCGCGCTGCGCCAGGGCCTGAGCTTCCTGCGGGTCGAGCCGCGCATCACCCGCAACGACGCGACCGCCACCCTCGACGTGAGCTTTGCGCTCGTGCGCGGCCCGCGCATCTTCGTCGAGCGCATCGACATCGAGGGCAATGTCACCACGCTCGACCGCGTGATCCGCCGCCAGTTCCGCATCGTCGAGGGCGATCCGTTCAACCCGCGCGCCATCCGCGAGGCGGCCGAGCGCATCCGCGCGCTCGGCTTCTTCGAGACGGCGAATGTCGATACGCGCCAGGGCAGCGCGCCCGATCAGGTCGTCGTCGATGTCTCGGTCACCGAACGCCCGACCGGCTCGCTCGCCTTCGGCGCCTCCTATGGCGAGGTCGACGGCGCGGCCTTCACCTTCAACCTCTCGGAATCGAACTTCCTCGGTCGCGGGCAGTTCATCTCGGTCGAGGGCAATCTCGGCGCGGCGCGCGCCAACACCGCGCTGCGCTTTGCCGAGCCCGCCTTTCTCGGGCGCGACCTGCGCGCCTCGATCGCACTTGCCAACACGCGCGGCTCGGCGAGCTATCTGGCCTTCGATTCCGAAGAGTTCGAATTCCGCCCCGCGCTCGAGTTCCCGACGACGGCGAACGGCCGGCTCGAGGGGTTCTTCCGCATCGCCTCGAGCAAGCTCACCGGGATCGACGCGGCCACCACCGCCCCCATCCTCGTGACCGATCAGGCGCGCGGCGATCTCGTCTCGGCCGGGTTCGGCTATGGCTATTCCTGGGACAGCCGCCGCGCCGGTCTCGGCGGCGACGAGATCGTGCTCCTGCGCGTCGGGCAGGAGTTGCAGGGGCTTGGCGGCGATGTCGACGCCTTCGTCTCGACCGCGAGCGCCATCTACGAGACCAAGCGCCTCGGCGGCGACCTGACGCTGCGCGCGACACTTGAGGCCGGGCACCTCGAGACCGGCTCGGGGCAGGCGAGCCGCATCACCGACCGCTTCTCGCTCGCCGGCAAGATGCGCGGGTTCGAGCCCTACGGCCTCGGGCCGCGCGATATCACCTCGCCCCGGCAGGATGCGCTCGCGGGCAACACCTTCGCGGTCGCGCGGTTCGATGCCGAGTTTCCGGTCGGG
>JAUREX010000309.1 GCA_030834485.1 Gemmobacter sp.
TGGTGCCGACCTGCGCGAGGCTCAGGACGGCGTGCGCCCCCAACGCCAGCGGCCGGGCCAGCAAGGACCCCGCCTCTGCCGCCGCCCCGCGCAGCAGTCCGCGCGCGCCGCGCCCCGGCGCGGCCTCCCGCCGCGGCCGCACCCGCACGAGCACCGCCCCCGCCGCCACCGCGGCCATCAGCCCCCAGGTCGCGAGGTGCAACGCGCCCGCCGGGTCCCCGCCCGCCGCGCGCAGGGCCGGCGCCTGCGCGATGACGGCCTCGACGACCTCGTGCAGGCGCTTGTAGGGCGCGATGAAGCCGGGGTGGACGCAGAGCACGGTCTCGGGCGCGACCCCGAGGCGCTTGCGGGCCTGGCGCGAACCGGGAGCGGGACGCAGCGTCGAGAGGGTGATCTTCTCGACCTGCTCGTGCTGGTCGGCCATCTCAGTTCTCCTCAACCGGGGTCACCTCGACGAGGTGACGCACCTTGTAGAGCATCCCGCGCATGGTGGCGGTATTGTCGACCTCGACGACGGCCTGGTGGTGCTTCAGACCTATCGACTTGAG
>JAUREX010000310.1 GCA_030834485.1 Gemmobacter sp.
TGCTGGTGCTGGAAAACGTGATCGATCTGGGCCAGCGCCGCTCGGGTCTGCACGTGCTGCCGGCGCGCGCGGAAATCATCCTGCGCAGCCTGTTTGCCACGGCGCGCGATTAGCGCTTCAGCAGCTTCGCCGCTTCGACCGCGAAATAGGTAAGGATGCCGCTGGCGCCCGCGCGCTTGAAGGCGGTCAGGGATTCCAGCATGGCGCGGTCGCGGTCCAGCCAGCCTTTTTCGAAGGCGGCCGATAGCATCGCGTACTCGCCCGACACCTGATAGGCGAAGGTCGGCACGCCGAAGGCGTCCTTCACCCGCCGGCAGATGTCGAGATAGGGCATCCCGGGCTTGACCATCACCATGTCCGCCCCCTCGGCCAGATCGCGCGCGACCAGCCGCAGCTCGCCGCGGGTCGGCCACCCCTCGCTGCTGCTGCGGACGAGCGCTTCGGCGTTCTCGCGGTCGTGCTCGTGGACGTGCTCGAGCAGGTGCGCGCCGGTGACGTCGAGCGGGTGCCGCCCGAGCATCTGTTCCACGGCCGGCGTCAC
>JAUREX010000311.1 GCA_030834485.1 Gemmobacter sp.
ATATGGCATGTTAGCATAGTTGGCCTAATGCGCCGCCCTGTCACGGCGGAGACCACGGGTTCGAATCCCGTACATGTCGCCAGAATTATTGCTCAGTAGCACAGTGGTAGTGCAGTTGACTGTTAATCAATTGGTCGTAGGTTCGATCCCTACCTGAGCAGCCAAGTTTCGCAGTATTAGATTTGCAGTTTGTAAGCCATGGAGTAAACGTCAACTCCACGTAACTATGTCAATAGAAGGTAATTCTAGACAAAGCCTGTGCGGCATAGCAAATAGTGCAGACTGCAATTCTAATATTGTTGGGAGTTCGCCAAGTTGGTAAGGCATCGGATTTTGATTCCGACATGCATAGGTTCGAGTCCTATACTCCCTGCCAGTGTTATTGGGTTGAATGCTCTAATGGTAGGGCAGCGGACTGTAAATCCGTGGCTTCGGCAAGTAGGTTCGATCCCTACTCAACCCACCAAGTTTTTCGGTCTTTAGTAAAATGGATATTACGTGTGGCTACGGACCACAAAGTGGGAGTTCGATTCTCTCA
>JAUREX010000312.1 GCA_030834485.1 Gemmobacter sp.
TGGATCGACACGCAGGCCAGGAGGAACCCGATCAGCAGCGCCCCCGAGTCGCCCATGAAGACGCGCGCCGGGTTGAAGTTCCACGGCAGGAAGCCGAGGCAGGCCCCGCAGATCGCGGCGGCGCTCAAGCGGTGAGCGCGGCGACCTGGCCGAAGGCTCTGGCCGCCGTCCTGCGCCATGAAGGCGGGTGGTCAGACCACCCGCGCGATCCCGGCGGCGCGACCATGAAGGGGATCACGCTTGCCACGTTCCGCGCCGACCGGGGCGAGGAGCGCACCAAGGCCGACCTGCGAGCGATCAGCGACGCCGACGTCGAGCATATCTACCGCCGCCGCTACTGGAACGAGACGATGTTCGAGAAGTCGGAGCGCATCTTCGCGATCTGCGACGAGGCGGGCCTCGAGCCAGCGCGCGTTGCCGTCGGCTGGGTGCTCGCGCAGCCGGCCGTCACCGCACCGATCCTCGGTGCCTCAAACGCCGACCAGCTCGACGCCGTCCTCCCCGCGTTCGAGGAGCCGCTCAGCGACGACATTCTCG
>JAUREX010000313.1 GCA_030834485.1 Gemmobacter sp.
CTTATTGCTGCTGCGCCTCGGTCACGGCAAGCTGCACCTGCAGCCGTTCCTGCGCGCCACCGCCCGGCCCCCCTTGCGCGATGCCGCGCACGGGGGCGGCGTCGCGTGCATCCCTGCCCGAGCCGAGGCGGACATAGCGCGCATCCGGGCAGCAGGCGTTCGCCGGGTCGAACCCGACCCAGCCCAACCCCTCGATCCAGAGTTCGGCCCAGGCATGGGCGGCCTCGTGCACGGGCGCGCCCGCCGCCGCCCCGAGATAGCCCGAGACATAGCGCGCCGGCATCCCCCGCAGCCGCGCAAGCGCGATCAGCGCCTGCGCGTGATCCTGGCAAACCCCCTCGCCCTGCGCGAGCGCCTCGGCCGCGGTCGTGTGCGCATGCGTCGTGCCCGGGCGATAGGCGATCGCGCCCGTCACCGCGGCTGCGAGCGCATGGGCAAGATCGAGCCCCGCCCCCGGCGTGGCGGCGGCAAGCGCGGCAAGGCGCGCATCCGCGCGCGTCGCGGGCGTCTCGGTCAGATAGGCAGCGGGCGGGATC
>JAUREX010000314.1 GCA_030834485.1 Gemmobacter sp.
AAACGCAATAAAATTCATATATTACCCCTCGAAAGGTCCGTAACCGGCAGCAAATTCAAGGCACGCGGGCATACGCTTCGGTGTAGAACAAACTGCCTCGGAGCGCGGTCATGAGGATTGGGTGCCCTACTGAAATCAAGGTTCATGAATATCGGGTCGGCCTGGTTCCCGCTGGCGTGCGGGAACTGGTAGCCGATGGCCACGAGGTGCTGATGCAGTCTGGTGCGGGTGTGGGCATCGGGGTCACCGACGAGGACTACGCGCTTGCCGGGGCCACGCTGGTGCCGGATGCCGGTCAGGTGTTCGAGCAGGCGGAGATGATCGTGAAGGTCAAGGAGCCCCAGGCGGTGGAATACGCCCGCCTCAGACCGGATCAGGTGCTGTTTACCTATCTCCACCTTGCTGCGGACAGGGCGCAGGCCGAGGGCCTGTTGCACTCAGGCTGCACCGCGATCGCCTATGAAACCGTGACTGGCGCAGGCGGCCTGCCGCTGCTCACTCCGATGAGCGAGGTGGCCGGCAGGATGTCCAT
>JAUREX010000315.1 GCA_030834485.1 Gemmobacter sp.
AGCTATGGCCTCTATCCCAACCTCACGGTCTATGAAAACATCCGCTTCCCCCTGCGGGTGCGCAATGTGCCGAAGGAGCAGCACCATGCGCGGGTGATGCGCGCCGCCGAGATGGTCGAGCTCGGCCCTTACCTTGACCGTCGCCCGGCTGCCCTGTCGGGCGGCCAGCGCCAGCGTGTGGCGCTTGCGCGCGCCATCGTGCGCGAGCCCAATGCCTTCCTGATGGACGAACCGCTCTCGAATCTGGACGCCAAGCTGCGCGTCTCGACCCGTGCGCAGATCAGGAACCTCCATCATGCACTCAAGACCACCACGATCTATGTGACCCACGACCAGATCGAGGCGATGACGCTCGCGGACCGCGTCGTCGTGATGAACAACGGTGTCGTTCAACAAGTCGGCACGCCAACCGAAATCTATGACCGCCCCGCCAATGCATTCGTCGCCGGCTTCATCGGCAGCCCGGCCATGAATCTGATCCCGGGCGAACTCCGGGGCGGCACATTCCGGGCCGAGGGCATGGAGATGAC
>JAUREX010000316.1 GCA_030834485.1 Gemmobacter sp.
CGCCGCATCGCCGCGCGGATGAGCGCGCAGCGCATGGCAGAGACGCTGGGCGAGGCGCCGGGCGGCACCGTCGGCTATCGCATGCGGGGCGAATCGGCCATCGGCCCCGCCACCCGCATCGAGGTGCTGACCGAGGGGATCCTGACGCGGATGATCCAGGACGACCCGGCGCTTGAGGGCGTCGGCGCGGTCATCTTCGACGAGTTCCACGAAAGATCGCTCGCGGCCGATCTCGGGCTTGCACTCGCGCTCGAGGTGCGGGGCGCGCTGCGCCCCGATCTGCGGCTTCTGGTGATGTCGGCAACGCTCGACCCGCTGCCGGTGGCGGCGCTGTGCCTGCGCCCCTGCCCCCCGGCGCCCGTGCGATCCTGCGCTGGCTGCCGACCCCGGAGGCGTCCGGCGCTTTCGCCGGCCAGCACGATCAGGTCCACCAGCTGCAGCCGGAGATCCACGCACGGGTGAGCCTGTGGTGGAGCGATGCGGTGGTCCATCCCGGCGATCGGGTCGGTCCGCCCCGCGGCGGCA
>JAUREX010000033.1 GCA_030834485.1 Gemmobacter sp.
TCGATGTCGAAGCTCAGATAGCTCGGGCCCTCGCCCACGATGGCGCGCACCTCGGCCGCGACGGCCGCCGCGCCGCGTTCATGCACCTCGGGCGCGGTGATGGCGCGGATCCCGAGGTAATCCTCGCACTCGGTCCGAATGCCGATCTGGACCGAGCGCGCGGGGTCGACATAGCCGGCGCGCACCGCCTTGTACATCATCGTCCCGTGGTCGATGCGCGCCATGTCGTCATCGGGCCAGAGGTCGGAATGGGCGTCGAACTGGATGACGCCCAGTGGCCCGAAACGCTCGGCATGCGCGCGCAGGATCGGGAGCGTGATATAATGGTCGCCCCCGAGCGTCAGCGTGCCCGCCCCCTGATCGAGGATCGCCCCGACATGCGCCGAAAGGGCCGCGGGAAAGGCCGCGATGCGGGCATAATCAAAGGCGAGATCGCCATAATCGACGATCGCGAAGTCCTCGAGCGGCGAGAACCCCCAGCCAAAGGGCGGGTCGCAGGGTTGCAGGGTCGATGCCTCGCGGATCGCGCGGGGGCCAAAGCGGGTGCCGGTGCGATGCGTCACCGCCTGATCGAAGGCGACCCCCGTCACCGCCAGATCGACGCCCTTGAGCTCGCGCGTATAGCGCCGGCGCAGGAAGGATGTCGCGCCGGCAAAGGCGTTCTCGAACGAAAGGCCCTTGAGCCCCTCGCGCAGAAAGGCGCCGTCGACCTCTTCGGCGGATTGCTCGAGCCCCATCAGCCGATCCTCACCCCTTCGCGCACGAGATCGTCGGTCACCTCGCGGATCGCTGCGTGCAGCGTCGTGACGATTTCGTCAATCATCTCTTCGGTGACGATGAGGGCGGGCGACATCACGTTGAGATGCGCCATCGGCCGCACCAGGAGGCCCCGCGCCTCGCAGGCGTCCGAGATGCGCTTGCCGATGTCGATCTCATCGGCGAGCAGCGCGCGGGTCGTCTTGTCGGCGACATTCTCGACGCAGGCCATGAGGCCCCTCGCGCGCACATCGCCCACCGTCGGCAGATCGCGCAGCCCCTCGAGCCGCTCGGCAAAGAGCGCGCCCATCCTTGCGGCGTTTTCCAAAAGCCCCTCGCGCGCGATGATCTCGAGGTTGGCAAGTGCTGCGGCGCAGGCGACGGGGTGGCCTGAATAGGTATAGCCCGAGGTGAACCACCGCTCGGGGTTGTCCGCCATCGCCTGCCAGAGCCGGTCGGAAAAGATCACCGCCCCGAGCGGCAGATACCCCGAGGTGAGCCCCTTGGCGACGGTGACCATGTCGGGAACAACGCCCGTTTCCGGCCCCGAGGCGAACCACTGGCCGAGGCGGCCGAAGGCGGTCACCACCTCGTCGAAGATCACGAGGATGCCGTGGCGGCGGCAAAGCTCGGCCATGCGCGGCAGATAGCCCTCGGGCGGGATCACGACACCGCCCGAGGCCTGGATCGGCTCGGCGATGAAGGCCCCGATCGTCTCGGCGCCCTCGCGCGCGATCAGCGCCTCGAACTCGGCCACGAGATGGTCGCAGAACGCCGCCGCATCCATGCCCGCGGGCGCGCGATAGAGGTGCGGCGCGCTGATGTGGTGGATGCCGCGCGTCTCGTAGCGGAACTCGGGCACGCGGTCGCCGGGACGGTGGCTGACCGACTGCCCGAAATGGGTCGAGCCGTGATAGCTCAGCCGCCGCGCCACGATCCCGGTCTTGTCCGGATGGCCGAGCGAGCGCTGCACGAAGGCGACCATGCGCAGCGCCGTGTCGACCGCGGTTGAGCCGCAGGTCGTGAAATGCACGCGGTTGAGATCGCCGGGCGCAAGCTCGGCCAGCCGCGCGGCCAGCATCGCCGAGGGCGGGTTCGTCATGTCGACGAAGGTATTGGTGAAGGTCAGCCGCTCAACCTGCGCGGCGATGGCGCGCGCCATCTCGGGCCGGCCGAGGCCGATGTTGGTGCACCAGAGCCCCCCCACCGCGTCAAGGTATCGCCGCCCGCCCGCATCCCACAGCCAGACCCCCTCGCCCCGCTCGACCACGAGCGAGCCCGCCGCCTCGAATGGGCCGAAATTCGTCCAGGGGTGCAGGATGTGGTCGTGGTCGTGCTGCCAGACGGCGTTGCTGCGGAGGTCTTCGGGCGGGGTCATGCGATCTTCCGTCTCGGACCGGCACCACCTTGCCGGCCCCCGGGGATACCCCGACGCGGCCCCCGCGCGCAACCGCCGAGCGCCGCAGGCCCCGCGCGGACGCCGCCGCGAGCGCCCCGAGGGCGGATGCGCGTCACATCCGCGGGTGCGTCTTGCAGCGCCGCATGGCCCTGCGCTATGGGGATGCCGCCCGCAGGGGCGCATGAAACAGCATCGGGGACGCGACATGGCCGGCCATTCCAAATGGGCCAACATCCAGCACCGCAAGGGCAAGCAGGACGCCGCGCGCTCGCGGCTCTTTTCCAAGCTCTCGCGCGAGATCACGGTGGCGGCGCGGATGGGCGATCCCGACCCCGACAAGAACGCGCGCCTGCGCCTTGCGGTGCGCGAGGCCAAGGCGAACTCGATGCCCCGCGACGTGATCGACCGCGCGATCTCCAAGGCGTCGGCGGCCGATGCCGAGACGCTCGACGAGATCCGCTATGAAGGCTACGGGCCGGGCGGGGTCGCGATCATCGTCGAGGCGATGACCGACAACCGCAACCGCACCGCCTCGAACGTGCGCAGCACGTTCACCAAGAACGGCGGCAACCTCGCCGAGACGGGCGCGGTCAGCTTCATGTTCGGCCGGATGGGCCAGATCGGCTATGCCCTCGGCGCCGGCAGCGCCGAGCGCGTCTTCGAGGCCGCGATCGAGGCCGGCGCCGAGGATGTCGAGAGTTCGGAGGACGGGCATCTGATCTGGTGCGCCGCGGCCGATCTCGGCGAGGTGGCGACCGCGCTTGAGGCCGCCCTCGGCGAGGCCGAGAGCGCGAAGCTTGTCTGGAAGCCCGCCTCGACCACCGAGATCTCGGAACTCGAGGCCGCGCAGAAGCTCATGCGCCTGATCGAGACCCTCGAAGAGGACGATGACGTGCAGAACGTCACCGCCAATTTCGAGATGCCCGATGCGCTGATGGCCGCGCTCTGAGGTCCCCTCAGCGCGCGCCGATCGCGATGTAGTCGCGCCGGGTCGGGCCGACATAGAGCTGGCGCGGACGCCCGATCTTCTGCGCGGGATCCGCGATCATCTCCTTCCACTGCGAGATCCAGCCGACCGTGCGCGAGAGCGCGAAGATCGGCGTGAACATCGAGGTCGGAAAGCCCATCGCCTCGAGGATGATGCCCGAATAGAAATCGACGTTGGGATAGAGCTTCTTCGAGACGAAATATTCGTCCTCGAGCGCGATCCGCTCAAGCTCCTTGGCGACCTTGAGCGTCTCGTTGTTCTCGATCCCGAGCAGGCCGAGCACCTCGTCGGCCGATTCCTTCATCACCTTGGCGCGCGGGTCGAAGTTCTTGTAGACCCGGTGGCCAAAGCCCATGAGGCGAAAGCTGTCGTTCTTGTCCTTGGCGCGGCGGATGAATTCGGGGATGCGGTCAACCGTCCCGATCTCGCGCAGCATCTCGAGGCAGGCCTGGTTCGCCCCCCCATGCGCCGGCCCCCAGAGGCAGGCGATCCCGGCCGCGATGCACGCGAAGGGGTTCGCGCCCGATGAGCCCGCAAGCCGCACCGTCGAGGTCGAGGCATTCTGCTCGTGGTCGGCGTGCAACATCATGATGCGGTCCATCGCCTTGGCGAGGGCGGGCTTGACCACATACTCCTCGCAGGGAACCGCAAAGCACATGTGCAGGAAGTTCGAGGCGTAATCGAGGCTGTTCTTCGGATAGACGAAGGGCTGGCCGATCGAATACTTGTAGGCCATCGCCGCGATCGTCGGCAGTTTCGCGATCATGCGGATCGCGGCGACCTCGCGCTGCCAGGGGTCGTTGATGTCGAGGCTGTCGTGATAGAAGGCCGACATCGCGCCGACGACGCCGACCATCGTCGCCATCGGGTGGCTGTCGCGGCGGAACCCGCGGAAGAAATAGTGCATCTGCTCATGCACCATCGTGTGGCGCGTGACGCGCCCCTCGAAGTCCGCAAGCTGTGCGGGGGTCGGCAGCTCACCGTAAAGAAGCAGATAGCAGACCTCGAGATGGGATGACTGCTCGGCCAGCTGCTCGATCGGATAGCCGCGATAGAGCAGTTCGCCCGCGTCGCCGTCGATGTAGGTGATCCCCGATTCGCAGGCCGCGGTCGAGGTGAAGCCCGGATCGAAGGTGAAGACGTCACCCTCGGCATAGAGCTTGCGGATATCGACGACATCGGGGCCCGTGGTCCCGTGATGCACCGGCAGGTCGATCGTCTTGCCGTCGAGCGTGATGGTTGCGGTGCGTTTCGATGCGGACATACCTCTACCCTCTGTTGGTGCCGGCCGCCGGCCGGCCTGTGGTAGCGTGTCGCCCCCGGCGGCGCGCTAGCGGGCCCCCTCGGGCCAGTGCGCGGCGTCTGCGATCCGCGCAATCGTCTCGTCCCGGCCGAGGACGAGCATCATGTCAAACACGCTCGGACTGACCGTCCGCCCCGACAGCGCGGCGCGCAGCGGCGCCGCGATCCGGCCCAGACCGACCCCGTTTGCGGTGGCCGCATCGGCCGCGATCCGTTCCAGAACGTCTCTCTGCCAGCTAG
This sequence comes from Gemmobacter sp., assembly GCA_030834485.1. GTDB lineage: Bacteria > Pseudomonadota > Alphaproteobacteria > Rhodobacterales > Rhodobacteraceae > JAUREX01. The sequence goes on from JAUREX010000033.1 coordinate 4,686, forward strand.
CATTTTGCAACTGCGGCGTCAATTCCGACAGTATGCCACGGGATACCGGGTCGAGCGCGGCAACCGCCGCCGCATCCGGCACAAGCGGGCGTAATGAGAGGATAAATGCCGCTTTTTCAAGAAGCTCTCCGAGGGTCTTCGCCCTGTCGCGCACGCAATAGAGCGCCCGCCCGAGTGCGGCCGACTCGGCCGCAGACAGGGGCGGATCGCCCTTGGCCGCACGATATGCGGCCAGATCATGCAGCAGCGCAGCATCGTCCATCATCGCGATGTGGCGCGCGCTCAGATGCTCGAGCTTCTTGAAGTCGAGCCGCGCCGGCGCCCGCCCGATCCCCGAAAGGTCGAACCACCCCATCGCCTCGGCATCGGTGAAGACCTCCGCATCGCCATGCGACCAGCCGAGCCGCGCGAGATAGTTGCGCAGCGCCGCCGGCGGATAGCCCATCGCGGCATATTGCTCGAGCCCGACCGCCCCGTGGCGCTTCGAGAGCTTCTTGCCGTCGGGCCCGTGGATGAGCGGGATATGCGCCCAGACCGGCACTTCCCAGCCCATCGCGCGATAGACCTGCGTCTGGCGGGCGGCGTTGTTCAGGTGATCGTCCCCCCGGATGACATGCGTGACCCCCATGTCGTGGTCGTCGACCACGACCGCGAGCATGTAGGTCGGTGTGCCATCCGAGCGTAAACAAACCATGTCGTCGAGCTGGTCGTTGCCAAAGCGCACCGTGCCCTGCACCGCATCCTCGATCACCGTCTCGCCCTCGCGCGGGGCGCGCAGCCGGATGACAAAGGGCGCATCGGGGTGCGTCGCGGGGTCGGCGTCGCGCCAAGGGCTGCGAAAGAGGGTCGAGCGCCCCTCGGCCAGCGCCGCGTTGCGCGCGGCCTCGATCTCGTCTTGCGTCGCAAAACAGCGATAGGCCGCCCCGCGCGCGACCATCTCATGAGCGACCTCGGCGTGGCGGGCGCGGCGCTCGAACTGGCTCACGGCCTCGCCGTCCCAGTCGAGGCCAAGCGATGTCAGCCCCTTCAGGATCGCCTCGGTCGCCTCAGGGGTCGAGCGTTCGCGGTCGGTATCCTCGATCCTGAGCAGGAACCGCCCGCCCCGCCCCCTTGCATAGAGCCAGTTGAAAAGCGCCGTGCGCGCCCCCCCGATGTGCAGATAGCCCGTCGGCGAGGGGGCAAAGCGCGTGACGACCTGCGCGCCGGCGGCAGGGGGGCGGGCGGCGGCTGGGGGCATGGCGTCGACCTCGGGCGTTAACCTTGCATAAACCTTCCCGAGGGCAGGTTGCGGCTTTCTTAAGGGCAATCCGGGGCGGTCAACAAGTGCTGCAATCCATGAACCCGCTGCGGGCGCTGGCCGAGGCGCGGGGGCGGCTCTTTGCCTTCGTGCCGGTGATGATTGCGGCGGGGATCGGGCTGTGGTTCGCCCTCGGGGATGAGCCGGCGCTGATCCACTACGCCGCCGCCGGGGCGGTTGCGCTTGCGGGCGCGCTTGGCGCCCTGCGCGGACCGGAGGGCTTGCGCATCCCCGCGGCGGCGGCCCTTTGCGCGGCGCTTGGCTTTCTGGCCTGCGGGGTCCGGGCCGAGCGCGTCGCGGCCCCCGTCCTCGGCTTTCGCTATTACGGCCCCATCGAGGGGCGCGTCGTCGCGATCGACCGGTCGTTTTCGGACAAGCTGCGCGTCACGCTCGAGGCGCCGCGGCTGGAGGATGTGGCGCCCGGGCGCACGCCCTGGCGCGTGCGCGTGTCGTTTCACGGCGCGGCCGAGGGCAGCCGGCCCGAGATCGGCAGCACGATCCGCCTCATCGGGCATCTCGGGCCGCCCGAGGGCCCGGTCGAGCCCGGCGGCTTCGACTTTCGCCGCATGGCGTGGTTTCGCAGCCTCGGCGCGGTCGGCTATACCCGCACCCCGCCCGAGACGCTCGCACCCCCGGCGCCGCGCGCGGCCCTCGTCAACCGGCTGCGCGACGCGATCTCGGTCCATCTGATCGAGACGATCGGGGGCGATGCCGGCGGGGTGGCGGCGGCGCTGACGACGGGCGACCGCTCGGGCATCGGGCAGGCGGCGACCGAGGCGCTCCGGGCATCGAACCTCTCGCATCTGCTCTCGATCTCGGGGCTGCACATGGGCCTCATCACCGCCTTCGTCTTCGGCGCGGTGCGGGGCGGCATCGCGCTCGTGCCGCCGCTGGCGCTGCGCGTGCCGGGCAAGAAGATCGCGGCGGCGGTGGCGCTTGGCGCCGGGGCCTTCTACCTGCTGCTCTCGGGCGGCAATGTCGCGACCGAGCGCGCCTTCGTCATGGTGTCGGTCTTTCTGGTCGCCGTCCTGCTCGACCGGCGCGCGCTGTCGCTGCGCTCGGTCGCGATCGCGGCGGTGATCATCCTGCTCGCGCAGCCCGAATCGCTGACCGATCCGGGGTTTCAGATGTCATTTGCGGCGACGGTCGCGCTGGTGGCATCCTTCGGCGCGCTGCGCGGGCGGGTTTCGCAGCGGCGCATCCCCTGGGCATTGCGCCCGATTGCGGTCACGCTCTTCACCTCGGCGGTGGCGGGCTGGGCGACGGCGCCGATCGCGGCGGCGCATTTCAACCGCGTCGCCGAATATGGCCTTCTCGCCAATGTGCTGAGCGTGCCGATCGTCGGCACCTTCGTGATGCCCGCGGCGGTGGTGGCGGCCGTCCTCGCGCCGCTGGGGCTCGAGGGGCCGGCGCTGTGGGTGATGGCGCAGGGTATCAGCTGGGTTCTGGGTGTCGCGCATTTTGTCGCGGGCCTCGAGGGGGCGGTGACGGCGGTGATCGAGCCGCCGGGCTGGGTCTTGCCGGCGATGGCGCTCGGGGCGATGTGGCTCATCGTCTGGCCGCGGCGGGCGCGATGGGCGGGGGCGGCGGCGGTGGCGCTCTGCCTCATCCCCTGGGGCATGGCCGAGCGGCCCGCGCTCCTTGTCTCGGCCGATGGCGCGCTTCTGGGCGTGATGGGCCCCGGGGGGCGCATCCTCTCGGCCCCGCGCGGGGCGGGGTTCACGGCCGATGCCTGGCTCGAGGCCGACGGCGACATGGCCACGCAAGAGGAAGCGGCCGCGCGGCCCGGCCCCTTCGAGGGCGCGGCCGGCGACCGGCGCCTGACCTTCGCCGGCTGGCGCATCGCGGTGATGAAGGGCGTGCGGGCACCCGCGGGCCTCGCGGCCGCCTGCGCCGAAGCAGACCTCGTGATCATCGCCGCGCGCGTCTGGCCCGATGTGCCCACAGGCTGCCGGGTGATCGACCAGCGGCTCCTCGCCCGGACAGGCGCGCTCGCGATCGCGCCCGGGGCCGGGGGCGGGCTGCGGCTGCGCGCGACCGACACCGACCGCCGCGCCTGGTCGGGTGCGGCACGGCGTCGCCCGAATGATGCGCCCTCACCCTGGCCGCGAAGCTGGGAGCGCGAGGGCGCGGCCACCGCCATCCTGCGCCCCGAGGGGCCGGGCGGGATCCTGCGCGCGGCAGCCGCGCGTCAGTAGCTGCGGATCAGCCCGACGAGGCGGCCCTGCACGCGCACGAGATGGTCGGGATAGAGGCGCGTTTCATAGGCCGGATTGGCGGCCTCGAGCGCGATCATCGCGCCCTTGCGGCGGAACCGCTTGAGCGTCGCCTCGTGATCCTCGATCAGCGCCACGACGATGTCGCCCGTCTCGGCGGTGGACTGTTCGCGGATGATGACGATGTCGCCATCGCTGATGCCCGCCTCGATCATCGAATCGCCCCGCACCTCGAGCGCATAGTGCCCCGCCCCGGCCCGCATCATCGTCGCGGGCACCGCAAGATGGGTGGCGCCGTCCGAAATCGCCTCGATCGGCAGACCGGCCGCGATCCGGCCCATGATCGGCACTTCGATCGCGCCCGCGCCTGCCCCGATGCCCACCCCTTCGGCCAGGCCGGCGGGCGTGGCGTCTGCCCGGCGCGGACGCCCGCGGCGCGGGGCCGGATCACGCCGCGGCGGGAGGCGGAAATCGGGCCGCTCCATCGCCTCGGGCAGGCGCAGGATCTCGAGCGCGCGCGCCCGATGCGGCAGCCGGCGGATGAACCCCCGCTCTTCCAGCGCGGTGACGAGGCGGTGCACGCCCGATTTCGAGCGCAGGTCGAGCGCGTCCTTCATCTCATCGAACGAGGGCGGAATGCCGTCCGCCTCGAGCCGTTCCTTGATCAGTGCCAGAAGTTCGATCTGCTTCGAGGTCAGCATGTCACGCCCCCGCGCCGAATATGTTCGCTGGATGTTCTGGCACGGCCGGGCGGGCCTGTCAAGCGGCGCCCCTCAGAGCGCGATGTAGCCGACCTCGGACCCCGACGCGGCGGCGGGTGCGCCGGCGGGGCGGATCAGCAGCGCGTCCGCCTCGGTCATGAGGCGCTGGCGCGCGCTGTCCTGATCCTCGAAGGCGGCGATCCGCACCCGCCCGTCGGGCCCGGGCGGCAGGAGGCGCGCGCGCATGTAATGCGCCCGCGGCCCGTTCGCCCCGAGCGCGCCCGCGAGGATCGCGGGGCGGACCGGCGCGGCGGCATCGGGCAGGCCCTGCAGCGCGCGGATCATCGGCAAGAGGAAAAGCACGCTGCACACGACCGAGGAGATCGGGTTGCCGGGCAGGCCGAGCATCGCGCGCCCGTCGGCAAAGCGCCCCGCCATCAGCGGCTTGCCCGGCCGCATCGCGATCTTCCAGAAGCTGCGCTCGAGCCCGAGCCCTTCGGCGGTCGCGGCCACGAGGTCGTGCGCGCCGACCGAGGCGCCGCCGATCGTCACCACCACATCGACCCCGCCGGCAAGCGCAAGGATGTCGCCGAGCGCCTCGGGGCTGTCGGGCGCGACGGGCAGGAGGCGCACGCGCGCGCCCTCGGCCTCGGCAAGGGCCGCGATGGTGAAGGCGTTCGAGGCGATGATCTGATCGGGGGCGGGCGCCTCGCCGGGCATCACGAGCTCATCGCCCGTCGCGATCAGCGCGATCTCGGGCCGGCGCGCGACCTCGACCTCGGGCAGGTTCATCGCGGCGAGGAGCCCCAGATCGACCGGGCGCAGGCGGCGCGGCGCGCCGAGGTCGGCGCCGGCCGCGAAATCGCAGCCCCGCCCGCGGATGTGGCGCGCGGCATCGGCGTTCGCGCGCAGCACGATCGTCTCGCCGTCGGGGTCGACATCCTCCTGGATGACGACGCGGGTCGCGCCCGCAGGCACGGGCGCGCCGGTAAAGATGCGCACCGCCTCGCCCGGGCCCACACGGTAGCCATATCCCGCCCCCGCACGCGCCGCGCCGACGACGCGAAAGCGCGCGCCTGGGCCCGGATCGCCCGCGAGCGCATAGCCATCCATCGCCGAGGCATCGAAGGGCGGCTGGTCGCGCGTCGCGACCGCATCGGCGCGCAGCACGCGCCCGGCCGCATGGCGCAGCGCGACGCGCTCGGTCTCGACGGGCCGCACGAGCGCGAGCACGCGCGCGAGCGCCTCCTCGACCGATATCATGCGGGCGCCTCGTAGCGGCCCGACTTGCCGCCGTCCTTCAGCGTCAGGCGGATATCGGTGATCTCCATCCCCCGATCCACCGCCTTGAGCATGTCATAGACCGTGAGCGCCGCGACCGAGACGGCCGTCAGCGCCTCCATCTCGACCCCGGTCTGGCCCGAGGTGCGCACGCTCGCCTCGATCCGCACGCCCGGCAGGTCGGGGTCTGGCACGAGGTCGAGCGCCACGCGCGTCAGCGCCAGCGGATGGCACAGCGGGATGAGGTCGGCCGTCCGCTTGGCCCCCATGATGCCTGCAAGCCGCGCGACCCCGAGCACGTCGCCCTTTTTCGCCCGCCCCTCGGTGACAAGCGCCAGCGTCTCGGGCAGCATCCTGACCGCGCCTGCGGCGACCGCGACGCGGTCGGTCACGGCCTTGCCCGAGACATCGACCATATGCGCGCGCCCCTCGGCATCGAAATGGGTCAGCGTCATGGCGCACCTCCGAGCAGCGTGCGGGTTGCGGCGGCGACATCGGGCTGGCGCATCAGGCTTTCCCCCACGAGGAAGGCGCGCACGCCGAGGGGCGCGAGGCCCGCGAGATCGGCGTGGGTGTAAAGGCCGCTTTCGGAGACGACGCGCCAGGGGGCGGGCACGCGGGGCGCAAGGGTGCGCGTCGTCTCGAGCGTCACCGAGAAATCGTGCAGGTTGCGGTTGTTGATGCCCAAAAGCCCGGGCGTCAGGCGCAGCGCGCGGTCAAGCTCGGCCGCGTCATGCACCTCGACCAGAACATCCATCCCGAGGGCGCGCGCGGCGGCGTCGAGGTCGGCCGCCTGCGCGTCCGACACGCTCGCCATGATGATGAGGATCGCATCGGCGCCAAGCGCGCGCGCCTCGATGACCTGGATCGGGTCATAGAGGAAATCCTTGCGCAGCGCTGGCAGGGCGCAGGCGGCGCGCGCGGCCCCGAGATATTCGGGCGCGCCCTGAAACGACGGCGCATCGGTCAGCACCGAGAGGCACGCAGCCCCCCCCGCCGCATAGGCGCGCGCAAGCGCCGGGGGGTCGAAATCGGCCCGGATGAGGCCCTTCGAGGGGCTCGCCTTCTTGATCTCGGCGATAAGGGCGAAGCCCGTCCCCGCCGCGCGGTCGAGGGCCGCGGCAAAGCCGCGCGGCGGCGGGGCGGCGCGCGCCGCGGCCTCGAGCGCGGCCGGGGTCGTGCGGGCGCGCAGCGCCGCGATCTCGGCCAGCTTGTAGTCGCGGATGCGCTCAAGGATTGTCGCCATCGCGCCCTCAGCCCCGCGTCACGCGGCGCAGCGCGTCAAGCCGCGCGGCCGCCGCGCCGCTGTCGATGCTCGCGGCCGCGATCGCGGCGCCCTCGGGGAGGCCGGCCGCGCGCCCCGCGACCACAAGCGCCGCCGCCGCATTGAGGAGGACCGCATCGCGATAGCCCCCCGGCGCGCCGTCGAGGAGCGCGCTCAGCGCCTGCGCATTCGCCTCGGGCGTGCCGCCCGCGATCGCCTCGAACGGATGGCGCGGCAGGCCCGCATCCTCGGGCGCGACGCTGAAGGCGCGTAGCCGCCCCCCTTCGAGCGCCACGACCTGCGAGGGCGCGCTGATCGACAGCTCGTCGCTGCCGTCCCCGCCGTGGACAAGCCACGCGGCCTCGGTCCCGAGTTCGCGCAAGGTCGCCGCCATCGGTTCGAGCAGCGCGGCCGAGAACGCGCCCGTCAGCTGCCGCCGCACGCCCGCGGGGTTCGTGAGCGGCCCGAGGATGTTGAAGATCGTCCGCGTGCCAAGCTCCATCCGCACGGGCGCGACATGGCGCGTCGCGGGGTGGTGCATCGGCGCCATCATGAAGCCGATCCCGGCCTCGGCGAGGCAGCGCTCGACCACCTCGGGCCCGACCATGACGTTGACGCCGAGCGCGCCCAGCGCATCGGCCGCCCCCGACTTGGACGAGAGGTTGCGGTTGCCGTGCTTGGCGACCGGGACACCTGCGCCCGCGAGAATGAACGATGCGCAGGTGGAGACGTTGACGGAGCCCGAGCCGTCGCCGCCGGTGCCGACGATATCAACGGCGTCGGCGGGGGCCTTCACCGTCAGCATCTTGGCGCGCATGGCCGAGACAGCGCCGGTGATTTCGTCGACCGTCTCGCCGCGGGTGCGCAGCGCCATCAGGAACCCGCCCGTCTGCGCGGGCGTCGCGCCGCCCTCGAAAAGGATCGCAAAGGCGGCCTCGGCCTCGGCGCGCGTCAGCGGCCGGGTGGCGGCAAGACCGATCAGGGGCTTGAGGTCGCCGCTCATGCCGCGACCCGCGTGCGGGCGAGGAAATTGTCCAGCATCGCATGCCCATGCTGCGAGCGGATGCTTTCAGGATGAAACTGCACCCCTTCGATGGGCAGCTCGCGGTGGCGCAGCCCCATGATGGTGCCATCCTCGGACCAGGCGGTGATCTCGAGGCAGTCGGGCAGCCCCTCGCGCGCGACCACGAGCGAGTGATAGCGCGTGGCGCGCAGGGGGCTCGGCAGGCCGCGAAAGATGCCGGTGCCCGCGTGCAGGATGTCGCGCACCTTGCCGTGCACGATCTCGGGGGCGCGCACGACGCGCCCGCCAAACGCCTGCCCGATCGTCTGATGCCCGAGGCAGACGCCCAGCAGCGGCACCCCCGCGCCTGCCGCGGCGCGCACGAGCGGCAGGCAGATCCCCGCCTGATCGGGATCGCAGGGCCCGGGCGAGAGGACGATCCCCTCGGGCCGCAGCCCGATCGCGTCCTGCACCTCGAGCGCATCGTTGCGCCGCACGACCACCTCGGCCCCGAGCTCGCCCAGATAGTGGACGAGGTTCCAGGTGAAGCTGTCGTAGTTGTCGATCAGCAGGATCATCGCGCCTTCCCCGCACCGCAGCCCTTGGGCTAGCCCCTCGGCCAGCCCGAGACAAGGGGCTAGCGCGCCGCACAACCGACGCGGGATGCGCCCCTTTCCGGCCGCAATCGCGGTGCAGGATGCAAAAAGCCGTGCGCGGCGTTGCCTTGCGGCCGGTTGGGGCATACTTCCCGCCCCAACCTTTCATGTTTCGGGTGCCCGATGTCTGCTCGTCCCCTGCTCCTCGCCGCGCTGATCGCGCTCGCCGGCTGTGCCGCGCCAACGCCGTCCGCCGAGGTCGCCGACCCCTATGAGGCGCAGAACCGGCAGGTGCATGCCTTCAACCTCGGCCTCGACCGCACGCTCAGGCCCCGCGACGAGGCGGCCCCGGCCGATCCCGCGCCGCCCTCGGCGGGCGCGCTGATGCTGTCGCGAGCGGGCGCGAACCTCGGTCTGCCGGCGGCGGCGCTGAACGGGGCGCTGCAGGGGCGGCCCGATGCGGCGGTGGCGAATGTCGCGCGCTTTGCCGTCAATTCGACCGTCGGGCTCCTCGGCCTCTTCGATCCGGCGGGGGCGGTCGGGATCGCGGCGCAGCCCGCCGATTTCGGCCAGACCCTGCACGTGTGGGGGGTGGGCGAGGGGAATTTCCTGATGCTGCCGGTCCTTGGCCCCTCGACCACGCGCGACGCGGCCGGGCGGGTGGTCGATGCGCTGATCGACCCGCTCGGGCAGGTGATCGACTCGCCCGAGGCCTATGCGCTGACGGCGGTGCGCGTCGGGGGGCGGATCGCGGATCGCGCGCGCCTCGGCGGCACGATCGATTCGATCCTTGACGACAGCGCCGACAGCTACGCCCAGCTCCGCCTCGCCTATGTGCAGAACCGCCGCTTTCAGCTCGGCGTCGCGGGCGCGGCGGCGGGTTTCGAGGATCCCTATGCCGCCGACTGACCTCAGCCGCCGCGCCTTTGTTGCCGCCCTCGCCGCCTCGGCCGCCTCGGTCGCGGCCCCTGCCGCGGCGCTCGAGCCCGCGACGGCGCGCGCGCTCGTGGACCGCGTGCTTGCCGATGTCGTCCCCCTCATCAACTCGGGCCGCACGGCCGAGGAGATGTTCCCCGCCTTCGAGCGCATCTTCGCGACCTATGCCGATGTGCCCGCGATCGCGCGCGCAGCCCTCGGGCCGGTGGCGCGCACCCTGCCGGCGGCCGATTTCGCCGCCTATGAGGGGGCCTTTCGCCTCTACATGGCGCGCAAGTATGGCCGGCGCTTTCGCGAGTTCATCGGCGGGCGGATCGAGGTGACGGGGGCGGCCCCGCTCGGCCGCCATGCCGAGGTGCGCAGCATGGTCGAGATGACGGGCTGGGCGCCCTTCGAGATGCTCTGGCATGTGGCCGAGGTCTCGGGGCGGCCGCTGTTCTTCAACCTCATCATCGAGGGGGTGAACATGCTTGCGGTCGAGCGGACCGAGATCCAGGCCATGCTCGCCGCGCGCGGGGGCGATGTCGGCCGCCTTGTGCAGGACCTCGCCCAGGCCTGAGGCGCAGCCTGCGGGCGGGTTGACGCGCATCAATGCGGGCGCGTCGGATCATGCGATCCTCGGGGGGTATTCATTGCCCCCGCGGAGGTTTTCATGGTCGAGAAATCCGGCAACGATCCGTTCTGGCCCTCGCTGTTCGAGCCCTTGCGCGCGCTCGGGACGCGGGTTGCAAACTGGTTTTCCCCCGCCGCCGAGGCGAGCGGCGAGAAGGGCGCCTATCGCATCGCGATCGAGGTGCCGGGCGTGGCGGAGGGGGACATCCACCTCTCGATCGAGCAGGGCGTCGTCACGGTCCGGGGCGAAAAGCGCGCGCAGCGCGAGGAAGCGGGCGAGACGTGGTTTTTCTCCGAGCGCCAGTTCGGCGCCTTCAGCCGCAGCTTCCGCCTGCCGCCCGACGCCGACGAGGGGGGGATATCGGCGCGCCTTGCCGATGGCGTGCTCGAGATCACGTTGCCGCGCCGCGTGCTGCCCGACGCCGAAGGCAGCGCCCGCCGCATCCCGATCAGCGCCGGCTGAACGCCCGAGCGGCCGAATCGGCCCCCCGATCAGCGGCCCAGCAGAAAGGCGCGCACCTCGTCGAGCAGGCGGCTCGCCGCCCCGTCTGCGGGGGGCGTGCCCTCGGCCGCGAAGGGCACCCCCGCCCCGCCCGTCGGCGGCAGGTCCATCGGCAGGGGGCGCGGGGCCATGCCTTCGTGCACGCGCAGCATCGTCTCGCGCCAGATCTCGGCCGGAAGCCCCCCGCCGGTGACACCGGTCAGGGGCGCGTTGTCGTCATATCCCATCCAGACGCCCGCAACGTAATCGGCGGTGAAGCCGATGAACCACGCATCGCGCGCGGCCTGCGTCGTGCCCGTCTTGCCGGCCGCGGGGCGGTCGAGGGCCGCGCGCGTCCCCGTCCCTTGCGCGATCACCTGCGTCATCATGTAGATCAGCGCACGCGCGGCCCCCTCGCCGATCACCCGCTCGCCCATGCCGCCCGCCTGCCCGATGAGGGGGGCGCCCTCGCCCTGCAGGCGCAGCTCGATCAGGCCGTAGGGCACGACCGACCGCCCGCCGTTGAGGATGCCGGCATAGGCCGCCGTCATCTGCAGAAGCGTGGCCTCCGAGACGCCGAGCGCCAGCGCCGGACCCGCCGCGAGGTCGCTGTCGAGGCCGAACTCGGCCGCGACCTGCCGCACCCGGTCGCGCCCGACCGCCTCGCTCACCCGCACGGCGGGGATATTGAGCGAATGCGCCAGCGCCTCGGTCAGCGTGACGCTGCCGCGGAACTCCTCGGTATAGTTGCGCGGCGACCACGGCCCCGAGCCCGCGACCTGGATCGTGAGGGGGCTGTCCTCGACCCGCTCGAAGGGCGAATGGCCCAGATCGAGGGCGGCGGCATAGATGAAGGGCTTGAAGGCCGATCCGGTCTGGCGGCGGGCCTGCGTCGCGCGATTGAAGGCGCCGGGCACGTCCGACCGCCGCCCGCCCACCATCGCGCGCACCGCCCCGTCCGCCGACATCACCACGATCGCGGCCTGCGCGCCCGACCCCTCGCGCACGCGGGTGTCGAACACCGTCTGCAGCGCCGCCTCGGCCGCGCGCTGGATATGCTGATCGAGCGTCGTCTGCACGATCACATCCTCGGTCGTGCGCCGCGTCAGGAAGGCGGGCCCCGTCTCCATCACCCAATCGGCGAAATAGCCCCCCGCCCGCGCCTCGGCCGCGGCCGAGAGGCGCGCAGGCGCCGCCATCGCCGCGGCGTATTCGGCGGGCGCGAGATAGCCCTGCTCGGCCATCAGCCCGAGGATCACGCGCGCCCTGCCCTGCGCGCGCTCGAGGTTGCCGGTCGGCGCGAAATAGGACGGCGCCACCAAAAGCCCCGCGAGCATCGCCGCCTCGGCCGGATCGACCGCGGCCGCGGACTTGCCGAAATAGCGCTGCGCCGCGGCCTCGAACCCGCGCGCGCCCGCACCGAGATAGGCGCGGTTGAGGTAGATCGTGAGGATCTCGTCCTTGGAATAGCGCGCCTCGAGCGCGAGCGCATAGGGCACCTCGCGCAGCTTGCGCAGGATCGTGCCGCGCCGGCAATCGGCCTCGTAATCGGCCTCGGACTTCCAGACGGCCGGATCATAGGGCCGCCCGAGGCAAAGGAGTTTCGCGACCTGCTGGGTGATGGTCGAGCCGCCATTGCCCGAGAACGGCCCGCGGCCCTCGGCGAGGTTGATGCGGATCGCACTCGCGATGCCGCGCGGCGAGATCCCGAAATGGCTGTAAAAGCGGCGGTCCTCGGTCGCGACGATGGCGTGGCGCAGATGGGCCGAGACGTCGCGCGCGGTGATGACGCCGCCGAACATCTCGCCACGCCAGGCAAAGACATCGCCCTGATGGTCCAGCAGCGTGACCGAGCCGCGCGCGCGCCCGTCGATCAGCGCCCCGGCCTCGGGCAGGCCCGCGTGATCGATCCAGGTGACCGCCGCGATGATCGCGACCACGGCGAGCCCGAGCCGCCAGGCCGTCGCCCACACAAGGCCGAGCATGAGCCGGATGAGGCCTGCGAAGAACCCCGTGACGGCGCCCAGCACGCGGCCGGGCAGGCTGCGCCGCCGCCGCGCGCCGCCCGGCCTGTCCCCGGCAGAATGCCGTGTCGGTCTGCCGCCCATCGCCTCTGCCCGCGGCGCGATGCCGCGCCCGCCTCTCGTTTTTTCCGACTCTACACCAAACCACGGCCCTTGCGAAGCGGCGCACGCCGCGCTCGGCCGTCACATTTCGCACAACAAATAGGCTTATAGATTAATTTGTGCAAATAATGTGCAATTTTTCGGGAACGGCCCGCCCCGTTGCGCGCCGCGACATTGTGCCCGCCCCGTCCCCTCTCCGATGAGGGGGGGCCGGCCCCCGAGCGGGGCCTCCTGACAGGGGAAGGGAGCAGTCGTGAAACTGATCATCGCAGCAATCAAGCCCTTCAAGCTTGAAGAGGTGCGCGAAGCACTGACGGCCATCGGCGTGCGCGGCATGATGGTGACCGAGATCAAGGGGTTCGGCACACAGTCGGGCCACACCGAAATCTATCGCGGCGCCGAATATGCCGTGAATTTCGTGCCCAAGGTCAAGCTTGAGATCGCCGTCTCGGACGGCATGGCCGATCAGGTCGTGGAGACGATCGAGAGGACCGCGCGCACCGACAAGATCGGCGACGGCAAGATCTTCGTGCTCGACCTCGCCGCCGCCGTGCGGGTGCGCACCGGCGAAACCGACGACAACGCGCTCTGAACGGCGTCCAACGGCAAGCAGAGGAAAGACCATCATGAAACTGTCCAAGATCCTTCCGTTGGTGGCGCTCGCGGCCCTGCCGACGATGGGCCTCGCGCAGGAGGCCACCGAGGCGGCACCGCCGCTCGGCACCGACGAGTTCGTCTGGATCATGAACTCGATCCTGTTCCTCATCGGCGGGTTCCTCGTCTTCTTCATGGCGGCGGGCTTCGCCATGCTCGAGGGCGGGCTCGTGCGCTCGAAGAACGTCACGATGCAGATGACGAAGAACGTCGCGCTCTTTTCCATCGCCGCGATCTTCTACTGGCTCGTCGGCTACAACCTGATGTATCCGCTCGGGACCTGGGCGATCGAAGGGTATTTCTCGGGCCTCTTCCCGGTATGGGGCGCGCTCGAGGCGCCGGGGATCGCGCTCGCGGATGCCGATGACTCGAGCTATGCCTCGACCGCCTCGGACT
>JAUREX010000317.1 GCA_030834485.1 Gemmobacter sp.
GGTGCAATTTATACAAAAAACATAACAAAATTAAGGAAAATTCTTTCTTTAACTAGAGAATTTTCAGTAGTTTTGTTGAGCTCTTGAAATCGTAAAATTGGAAGAGAAGCGTGGACGGTTATTTTTTGTCAAAAAAAAATTTGTCGTACACGCTTTAAGTAAACTTATACAAAAGTAATTTTGTACAAGTTGTGTATTTTTTAAATACACGAAAGCTTGTGTACGCCGTTATTAAACTTGAGAGTTTGATCATGGCTCAGAACGCTGGCGGCACGCCTAACACATGCAAGTCGAGCGAGGTAGCAATACCTAGCGGCAGACGGGTGCGTAACATGTGGGAATCTGCCTTTTGGTTCGGAATAACACGGGGAAACCTGTGCTAATACCGGATAAGTCCTTACGGAGAAAGTTTTAATGCCAAAAGATGAGCCCGCATTTGATTAGCTAGTTGGTGAGGTAAGAGCTCACCAAGGCTATAATCAATAGCTGATTTGAGAGGATGATCAGCCACACTGGGACTGAG
>JAUREX010000318.1 GCA_030834485.1 Gemmobacter sp.
GGCATCGGCGACCGAATCCTTGCCCGGCTCTCGGCGAACGACGACGGGACCTACACCGCACGCACCCTGAAACGCCTCGAGGCGGCGCCGCCGAAGGTCCTCGGCGTCTTCCAGATGGTCGCCGGGCGCGGCCGCATCGTGCCCACCAACCGGCGCATCCGCACCGAGTTCGTCGTGCCCCAGGGCGGGGAGAACAAGGCGTCCCGGGGCGACCTCGTCACCGCGCGCCCGCTCGGCGACGCCGCGTACCACGGCGCGCTCGCGCTCGCGACGCCGCGGTCGAGCGCGCGCGCGCGCGCCGTCGACGACGATTCCGCGCGCGCCGTCGGCGCCCTCGACGCGCGCGACGCGACCTCGCGCGACGCGCGCGCGTCGCGACGCGCCGCCGACGCGCCGGACGCGCGCGCGACCGCGCGCGCGAGCGCGCCGCGCAGTCGCGTCGCCATCGGCGCGCGCGCGCGCGCGCGCGCGCCGACGAATCGTCGCGCCGCCGATCTCTGCCGTCGTCCCGGCCGCGCGAAT
>JAUREX010000319.1 GCA_030834485.1 Gemmobacter sp.
GTGTTTGCCGGCTGTGACCTGGTCCTGACGCCGGTGCTGGCGACCCCGCCGGTTCAGCTGGGTTTTCTCGGGCCCTCGCTGGATTTCGCCACCGTGTCGGCGCGCCTGCGCCATTACGCGGTCTTTACTGCGCCGCAAAATGTCGCCGGTACCCCCGCGATCTCGCTGCCCCTGGGGCGCAGCGCCACCGGGCTGCCGATCGGTGTGCAGTTCGCGGCGGGCGTGGGGCGGGGAATGACGCGCGAGCGCTCGAGAATGATTCGCGAGAGCGCGAAGGCGTTTGGTGAGGGCGAGGAGACGGATAGAGGGGCAGATGGAGGCGTCGCGCGAGATTTCGATGGGAGGGTTGACGCGGTGGACGACGATTTCGGGGCGGCGGCGGCGGCGGCGGCGGCGGCGGCGGCGGCGGCGGCAGAGGAGGAGGAGACGTCGCGGCCGCTGCCGCCGCAGGCTCTACCGGCGGCGCCGGTGGAGGCGGCGACGGCGGCGAAGATCGCAGAGATGAATGCTGCTCTGACGAT
>JAUREX010000320.1 GCA_030834485.1 Gemmobacter sp.
TTCTTCTATCGAATTCTCCGCCGGAATTATGCGCGTAAATAACATCCACCTCGAAAACCTTCCCGCCCTCACAGCACAATTTGCCGCGGGCGATCCCTGCAAATTTGTGGTCATCGACGACTTTCTGGACGCCGAGGCCGCCGAGCAACTCTACGCCCACTTCCCTTCTGTTGACTCATTGAAAGTCAAGCGGAAAAGCTTGAACGAAAACAAAGTAGAAGACTACCATTTCGAGCGTTGGGACCCGATTTTTACGGAGGTTCGGAACACGATACGCTCAGAGGAATTCAGTCAGTGGATGTCTACGTTGACAGGCATCCCCCAGCTGGTAACACCGGACAACTCCCTGGGCTCTGGTCTGCACCAAGGCGGCCAGGGCAGCTATGTCGATGTCCACATCGACGTGAATTACGACCCCGCTTCAGGTTTGTGGCGCCGCATCAATCTGTTGATCTACCTCAACAAGCATTGGAAGGAAGAATATGGTGGACACTTGGAAATTTGGGATCCCCAGATGACC
>JAUREX010000321.1 GCA_030834485.1 Gemmobacter sp.
CGTGGCGTCTTCGGCGTGCAGGCGCTGCGAGAGCGCGCGGTAGTCCTGCGCGGCGTCGTGGAGGCAGCCCGCCGCCGAGAGGCACGCGCGGTAGTCGTCGAGCGCCGTGCGCTTCGGAGCGGGCGGCGGGAGTTGCGGCGCGGCCTCGACGATGGGCGCGGCGTCGTGCGATTGGATCTCCTCGATCTCGTCGGGGTCGTAGCAGCCCGCAACGAGGTCCGGGTACACGGCGCGCGCGAGAGCGGCGGCGTGGTTGCCTGAGGAGTGGGTGGCGACCCCGCGCAGCGCCTCGACGTCGGCGAGGGAGAAAACGGCGTTGGCGGCGCCGCGCGCCTTGAACATCGCCTCGAGGTCGGGGCGCACGCTGGGTGAGGCCAGCGGACCGGTGATGCGTAACGGAATGACGGCCTGGGTGAAATCGTTGAGCTCTTCCTCGGTCGCGCCGCGCACGAACTCCGGTCGCTCGAGCACTCGCGCCTGCATGGCGTAATCGACGGTCGCGGTCACCAGGTTGACGCTG
>JAUREX010000322.1 GCA_030834485.1 Gemmobacter sp.
TACAAACAATTATTATGTACCATGTATGTATGTAAGAATATATATATATACATATGTATATGATCGCTAGGTCCCGATTTCGTCCGGTGAATTTTCCCTCGTCTTGTTCGTCGCCATCGTCATCATCATCCTTCCCTTCGTCGTCGTCGTCGTCGTCGTCGTCGTCGAGCGATTCGGCGCGAACGCGCGCGCCGACGCGTCGAGCGCCGTCGACGAGATGGTCGGGACTAGGTTGTTGACCGTACCGGCCCGCACCTTGACCTTGACGTTGCTCCCGTCCTTGCGCGCCGTGACCTTGAAGGGGTGCACGAGCTCGTCCTTCGGGGCGTCATCGGCCTCGACGAGCGGGGAAGGGCCGCCCTGGTTGCGGACGAAGACGCCGGAGGCGGGGCTGGCCGAGTAGTTGCTATGCGGGAACTTCGGCATGGCGGGGATTAGGCGCCGACGCCGGAGACGTCGCGGTCATAGATGTCGGGATCCCAGCCGTATCGCTGATAGGTGATGTCGTAGGACACCTTC
>JAUREX010000323.1 GCA_030834485.1 Gemmobacter sp.
GTGGGCTTCGACGAGGTCGGGCTCTTCGCCGAGGACGATGCGCGGCCAGAAGGCCTCGGGGATCGCGCGGAGGAACTGTTCGTAGTGGCGGCGCTCCCAATCCTTGCGGACCTGCACGTGCAGGCGGCCGAGGCCGGCGTCGAAGAGCCGACGGACCATCTTCGGGTCCCAGCTGCCGTCGTTGGGGGTGAACAGGACGAGGTTCTCCGGGGCCGGGGCTTCCGGCTCGTTGACGAAGAGACCTTTGATGAACTTGAACATGAAGGGGGAATCAGCCGCCTTGGGCGGCGCGGATGACGAGGATGCGGGCGCCTTCGGCCAGGGCCTGGGCGGACCAGCGGGAGCGCGGCACGACCTGCTCGTCGACGGCGGCGGCGACGGCCGGCTCGTGGGCCACGCCGAGTTCGGCGAGGAGCTCGGCCAGCGTCCGGGCGGCGGTCTCCTTAGGCTCATCGTTGACGGTCACGCGCATACGGGACGACCCTGCCCCCCCGCGGGCGGGCTGGCAAGCGGAG
>JAUREX010000324.1 GCA_030834485.1 Gemmobacter sp.
TCCGTGGTTGGCCGGCGACGTGGAGCGATTGTTGGCCTCGATTTGGCGCGACGTGTTGCGCGTGCCGGACGTGCGGCCTGACGACAATTTTTTTGAACTGGGCGGCGACTCCATTCTCAGCCTGCAGATCGTCGCGCGCGCCCACCAGGCGGGTTACGCCCTGACCCCGCGGCAGATCTTCGCGTCGCCGACGATTCGTGGGCAGGCGGCGGTCGCGACGCGGGCGGCGGGCGGAGGGCAGGACCAGACGGAGACCGGGGAAGTGCCGCTCACGCCGATCCAGCACTGGTTCTTCGCGCAGCGGCAGCCCGAGGCGCAGCATTGGAATCAAACGATCGTGCTCGAGCTACGCACCTCGCCGAAACCGGAGGCGATCGGCCGCGCTCTGGCGGCGGTGGTGGCGCGGCATGGGGCGTTCCGTCTGCGATTCCATTGCTCACCGGACGGGGAATGGAGTCAGCGTTACGGAGAGGCGGAACCGGTGCCGGACCTCCCGGTGCACCCGGCGGCG
>JAUREX010000034.1 GCA_030834485.1 Gemmobacter sp.
TCATCAACGCCCGCAGCGCCGACACGGGCGTGCACGCGAGCGCCCGGACGCGGCTGGAGCTGAGCTTCGGCGCGACGGGGGCCTATACGGCCGCCTTCACCCTTCAGGGCACGAACGCCACACCGATCGAGATCGACATCGCGAGCGCCACGGCGCATTTCGCCACGCTCCGCGACACGATCAACAACCGCGCCGGCCTGACCGGGATCACCGCGACGATGTCGCCCGATGGCCAGCGCCTCGTGCTCGAGTCCGCGACCGGGGCCGACATCGTGCTTGGCAGCGTCAGTGCAACGGGCGCGGCGCTGAAACACCGCGCGGTTGACAGCGCCTTCGCCGGCGCGACAGCCGCGACCTTCACCGCCGGCCAGACGCTGCGGCAGAAGGGCGAGGTGACGCTGCGCGCCGCTGCGGCGCCGGCAGGCTTCATCGACATCGACGGCAATTTGAGCGCGGCCGACCCCTTCACCGGCGGCATCCTCGCGCGCCAGATCTCGGCGGCGGGTGAGCGGCAGGATATCGCCTTTGGCATCGTCGAGGGGATCGACACGAACGAGGCCGCGCGCGACGGGCTGGCGGCGAGTGCGGCGGCGGGCGTCTATGGGCTGACGGTCGGGGGGATCAGTGCGAGCGTCAGCGCGGCCGATCTCGTGGATCCCTCCTCGGCCGGCGTGGCGGCGGCGATCGCGGCGGGCTTGCGCGCGCAGGCCCCGCTGCCGGCGCTGACGGGCGCGACGGTTACGGCCCTGCCGCCCGAGGGTGCCTCGGTCGATGTGCTGCTCGGGGCGCAGCGCTACACCCTCACCATGCGGGGCGGCGAGGTGCGGGTCGAGATCAGCCACGATCCCGCCTCGGCGGCGCTGCGCGGCCCGGCCGTCAGCGTCGCCGTCATCGACCAGGGCGAGGGGATCGACCCCATCCACCTGCCCCGCCTGACCGAGCGGTTCTATCGCGTGGACAGCCACCGCTCGCGCGAGAAGGGCGGCACGGGGCTCGGGCTTGCGATCGTCAAGCACATCGTCAACCGCCACCGCGGGCGGCTGCGGATCGACAGCACGCCGGGATCGGGCAGCCGGTTCGAGGTGATCCTGCCTGCCCTCCCCGGCAGATAGCGCCAGCGGGCGGCAGGGGTTGGCAAGTTCGGCCCCTTGCGTGTAGAAGAACCCTCGATTGCAGGGCGGACCGACCGCCGGCGGAGGGCGCGGTGTCGAACCCCGACAGCTTCATCGACGAGGTGACCGAAGAGGTCCGGCGCGACCGCCTTTATGGCGTGCTGCGGCGCTATGGCTGGATCGGCGTGCTGCTCGTGGTGCTGGTCGTCGGGGGCGCCGCGTGGCGCGAATGGGCGGCCGCGCGCGATGCCGCCGCCGCGCGCGCCTTCGGCGATGCGCTCCATGCCGCGATCGACGCGCCCGACGCCGCCATCCGGGCGGCGGCACTCGCGGGCCTCGGCACGAGCGCCGATCAGCGCGCGCTCGCGGCGCTGATCGGGGCGGTGATGGTTGAGCCGGACGCGGACCCGGCCGCGCGCGAGGCGGCGATGGCCGCGCTCGAGGCTGCGGCTGCGGCACCCGGTGTCGATCCGATCTGGACCGATCTCGCGCTCTTGCGCCGTGTCACGGGCGGCACGCTCGATCCCGCGGCGCGGCGCGCGGCGCTTGCGCCGTTGATCGTGCCGGGCCGGCCGCTGCGGACGCTTGCCGAAGAGCATCTCGCGCTGGCCGACCTCGAGGCGGGCGATGTGGCGGGTGCGCGCGCGCGACTCGAGGCGCTCGCGGGCGATGCCGAGACGCCGCAGGCGCAGCGCCGGCGCCTCATGCGGATCCTGACGGCACTCGGGCCCGCCGATGCAGCGGCCGGCGGCGGAGGCGGCTGATGGCGCGCGCCGCGGCACGCCTGACCCTGATCCTGCCCGCGCTGGCGCTCGGCGCGCTCGCGGGTTGCGCCGAGAAGGAAGAGATCCTGCCCAGCGCGCGTTTCGCGATCTCGGTCCCCGTGGCCGAGATGACGGGCGAGCCTGCGCCCCTGCGCGTGAACCGCACCGCCCCCTTCGCGCCGGGTCCCGCGCGCGAGGCGGCCGACTGGACCCACCGCGGCGGCAGCGCTGCGGGCACGACCGGGTATCTCGCGCTCGGGCCGGCACCCGCGCCTCTCTGGACGGCCGCGATCGGCGCGGGCGACAGCCGGCGCGAGCGGATCGCCACCGCCCCCGTCATCGCGGCCGGGCGGATCTTCACCATGGATGCCGACGGGATCGTGCAGGCGACCGCGACCTCGGGGGCGGTGCTGTGGCGGCGGGGCGCGACGGCGTCGGGCGCGGCCGAGCCCGGCGCGACCGGCGGCGGCCTTGCCGCCACGGCCGAGCGCGTGGTCGTGACGACGGCCTTCGGGCTGCTCTTTGCCCTCGATGCCGCGACCGGTGCCGAGGTCTGGCGCCAGCAGTTCGAGGCCCCGCTCGCGGGCGCGCCGCTGATCCTCGGGGACCGGATCTATGTGCAGGGCCGCGACGGCACCGCCTGGGCCGTCGATGGCACGACCGGCCGGCGCGTCTGGGTCGAGGCCGGCGTCGCCGCATCAGCGGGCGTCGCGGGATCGGCCGCGCCGCGCGCGCTCGGGGATGATGCGGTCCTCTTTGCCATGTCGGACGGCGCCCTGCGCGCGGTGCGCCGCGCGGACGGCGCGACAATCTGGCAATCGAGCGTGCCGGGCCGTCGGCCGGGCTATCCCGCAAGCCTCGTGCGCGACCTGACGGGCGATCCGGCGATCGCGGGCGGGCGCATCCATGCCGGCACCTCGGCCGGGCGGATCGCGGCGCTCGACGCGGCGACGGGCACGGTGCTGTGGGTCGCGGACGAAGGCGCGATGGCGCCCGTCTGGGTCGCGGGCGGATCGGTCTTTGCCGTCGGCGACCGCGCGAGCCTCAGCCGCATCGATGCCGCGAGTGGCGAGATCATCTGGTCGGTGCCCCTGCCCGGGTTCGAGCGCGACGATCCCGTCAAGCGCCAGGGCCTCTATGCCCATTTCGGCCCGATCCTTGCGGGCGGGCGGCTGGTCGTGGCCTCGGGCGACGGGGCGATCCGGCTCTTTGATCCGGTGGACGGGCGCGAGACGGGGCGCATCGATCTGCCGGGCGGGGCGGCCGCGCCCCCTGCCATCGCGGGCGGAACGCTCTATGTCGTCACGCGGTCGGGCACGCTCGTGGCCTATCGCTAGGTCGCGCGCCCCGCCGCGACGAGGATCCATTCCATGCTGACCCTTGCGATCATCGGCCGCCCCAATGTGGGCAAGTCGACCCTCTTCAACCGGCTTGTGGGCAAGCGCCTCGCGCTTGTCGATGACCGCCCCGGCGTCACGCGCGACCTGCGCGAGGGCGAGGCGCGGCTCGCGGACCTGCGCTTTGTCGTGATCGACACGGCCGGGCTCGAGGAAGCGACCGACGACAGCCTCCAGGGTCGCATGCGCAAGCTGACCGAGCGGGCGATCCGCATGGCGGATGTCTCGCTCTTTCTCGTGGACGGGCGGGCGGGCATCACCGCGATGGACGAGGAACTCGCCGCCATCCTGCGGCGCGAGGGGCGGCGCGTCATCCTCGGCGTCAACAAGGCCGAGGGGAAGGCGGGCGATGCGGGCGCGCTCGACGCCTGGCGGCTCGGCCTCGGCGAGCCGCTGCGCCTCTCGGCCGAGCATGGCGAGGGGATGGACGATCTCTACACCGCGCTGCAGCCCCACGTCGATGCGGCCGATGCCGCCGCGCGCGCCGATGAGGCCGAGGCCCCCGAGACCGACCTCGACATCGACCCAGACGCGCCCGAGGATGCGCCCCCGCTGCGCCCCATCACCGAGGCGCGCCCCCTCCAGATCGCGGTGGTGGGGCGGCCGAACGCGGGCAAGTCTACCCTCGTCAACCGCATCCTCGGCGAGGACCGGCTGCTGACCGGGCCCGAGGCGGGGATCACGCGCGATGCGATCTCGGTCCGGACGCGCTGGAACGGGGTGCCGGTGCGCATCTTCGACACCGCCGGCATGCGCAAGCGCGCCAAGGTGCAGGACAAGCTCGAAAAGCTCTCGGTCGCGGATGCGCTGCGCGCGGTGCGCTTTGCCGAGGTGGTGGTCGTCCTCCTTGACGCCCAGCAGCCCTTCGAGACGCAGGACCTGCGCATCGCCGATCTGGCCGAGCGCGAGGGGCGCGCGGTCGTGATCGCGGCGAACAAATGGGACCTCGAGGACGACAAATCGGCCAAGCTCGCTTCCCTGCGCGAGATGGCCGAGCGCCTCCTGCCGCAGCTGCGCGGCGTGCCGGTCGTGACGGTCTCGGCGCTGACCGGCCGGGGCATCGACCGGCTGCAGGCGGCGATCATGGCCGCGCATGGCGTCTGGAACCGCCGGGTGACGACCGGGCGCCTCAACACCTGGCTCGGCGCCATGACCGAGGCGCACCCGCCCCCCGCCCCGGGCGGGCGGCGCATCAAGCTGCGCTACATGACGCAGGTCAAGACCCGCCCGCCGGGCTTTGTCGTGATGTGCTCGAACGCCGAGGAGATGCCCGAGAGCTATCGGCGCTATCTGGTCAACGGCCTGCGCGAGAGCTTCGATCTGCCGGGCAGCCCGATCCGGCTGATGCTGCGCAGCCGCACCGACGACAACCCCTTTCGCGACCGCAAGCCCGCCCAGCCCTCGAAGCTGCGCAAGCACCTCGGCGCGAACCGCCCGAAAACCGCCCCGACGCGGGGCTGAGCCTTGCCGCCGCCGCGCGGCGCGGCATATCTGGATGACGCCGGCAGAGGGAGGAACGCGATGATCGGACGCCTCAACCATGTCGCCATCGCGGTGCCCGATCTGGCGGCCGCGGCGGCGCAATACCGCGACACGCTCGGCGCCCATGTGCGGCCGCCGCAGGACGAACCCGACCACGGGGTGACGGTCGTCTTCATCGACCTGCCGAACACCAAGATCGAGCTTCTCCACCCGCTCGGCGCCGGATCGCCCATCGCGGGCTTCCTCGAGAAGAACCCCGCCGGCGGCATCCACCATATCTGCTACGAGGTCGAGGACATCATCGCCGCGCGCGACCGGCTGAAGGCCGCAGGCGCGCGCGTGCTGGGGACCGGAGAGCCCAAGATCGGCGCGCATGGCAAGCCGGTGCTCTTTCTCCACCCCAAGGATTTCAACGGCTGCCTCGTCGAACTCGAGCAGCTCTGATGACCATCACCGGCGCCTTCGTCCTTTTCGCCATGATCTGGTTCATGGTCTTTCTCGTGATGCTCCAGATCGGGAACCGCACGCAGGGCGATGCGGGCGAGGTCGTGCCCGGCACGCCCCCCGGTGCGCCCTCGGGCTTTGTCGTACGGCAGAAGGCGTGGCGCACGACGCTGATCGCGCTGCCGCTCTGGGCGGTGCTCGTGGGGGTGATCATGTCGGGCGCGATCACGATCCGCGACATCGACATCGGCGGCCGCATGGGCCCCGCCCCGGCCGAGTCGCGCTAGCCCGCCGCCAGACCGCGCAGGAGGCCGGCCGCCAGCGCCCACATCAGGACGCCCACGCCCGCATCGAGGATCCGCCAGGCGCGCGCCGAGGTCATGACGGGCGCAAGCAGCCGCGCCCCGAAGCCGAGCGAGAAGAAGAAGGCGAAGGACGCGGCCACCGCCCCGCCCCCGAAGGCCGCGCGCTCAACCCCCTCGAAGCGGGTCGAGACCGCACCGATGAGGCCCAGCGTGTCAAGGTAGACATGCGGATTGCCCCAGGTGAAGGCCGCCCCGATCGCCAGCGTCCGCCAGAGGCCCGCCGACCGGCCCGAGAGTTCGAGGGCGTAACTGCCGCGCCACGCCGCCCGAAGGCGCAGCGCCCCATAGACCGCAAGGAACCCCGCGCCCCCCAGCGCCATGATCTGTGGCAGCGCCGGAAAGGCCGCGACCAGCACCCCGAACCCCGCCACCCCCGCCGCGATCAGCACCGCATCCGAGATCGCGCACAAGAGCACGAGCGGCAGCACATGCGCCCGCGCAAGCCCCTGACGCAGCACGAACGCATTCTGCGCCCCGATCGCGAGGATGAGCGAGCCGCCCGTCGCGAACCCCGTCAGCGCCGCCGCGATCATTCCGGCGCGGCCACGACCGCAGGGGGGCGCGTCGGATCCTTCGGGTTGGGATAGACGAGGCCCGCCGAGATGATGAGCTTCGCCGCATCCTCGACCGACATGTCGAGCAAGATGACATCCTTCGCCGGCACATAGAGGAGGAAGCCCGAGGTCGGGTTGGGCGTCGTCGGCAGGAAGACCGAGAGGATCTCCTCGTCGCGCGGCACCTTCTGCGCGATCTCGCCCTTGGCGCGGGTCGAGACGAAGGCGATCGCCCAGAAGCCGGGGCGGGGGTATTCGACAAGGCAGGCGCGGTCGAACTTCGATTCGGTCTGGGCAAAGACCGTCTCGGCGATCTGCTTGAGGCCGTTGTAGACGCTGCGCACGACCGGGGTGCGATCAAGGATGTGCTCGGCCCAGCGGATGAGCGAGCGCCCGATCAGCCCCTTGGCGATCCAGCCCGTGAGGGTCGTGAACACCAGAAAGAAGACGACGCCGACGCCGTGGACGTTGATCCCGAACCACGCACGCGGCTGCCAGATCTCGGGCAGGAGCGGCAGCACCCAGCCGTCGATCCACCCCGTCACCACCCAGATCAGATAGCCCGTCAGGAACAGCGGCGCGATGACAACAAGCCCCGTGAGGAAGCTCGCGCGCAGGCCTGCGCCGAGGCTGCGCCGGCGCGGCGGGGGGGCGGCGAATGTCATGGCGCGGACCGCATGGGCTGAATCACGCGCGCGACCCTACGCGCTCGCCTCGCAAAGGAAAGCCCCCAAAATGCCTCAGCGTTCGGGGATGAGGCCGCGCGGCGCGAAGCGCAGCACGAACAGGAGCACGAGGCCCATGACGAACAGCCGCATATGCGCCGCCGCCTCGATCAGCCGGTTCTTCAGCAGGCCGTCGGCCATGCCCGAGGTCACCACCTCCATGAGCCAGAGCCCGATCGGCTCGACCATCACCCAGAGCCACCAGATCAGGAACCCGCCCAGCACCGCGCCCCAGTTGTTGCCCGATCCGCCCACGATCACCATCACCCAGACGAGGAAGGTGAAGCGCAGCGGCTGGTAGGTGCCGGGCGTAAGTTGTCCGTCGAGCGTCGTCATCATCGCGCCCGCGATCCCGATCACCGCCGAGCCCAGCACGAAGACCTGCAGGTGGCGCGCCGTCACATCCTTGCCCATCGCCTCGGCCGCGACCTCGTTGTCGCGGATGGCGCGCATCATCCGCCCCCAGGGCGAGCGCAGCGCCCGTTCCGCAAGCCAGACGATGAGGCCCAGCACCACGACGAAGAACCCCGCATAGGCGAGCTTGACCACGATCGAGGAGGCCGTCATCGGGTCGAAACCCCAAGCCGCTGCCCAGTCGAGGAAGGCGGCCGAGCGCTGCAACTCGACCTCGAAGGGCACGCCCGTGGGCCGCGGCAGGCCGATCACATTCTTGACCCCGCGCGCGAGCCAATCCTCGTTCTTGAGGATGGCGATCACGATCTCGGAAATCCCGAGCGTCGCGATCGCGAGATAGTCCGACCGCAGCCCGAGCGCGGTCTTGCCGATGAGCCACGCCGCCCCGGCCGCGATCAATCCCCCCGCGGGCCAGGCGAGCAGGATCGGCAGGCCGAGCCCGCCGAGATAGCCCGTCGCCGCCGGCGTCACCGCCTCGACCGCCGAAACCGCCGGATCAAAGACGCGCCGATAGAGGATGAACCCCGCGATCAGCACCGCAAGCAGCAGCACCGTCCGCATCCGCCCCGCGGGCATCCGTCGGACAAGCGTGATCGCGCCGATCACCGTCAGCGCCCCGAGCGCGAGCCCCGCCACCACCCCGACGCCGCCCGCGGCCCAGGCCTCGGGGACGGGCGGCATCGAGACGAGCACCGCCGCAAGCCCGCCAAGCGCCACGAACCCCATGCCGCCGATGTTGAAGAGGCCCGCATAGCCCCACTGGATGTTCACGCCCATCGCCATGATCGCCGAGACGAGCGCCATGTTGAGGATCGCAAGCGCGACGTTCCAGCTCTGCATCTCGCCCGTCAGCACGAAGAGGCAGGCGACGGCGGCAAAGAGAAGCGGCGCCCTCATACCGATTTCCCCCGAAAGAGGCCCGTCGGGCGAAAGAGCAGGACGATCACGAGGATCGCGAAGCTGACCGCGAACTTGTAATCGGTCGACATCAGCTGCACGAGGCCCTCGGGTGCGAGGTCGGCAGGCAGGAGGTATCCAAGCACCCGCTTCCAGGCATAGGTCACCGTCACCTCGGAAAAGGCGATCAGGAAGCCCCCGGCGATGGCGCCGAGCGGGCTGCCGAGCCCGCCCACAATCGCGGCCGCGAATATGGGCAAGAGAAGCTGGAAATAGGTGAAGGCCTTGAAGGATTTGTCGAGACCATAGAGCACGCCCGCCGTGGTCGCGAGGGCGGCGACTATGATCCATGTCACCGCCACCACCCGCTCGGGGTTGATCCCCGAGAGGAGTGCCAGATCCTCGTTGTCGGAATAGGCGCGCATCGACTTGCCGGTGCGCGTGTTGCCCAGAAACCAGAACAAAAGCCCGACCGCGACCGCCGCCGTCACCACGGTGATGACCTGCGTCGTGCGGATCGCCAGCCCCTCGGCCAGCCCCGTCAGCTCCTTGAACTCGCGCGCGGCGATGATGAAGCGCCCGCCGTCGGCAAAGTTGATCTCGTCGACCCCGATGATGAAGCGCGTGAGCGCGTTCATCACGAACATCACCCCCATCGAGACGATCACGAGGATGACCGGCGCCGCGCGCACCTTGCGATAGAAGCGATAGATCCCCCGGTCGGTCGCAAGCACCAGTGCGGCCGTCGCCGCGATCGCGAAGGGCAGCGCGATGAGCGCGGTCGGCAGCGGCCCGAAGCTGATGCCCATCGCTTGCAGGCCCCTGGTCACGAGGATCGCGGCCATGGTGCCGAAGGCCATCGTGTCGCCATGGGCGAAATTCGAGAACCGCAGGATCCCGTAGACGAGGGTCACCCCGAGCGCGCCGAGCGCAAGCTGCGCGCCATAGGCGAGCCCGGGCACGAAGACGAAATTGGCGAAGACGACAAGGGCGTTGATGATGTCCATCTCAGCCCCCGAGGAAACTGCGCCGCACCTCGGGGTCGGCCATCAGCGCGGCCCCGGTGTCGGTGAAACGGTTGGCGCCCTGCACGAGCACATAGCCCATGTCGGCGATGGCGAGCGCCTGGCGGGCGTTCTGCTCGACCATCAGGATCGAGATGCCGGTGCGGGCGATGTCGATGATGCGGTCGAAAAGCTCGTCCATCACGATGGGCGAGACGCCCGCCGTCGGCTCGTCGAGCATGAGGACGCGCGGCTGCGTCATCAGCGCGCGCCCGACCGCGACCTGCTGGCGCTGGCCGCCCGACAGCTCGCCCGCCGGCTGGCGGCGCTTGTCGCGCAGGATCGGGAACAGGGCATAGACCTGCTCCATCGTCGCGCGGATGTCGTCGCGGCGCAGGAAGGCGCCCATCTCGAGGTTCTCCTCGACCGTCATCGAGGTGAAGATGTTCTGCGTCTGCGGCACGAAGGCCATGCCCTTGGCGACGCGGGCCTGCGGCGACAGCGCGGTGATGTCCTCGCCGCCAAGCCGCACCTGCCCCTTGCGCAGCCGCAGCATCCCGAAGACCGCCTTCATCGCGGTCGACTTGCCCGCCCCGTTCGGCCCGACGATGACCGCGATCTGACCCTTCTCGACCGCGATCGTGCAGCCCTGAAGGATGTCGGCCGCGCCATAGCCGCCCGTCATCGCCTCGCCGATCAGGAAGGGGTCAGCCATGCGCGGCCGCCTTGTTCTTCAGCCCGCGGCCGAGATAGGCCTCGATCACGGCCTCGTTCTGCATGATCGCGTCCGCTGGCCCCTGCGCGAGCACCTTGCCCTCGGCCATGACGATGACCGGGTCGCAGAGCCGCCCGATGAAGTCCATGTCGTGCTCGATCACGCAGAAGGTATAGCCGCGCTCGCGGTTGAGGCGCACGATCGCGTCGGCGATGGTGTTGAGGAGCGTGCGGTTCACGCCCGCCCCGACCTCGTCGAGAAAGACGATGCGCGCATCGACCATCATCGTGCGGCCAAGTTCGAGCAGTTTCTTCTGCCCGCCCGAGATGTTCGCGGCCCGCTCGTCGGCCAGATGCGAGATCGTCAGGAACTCGAGCACCTCATCGGCCTTGGCGCGCAGCCGCGCCTCTTCCTCGGCGACGCGGGCGCGGTTGAACCAGGCGTTCCAGAGCCGCTCGCCCGACTGGCCGGCGGGGACCATCATCAGGTTCTCGCGGCAGGTCATCGAGCCGAATTCATGCGCGATCTGAAAGGTCCGCAGCACCCCCTTGTGAAAGAGGTCGTGCGGCGGCAGGCCGGTGATGTCCTCGCCCTCCATCAGCACGCGGCCCGAGGTGGGCGGCAGCCGGCCGGCGATGACATTGAACAGCGTGGTCTTGCCCGCGCCATTGGGGCCGATCAGCCCCGTGATCGAGCCCTTGGCGATCTCGAGCGTCGCGCCGTCCACGGCGTGGAAGCCGCCGAAATGCTTGTGCAGGTTCTCGACCCGGATCATGGGGGCGGCGGTCTCCCTCAAGGCGATGCGATCTGACGCCGCGCGCGCCCCGTTCTTGCGCAACGGCCCGGGGGACGCGCCCCCGGGCCTGCGATGGTCAGTGACCGATCAGCGGAAGCGGACCGTCTCGATCTTGCCGCCCTTCATCTCGAACTCGCGATAGCTGCCGGCCGATTCACCCGGTCCGATCAGCTCGACCGCCGAGGCGCCGACATAGTCGATGTCGCCACCGGCCGCGAGGATCTCGATGGCTTTCGCAAGCTCGCCGGGCTGGATCGGCTCGCCGGGCGCGTTCGCGACGTCGAGCACCTTGTCCTTGTAGACCTTCGGATCGGTCGACCCCGCCGCCTGCATCGCAAGAAGGATCAGCGCCGCCGCGTCGTAGGATTCGGGCGAGAACGCGTTCTTGGGGTTGAAGCCCGCCGCAGCGCCCGCCTCGTGGAACTTGGCGAGGCCGTCGCTGTCGGTGCCCGGATGCTGGCCGAACGAGCCCTCGGTCTTGGCGGCGAAGTTGTCCTCGAGCGCCTGGCTGAACATGCCGTCGGGGAACATGAAGGTGTCGAAGGCGCCCGAATCGAGCGCGGCATTGGTGATGCCCGCGCCGCCCTGGTCGATGTAGCCCGCGACGACCAGAAGCTCGCCCCCGGCCGAGGCCAGCGCGCCCATCTCGGCCGAGTAATCGGCCTTGCCGTCCTCATGCGGGGCGCTCAGCGTCACCGTGCCACCCGCGGCGGTGAAGGCCGCCTGGAAGCTGTCGGCCAGACCCTTGCCGTAGTCGTTGTTGGTGTAGGACACCGCGACCGAAGAGATCCCGCGATCCTTGAGGATGTCGGACATCACCTGGCCCTGGCGCGCATCCGACGGCGCGGTGCGGAAGAAGAGCCCATCATCCTCGGCCGTCGAGAGGCCCGGCGAGGTCGCCGAGGGCGAGATCATCACGACGCCGTTCGGGCGCGCGACGTTTTGCAGGATGGCGCCCGTCACGCCCGAGCAATCCGCGCCCATGATCCCGTTGACCTTGTCCGAGGTCACCAGACGCTCGGCCGCGGCCACGGCGGCGGCGGCGTCGATGCAGGTCGAATCGCCGCGGATCGCGGTGATCGTGTGCCCGCCGCCGAGCAGCGTGCCCGCCGCGGCGATTTCGTTGATAGCAAGCTCGGCACCCGCCGCCATGTCGGGGGCGAGCGACTCGAGCGGGCCGGTGAAGCCCAGCATGATGCCGATCTTGATGTCTTCGGCCGAAGCCGCGCCGGCCACCAGAGCGGCGGCGGTCGAGGCCAATAGCAGTTTGCGCATGTTCGTGCTCCCTGAGGTTGGATCTGGTCCGGCGAGCAAGCTAGTGTGCCGCGTGTCAAAAAGAAAGTCCCGTCCGGCGTGCCTTCAGCTGAGCGGGACCACGCAATCGCAGATGCGCAACCGCACCCGCGCCCCGACCGACACCTGCGGCCCCGGCCCCGAGATCACGAGCAGGCAGCGCCCCCCCTCCTGCACCCAGAAGAGCTGGTCGTGGCCGCGGAACTCGCGCCCGATCACCACCGCCTCGGCGGTCGGGTCGGGGTCGAGCAGGATCTGCTCGGGCCTGACCGCGAGCCGCACCGCCCCATTCGCCGCGCGCGAGAGCGGCAGCCGGCCAAAGGGGGTCTCGGCGTCCATGCCGTTCGCGGTGCCCGCGAGGATGTTCGAACGGCCGATGAAACTCGCGACGAAGGCGCTGACGGGATTGTGATAAAGCTCATCCGGCGCGCCGATCTGTTCAAGCCGCCCCTCATGCATGACGCCGACCCGGTCGGCGGTGCCGAGCGCCTCTTCCTGATCGTGGGTGACGAGGATCGCAGCCGATCCGGCGGCCTTGAGGAGCTTGCGCACATCCTGCCGCGTCTCGGCCCTGAGTGCTGCATCGAGGTTCGAGAACGGCTCATCAAGCAGCACGAGCGGCGGCGCGGGCGCGAGCGTGCGCGCGAGTGCGACGCGCTGCTGCTGGCCGCCCGAAAGCTCATGCGGCATCCGCCCCCCGAGGCCCGACAGCCCCACGAGGTCGAGCATCTCGGCCACGCGCCGATCCGCCGCCGCGCGCCCGAGCCGGCGGACCCCGAAGCCGACGTTTCCCGCGACCGTAAGGTTGGGGAAGAGCGCATTGTCCTGAAAGACGAAACCGATCCCGCGCCGCTCGGGCGGCAGGGCGGTGATATCGGCCCCGCGCAGGCGCACGCTCCCCGCGTCGGGGGGCTCGAAGCCCGCGATCATGCGCAGCGTCGTCGTCTTGCCGCAGCCCGAGGGGCCGAGGAGTGCGACGAACTCGCCTTCGCCGACGCTGAAACCCACGCGTGAGACGGCTGCCTCGGCCGCCCCCTCGAAGCGCCGCGTCAGCCGGTCGACCTCAAGGAGCACCCGCGCCGGCTGCTGGCGGAAGCCCGCGGGCGTCGCCTCGGCCGGCATGCGGAAGTTGAGGATCCTCGGCAGATCGGTCATGCGGCCCTCTGCCGCGACGGCGGCGGCGGATTGCAGGGCGCGTGCCGCACCCCTCCCAGCCGATTAGGTTATCCGAGTGTTTCAGTCAAGTTCGTGCGCCCGCGCGGCGGATGTGTATCAGATCGGCCACGCGCACAGCCCATGATCACATTCCGGCCCTGCGCCCGCGCTTGACACCGCAGGGCGATTTGGTAGGGGTTTGGAACCTTAGATCAAAGGATAGCTCCCATGACCAAGTCCATCGCGCTTTCGGTTCTTCTCGCTTCCGCCGCCCTGCTCGGCGCTTGCGCTCCGGCGCCGGCCCCGGCTCCGGTGGTTTCCGAGGCCCCGACCGGCAAAATGTGATTTCGCGCAAGCGAAATCCGGTCAGAGATCCGGCGTCGGCAACCCCGACGCCGGATTTCGCATTTCAGGGGCCCGAGTGCGCCCGCTGAATACGCGCCGAAGTTCAGCGCGTCATTCCTTTTCCATCGTGCATTGCAGCGGATGCTGGTGACGCCGCGCGAGGTCCATCACCTGCGCGACCTTGGTCTCGGCGACCTCGTAGGAAAACACCCCCACGACCGCGAGGCCCTTCTTGTGGACCGTCAGCATCAACTCGAACGCCTGCGCGTGGTTCATGCCGAAGAAGCGTTCGAGCACATGGACGACGAACTCCATCGGCGTGTAGTCGTCGTTGAGCAGCAGGACCTTGTACATCGGCGGGCGCTGCGTGCGGGTGCGCGTCTGAAGCGCCACGCCGGAATCGCCC
Organism: Gemmobacter sp.; assembly: GCA_030834485.1. Classification (GTDB taxonomy): domain Bacteria; phylum Pseudomonadota; class Alphaproteobacteria; order Rhodobacterales; family Rhodobacteraceae; genus JAUREX01. Next base: position 13,869 of record JAUREX010000034.1, read on the forward strand.
GCCCCCCCGTCGTCGCCGTCGCGCCGCTCGGCCGCGCCGGTCACGACATGTGTTCTCAGGCCCTGCGCCATGCTCCGTCCGACCCCCTGCCGCGCGCACCGGCGACCGTCGTGTGAATATACCCTACGCCCGGGCCGAGAAAAGGGTGCCCGTGACAGGAAAATGCCCCCTGCCCCCCTCAGACGGTGTCGAGGTAAAGTTCCACCTGCTCCTCGGGGCTCAACTCGGCGGTGTAGTGGCGCTCATGCCGCTTGGTCAGCACATAGTTGCGGATCAGCTCCGCCGGCAGGAACCGCGGCAAGAGGCTGCTCGCCTCGAAGGCGTCGATCGCGGCTTCCCAGCGGGTCGGCACCTGCGGCAGATCGGTCCGCGCATAGGCGTTGCCCGAGATGGGCGGGGGCGGGACGGCGCGGCCCTCGATCCCCTCGAGCGCGGCGCCGAGGATCGCGGCCAGCAGCAGATAGGGGTTGACGTCGCCGCCCGCGATCCGGTGCTCGATCCGCCGCGCCGAGGTCGCTCCAGAGGGCACGCGCAGCGCGACCGTGCGGTTCTCGTAGCCCCAGCAGACCGCGACGGGCGCATGGGCGCCGGGCACCAGCCGGTCATAGCTGTTGGCGTGCGGGGCGAAGATCAGGGTCGAATCCTGCGCCGCCGCAAGGCAGCCCGCAACCGCGTGGCGCAAGAGCGCGCTGCCCTCGGGCCCGCCATTGTCGAAGACGTTGCGCCCCGATCCGTCGAGCAGCGAGAAATGCGTGTGCAGCCCGTTGCCGGAATATTCGGGATAGGGCTTGGCCATGAAGCTCGCGGCAAAGCCGTGCCTGCGCGCGAGCCCCTTGACCAGCATCTTGAAGAACCACGCATCATCGGCCGCGCGCAGCGCGTCGTCCTGATGCATGAGGTTGATCTCGAACTGGCCGAGACCGGTCTCGGAGATCGCCGTATCGGCGGGGATGTCCATCGCCTCGGCCGCATCATAGAGGTCGGTGAAGAAGCGGTCGAAGGCATCGAGGGCCCGGATCGACAGCGCCTCGGCCGCCTTGCGGCGCTTGCCCGAACGCGGGCTCGGCGGCACCTGCAGCTTCTTGCCAGAGTCGTCGATGAGGAAGAATTCGAGCTCCATCGCCACGACCGGGTTCAGCCCCCGCGCCCGATAGCGGTCGACCACCGCGCGCAGCGCGTGGCGCGGATCGCCCTCGAACGGACGGCCGTCCTCGTGGAACATCCAGATCGGCAAAAGCGCCGTCGGCGCCTCGAGCCAGGGCATCGGCATGAAGCCGCGCTCGGTCGGAAAGAGGACGCCATCGGCATCGCCCATGTCGAAGACGAGCGGGCTGTCGTCGACATCCTCGCCCCAGATGTCGAGGTTGAGCGACGAGACTGGAAAGCGGGTGCCGTTTTCGACGACGGCATCGGCAAAGCGAGAGGGGACGCGTTTGCCGCGCGCCTGCCCGTTGAGGTCGGCCGCCGCGACCCGGATCGTGCGGACCTCGGGGTGCTTGCGCAGCCAGTGCTGGAGGTCCTTCATCGGCGCAACCCGGGCGCGGAGGGCTGCGGGGCAGGCGCGGGGGGACGGCGACGGGGAAGGGGCAATTCGATCTACTCGGGGCTGTTGCGGATCGCGGGATGCTGCCTTGCCCGTGGGGGTGTTGGCAACCCCCGGCCGGTTGCGGGCATCACGCGCCCCCCGCTGCACCCCGATCGTCCGCGCCCCGACCTACGCGCCCTTGGCGATCGCCGCGGCCGCGCGCTGGCGCGCAAGCGCGCTGTCGCGATCGGCCACGCCCAGCAGCGGCGCGATCATCCGCATCAAGCGGTCCTCGTCGGCCGCGCGCTCGCCATCGGCGAGCGCGACGGACCAGAGCGCCTCGATCAGCGCGGCGCGCTCCTCATAGGGCACGGCCTCCTTCAGCGCGCGGGTAAAGCGCACGGTGTCGGGCGCGGTGGCCTCGGCCGCTTCGGCCTCGGCGCGCAGGGCGGCGGCGGCGGGTGCGCCGAGGCCGAGCCGCAGCCCCAGCACGCGGTCGATGCGCGCGACCTCGGCCGCCTCATAGGCGCCGTCGGCGCGCGCGAGCCGCACGAGCAGGACCGCAAGCGCCTGCGCCGCATCGGGCGGCCCGAGGCGGGCGGGCGCGGGCGCAAGGAGACGCTCGATCAGACCGCCGAGCATCAGCCCTCCCACCCCGGCACGATGATGAGGTGCCCCTCGGACGCCCCCGCCCGCAGCGCCTTGGCGGCCTGGTATTCGGGGCTCTCGTAGCAGGCGCGCGCGGCCTCGAGGCTCGGGAACTCGATCACCACGGTGCGGGCGCGCGAGTGGCCCTCCTTCACCTCCTGCGCGCCGCCACGGATGACGAAGCGGGCGCCGTATTTCGCGAACGCCGCGCCGTTCGCGGCGCGATAGCGGTCATAGGCGTCGGGGTCGGTCACATCCATCTGCGCGACCCAATAGGCCTTGGTCATGGCGCTCTCTCCTCTGCAAGCGGCGGTCCGAAGAGGGTCTCGACCTCTGCAAGCGCGCCGTCAAGCCCGTGCGGGGCGTTGACGACGAAAAGCCCCGACCCCGTCATGCGGTGCCCGGGGCGCGCCGGGCCAAAGCGCAACTCATGCCCGACCGCCCCGGCCATCCCCGCGGCCTCGAGTGCCGCGCGCATCGGCAGATGCGCCCCCGAAGCAAGGATCGGATACCACAGGATCAGGATGCCCACGTTCCACTTGCGGTGGATCGCGGCCATGAAGGGCGGCATGCGGGCGTAATCCTCCTTCACCTCATAGGGCGGATCGATCAGCATCAGGCCGCGGCGCGGCATCGGCGGGCAGAGCGCGCGCGCCATCGCGAACCCGTCCTCGCGCCGCACATCCGCGCCGAAGGGGGCCATCGCGGCGCAGAGTGCGGCATGTTCCTGCGGGTGGAGTTCGGCGAGATGCATCCGGTCGCCCGGGCGCAAGAGATGGGCCGCGATCACGGGCGAGCCGGGATAGGCGCGCGCGCCATGCGCGCCGCGCACCATCGCCAGCACCTGCGCCAGCGGATGGGCGGCCGGCAGGGCGGGCGCGAGGCGGTCGATCCCGGCCTGGGCCTCGCCGGTCCTGAGCGCCTCGGGCGCGCCCAGATCGTAAAGGCCGCTGCCCGCATGCGTCTCGAGGTAGCTGATCGGCTTGTCCTTCTGCACCATCCGGCCGAGGACGGCCGCAAGGACCGCGTGCTTGTGGACATCGGCCATGTTCCCGGCGTGATAGCCGTGCTGATAGGACAGCATCAGCCCGCCCCGCGCACGAGGATCTGGAAATCGGCGACATTCGTGCCCGTCTCGCCGGTCACGAGGAGCGCGCCCCCCGCCCGCAGCGCCGGGAGCGAATCATGCCGCGCGAGATGGGCCTCGGGCTTTAGCCCCGCCGCCCGGATGCGCGCGATCGTGTCGGGCCCGACGATGCCACCCGCCGCCTCGGTCGGGCCGTCGCGCCCGTCGCTCCCGCCCGAGAGGAAGGCCCAGCGCCCCGTCCACCCCGCCGCCTGTGCCCCGAGGGCGACGCGCAGCGCAAGCTCCTGGTTGCGCCCGCCCTGCCCGGCCGGCCCCTCGATCCGCACGGTCGTCTCGCCCCCCCAGAGCCAGACCCCCGCCCCCTGCCCCGCACCTGCGCGCAGGATGAGGGCCGCCGCCTCGGCCACGTCGCCCTCGAGCGGCCGCGGCGAGAGGCAGAGCGGCCCGGCCCCCGCCGGCACCGCGCCCGCCATCGCGCGAAGCGAGAGCGTGTTGGACCCCACCAGCCGCGTCTCGACATCGCCGGGCGGGGCCGGGGGCGTGTCGGGCGCATCGAGGGCGGCGCGGACCGAGGCGGGGATGCGCGCCCCGAGGCCCAGCCGCGCAATCAGCGCGCGCGCCTCGGCCCGCGTCCCGATGGGCGGCGCCGTCGGCCCCGAGGCGATCACCGACAGATCATCCCCCACCACATCCGACAGCACGAGCGCGCGCACCCGCGCCGGCGCCGCCAGCCGCGCAAGCCCCCCGCCCTTGAGCGTCGAGAGTTGCTGGCGCACGAGGTTCATCGCGCGGATATCGGCCCCCGAGGCCAGCAGAAGGCGGCTCACCTCGGCCTTGTCCGCGATCGAGATGCCCGCAAGCGGCGCCGGCAAGAGCGCCGATCCCC
>JAUREX010000325.1 GCA_030834485.1 Gemmobacter sp.
TCGTCGCGTCGATATGTCGTCGCTCGTGCGTCGCGGACGCGCGACCTCGCTGTGGATGCGTGCGGCGTTGGCAGCCACCCTGGACGCATCACCAACAGCATCGTCATCGTCGGCGTCGGCGTCGTCGGCGGCGGCGATAAAGACTGGGATGCGTGTACGAAGTGCGTATGTGTCGTCGTCGTCGACGTCGTCGACGGCGGCGGCGGCGGCGGCGGCGGCGGCGGCGGCGACGACGGTGAAGACGTCGACGTTGCTGAGCGAAGCGAATCGACAAAGGATTTCAGACGATTTACGCAGCATGGGTACTCGGAAAATTTCAGACGACCATCACGGTCGACGGGTGGCGTTGGTGGCGCTGGGGACGTACAATAAGGATCCGTGTGTGGTTGTGACGGTGTATCACGATATCCGACGTGGGGAGACGGTGTGTGGGTTACCGAGCGCGGCGGTGGAGGAGAGCACGTTGTTGGAGAGTTCGAGCGTGGCGACGACCAACGCGGCGAGACGGGC
>JAUREX010000326.1 GCA_030834485.1 Gemmobacter sp.
AACGCAGGCCCAGAGCTTTGCCGCGGGCACTGCTGACGGCAGCGTCGAGCGCCTGCGTCAGCCGCTGCGCCTGCACCGGAGAAGCGCCGTTCAGCGCGGCGCGGATCGCGTCATCGTCTTCACGCGTCAGGCTGTGGCACAGCGCATCGCGCAAAGCCTCATCATCGGCTTCGCGCGCGCGCCGGGCGGTCGCGCGTTTTCGTTTATCCGGCTCGCGTTCCGGCGTCGCGGGACCGGCCCGCGCGCCTCGCTCACGGTTCGCCGCGTCTCGCGCGTCGCTCGCGCTCGCGCGCATGCGCTTCCCGCCGCGCGCGACCGCGGACGGGGTCACGCTCAGCACGCTGCCCGCCGAGGCGCACGCGCGCGAGCTCGCGCGCCTCGCGCGCGTCGGCGAGCGCGCGGCGTTGGCCTCGCGCCGAGACGCCGACGCGCGCCGCCGCCGCCGCCGCCGCCGCCGCCGCGAAGGCGACGCCGACGGAACCCGAACCCGAACCTGAACCCAAAACCGCC
>JAUREX010000327.1 GCA_030834485.1 Gemmobacter sp.
CGCGCTGCACGGTGTCCCACAGCTCCTGCCCTGAGCGCTGCTCCGTAGGCGCATCCCCGTACGCCGCCCCTGCTTCCGCCCCCGCCCCGACCGGCGGCGCCCCAACCTTCGGGGAGCTACGCGGCGCGACCTTGCGGAGCAGCACCTTCACGGCGCCCGCGGCGAGGCAGAGAAGCAGCCCGGCGGCGAGCGCGTACGCCGCGCGCAACGCGCTGAAAGGCTCACCCGCGCCCTCACCCTCGACGCGCGCGACCGTGTCGAGCGCGACGTCGCCATCGTCTTGACTCTCGCGCGCGTCGCCGTCTTCGCCGTCGCCGTCGTGGGCGCTCGCGCTCGACGCGCCCGAGCGCGGCGTGCTGCTCGCCGGCGTCGCCCTCGCCGCCTCGATGGTCGCCACCAAGGCGTTGCTGGGCGTCGCGCTCCTCGGCGCCTCGGCGACGCGCGTTCTGGCGCACCGCGACGCGCGCGACCGCGCGCGCGCGGAGGAGGAGGAGGAGGCGGCGGCGGCG
>JAUREX010000328.1 GCA_030834485.1 Gemmobacter sp.
ACTGCTGCTTCGGGTGGTTCTGGTGGTGGGGCATTCGGTCAATCACCCGTTGATCAATCATATGGTTTAGGCACACCAGGTCAAGGATTTGCTGGTGGAAGTGTGCCCACTCCAAGCCCTAACTTAGCCGGAGGTGGCGGTGGTGGCGCAGGTGCCGTTGGAGCCAATGGCTCATCAACTACAGGCGGCAACGGCGGTGCAGGTGTAGCAACTTCCATTAGTGGTTCATCAGTAACATACGGCGGTGGCGGTGGAGGCTCAACTTACAATCAAACAAGTTTTGGAACAGGCGGCGCTGGCGGCGGCGGTAATGGTGGCGCAGCGGCTAATGGTAGTGCAGGAACTGCGAACACAGGCGGCGGCGGCGGCGGCGCTGGTACTGGAGGCGGAGGCACAGTCCGCACAGGCGGCGCAGGTGGCTCGGGTGTTGTTATCCTTTCAATCCCAACAGCCGACTATACTGGCACAACCACAGGTTCGCCAACGGTTACGACCAGCGGCTCTAACAC
>JAUREX010000329.1 GCA_030834485.1 Gemmobacter sp.
GCCAAGGGCGGCAAGCGCGGGCGGTACGGCGTCTCGGGACTGCGCGCGCATCGCGGCGTCAGCCGCGCGGCGCGACGCGCGCCGATCGCGCGAGATCGAGGCGCGGACTACGAAAAGTTTGTCGAGCTGCGAGAAAAGGTGGACGCGCTGCGCGCGGCGGAGGCGAAGGGCGCGCTCGACGGCGCGCGCGCGAAGGAATTGAAGCACTTGCGCGCGAAGTTGACGCTGAAGGCGCGGAAACACGGGGGGGGGAAGTGAGCGCGAGGAGGCGAGGGAAGCGCGGAGGGCGGCGACGACGGCCGGGACGCGAACGCGCGAGGAGGAAAAGCCTCGGCGCGCGAACGCGAACGCGACGCGTCGATCGAGGCGAGGATGCGAAAATACCGAGCGCGGCGCGGTGGGTTCTGTGCTACTCGCTGTGTGGTCACAGTACAACCCGCTAATAAGTTTCACGCTAAGGGGAGACGAACGGCGTCGACCTCGTTCGCGCGTTCGCTCCGTCGGTCG
>JAUREX010000330.1 GCA_030834485.1 Gemmobacter sp.
TGGACGGGCCACACGGGCAAGCCGATCCGCGCCGTCGTCAACATCGGGATCGGCGGCTCCGACCTTGGGCCCGTGATGGCCTACGAGGCGCTGCGCCACTACGCGACGCGCGACATCGCCTTTCGCTTCGTCTCCAACGTCGACGCGACGGACTTCGCGGAGGCCGTCTCCGACCTCGACCCGGAGCAGACGCTGTTCATCGTCTCCTCGAAGACGTTCGGGACGCTCGAGACGATGACGAACGCGACGACGGCGCGGCAGTGGGCGCTCGACGCCCTCGGCGACGAGGCCGCCGTCGCCCGCCACTTCGTCGCCGTCTCCACCAACGCCGAGCGGGTCGCCCTGCAGCAGGCGACCAACGAGGCCGACACCCTCAGCGTCCTCGCGGGCCTGGTGCCGGTGACCGGTCCCGGCATCCGCATCACGATCACCGAGGTGACCGGACGGGTGCGCGCCGACACCATCCTCAACATGGTGCAGGGCCTGCGGATCGCCTCGGCCGAGGCG
>JAUREX010000331.1 GCA_030834485.1 Gemmobacter sp.
TGACCTTCATATCCAGAACGCAAGCACGGTGATGGTCGGTGAACTGCTGGTGTCGCTTCTCGCGACGACGGACCGCGCGCGCGCGCGCGACGCGACGCGACGCGCGCGCACCCTGCATGGGCGGGCGGCTCGATCGCGCGCGGCCGCGCGCACCGGCGCGCCGGCCGACGCGCGCCGCGCGAGCGGGCGCCAGCGGTCGTCGAACGCGGCGAACGCGACCATGGCGCGCTCGAGGTCCTCGGCCTCGAGCGCGTCGAGATAGGCCTCGAGCGGGGTCTTGGCGTCGATGACGATGCGCTTGCCGCCCGGGATGCGCACGATGGCGTCGGGGCGCAGCGCGCCGCCGTCGGTGGCGTGATGGGCCTCGAGCGTGAAATCGACATGCTCGGCCAGTTCCGGGTGCTCCAGCCAGACATGCCAGGGCTCGGCGGTTGAAACCGGCACACTGACAGCGGCACGGACGCGCTCAAGGTCGGCAATCAGTTCCTGCAACGGGAGACGACTTTG
>JAUREX010000035.1 GCA_030834485.1 Gemmobacter sp.
AAGGCTGAGGCGCGAGAGCCGCGCGGTGATGGCATAGAGCGCCTGAAGCTGCGTCTCGGTCTCGGTCAGCGCCGAGGCGGCAACGAGGGGGTCGGCCTCGAGCATCGCGGCGCGCGCGGCCCCGAGCGCATCGCCCTCGGCCGCGTTGCGCTGCATGATGAAATCGAGCCGCATGCGCGCAGCCCCGATCTCGGCCGCAACCGCGACCCGGCCCCGCGCGCCCTCGATCAGCGCCCTGCCCCCCTCGGCCACGAGGCCCGCCCGCAGGATGGGATTGCCCGCCCCCACGCCGCGGTCGACCAGCGCCCCGAGCGCGAGCGCGCGCAGCGTCTCGACCAGCGCGGGGTCGGCGGCCGTCAGCGGCATCGCCATCACCTCGCCCTCGGCCACCGGCACGCCGCCCGCGCTCGGCTGCCCGCCGAGATAGCCGTAGGTGCCAAAGCCCGCCGGGTCCGCGAACCACGCATCGACCGCTTCGACAATGTCGCCAAGCCCGACCGCGCCCGCGGCCGTGATCGCATCTTCGAGCGCGCCGAGGATCGTGTCGGGATCGGCCAGCGCGGGCCCGTCGCTCGCCCAGCCCGCGAGCAGCGTCCGGTCGCCCAGCCGCAGGTTGAGCGTCCCGATCGCCGTGTCGAACACCCCGCGCGTCTCGGTCGCGACCACCGTGACCTGCGCGTCGCTGCCAAGCTCGCCCGCCCCGATCATCGACGCACCGCTGCGTTCGGAAATCGTCGTGATCGTGTCGAGCGCGGTCTCGATCGCGGCCAGCCGGTTGGCCTGGATGTCGCCGTTGCGCGTCCAGGCGCCGATCCGCGTCAGCGCGCCCTCGATCTCGGCGAGCGGCCACATGTTGCCGCCCCGATGGCGCACCGGATCGGCGACGGTGCCCGTCGTCACCTCATCGGCAAAGCGCGCAAGCTGGCGCTTGAGCGCCGCGGTCTGGCGCGCGCGCAGCCCGCTCGAGGCCAGATCGCCAAGGCCCAGTGCATCCATCCTCAGATCTCCATCAGCCGTTGAAGCATCCCGTCGACCGCCTGCACGACGCGCGCATTCGCGCCGTAATGCGGCTCGACGAGCAGAAGCGCCTGCAATTCGCGATCGGTGTCGATGCCGCCCTCGCGTTCGAGCTGGCGCAGGTGTAGCTGCTGGGCGCGGGTGAAATCGGCGCGCGCCTCGGCATCGAGCCGCGCCATGCCGGCGACCGAGAGCAGCTCGGCCGCATGCCCCGCGACCGAAAGCTGCATCGCGCCGGGCGCCGCATCCGGCTCTGCCCGCCGCTCGATCAGCGCCTCGCGCATCGCGAGCAGGATCTGCGGCGCCGCGGGCTCACCTGGCGATTGCGCCCCGATCCCCGCCCGCCAGCGCCAGGCCTCTCCTCCCGCCTGCGGATCGAGGGCAGCCGCAACCGCGATCCGCCCCGCGATCCCTTGCGTCGCCGCCGGGTCGAAGGGGCTCGCGGTCGGGTCGACAAAGGCGCCGTCATCGCCGGGCGCGAGCGTGGGATCGACCGCGGGGTCGGCGAAGCGTTCGACAAGGCCGCGCGCCAGCGCATCGAGCCGGTCCTGCGCCGCGACGCCCGCCGCGTCGCGCACGGCAAAGGCGGCCTCGATCCGCCCGCCGCGCATCAGCCCCTGCGGCGCCTCGGTCGAGACCGGGTTGCCGTTGATCGTGAGGCCGTTGAGTTGCCCGCCCGCGCGCGTCACCGAGGCGTCGATGTCGGCGGCAGGCTGGAACCCCACGACCGAGGCGCGCCCGTCGAGCAGGACCGCCCCGCCCATCGTATAAAGCGCGACCTCGCCCCGCTCGCGCGCGATCTCGCGCAAGGGGACGATCTCGGAGATTTGGTCGATCATCGTCTGGCGCTGATCCTCGAGCACAGCCGTGTCGCGCCCCTGCGCAAGCGCCGCGCGGATCTGGGCGTTGCTGCGCTCGATCCGCGAGAGGGTGTCGTTGAGGCGCGAGACATCGCGCGCGATCGCGTTCTCGGCCGCAAGTCGGCCGTCCTGCACCGCGTCGGTGGCCGCGCGCAGCCCCTCGGCCAGATCGCGCGCGCGCGCCGCGACCGCGCCGAGGGCCGCGGTGCTGTCGGGGGTCGCGGCGGCTTCGGTCAGCGCGGTCTCGAAGGCGATGATGCGCCCCGAGATGCTGCCCGGATCGTCAGGCAGCCCGAGCGCCTGTTCGAGGCGCAGATCGAAGGCCGCGCGCGTCTCGGCGGCTGCCGCCGCCGCATCGCTCAGCCGGCGCTCGGACAGAAGGCCCTGATCGACCTGCCGGCGCACACCATAGCCGCCCGAGCCGGGCAGGCCGTTCTGGGCAAGCTCGCGCCGGCCATAGCCCTCGGCCCGGGCATTGGCGACATTGCCCGCGATCACCTCCGCGGTGCGCGAGGCGATCCCGAGGCCCGTGGCGGCGCGGTAGAGCGCGCTGTTGAGACTCATTCAGCTTATCCTTAGGTGCGCCTCAGCGCTTGAGGTTGTTGGTCTCCTGCAAGAGTTCGTCGGCCGTCTGCACGACCTTCACGCCCGAGGAATAGGCGCGCTGCGTGCGGATCAGGTCGGTCAGTTCGAGCCCGAGTTCCGCGGTCGAGAGTTCCCGGGCAAAGCCCGCGATGGACCCGGTCGGGCCGGTGCCGGCATCCCAGAGCTGAAAGTTCCCGGCCGCGAAGGAGAACTGATAGGTCTGGTCGTTGTTGGCCACGAGCGCGTTGGCGTTCGGCACGTCGATGAGCGGGATCTGATAGATGAGGCGCGCGAACCCCTCGCTCGAGACCGAATAGACCATGCCCGCGTTGTCGACCTCGATCCCGACCATGTTGCCGATGGGCGAGCCGTCGCGCCTGACCGAGATCGGCACGAAACTGTCCGAGAGCTGCACGAGACCCGACGAGCTTCCGATCGTGCCGAGCGCGAGCGAGACGGTGCCGCCCCCGACCGCGAGATCGACCTCGCCCGTGGCCGGATCATAGGCGGGCGCGCCGCCGATCGGCGTGACCGAGGCAAGCGTGCCGCCGTTCGTCTGGGTGGCATCGAAGGTGACGGTATAGCTTGCGATCGTGGCGCCGCCCGAGGCGCTGTCGGCGATGTCGAGCGTCCAGCTGTTCGACGCCCCCGTGAGCGGGACGGTCGGCGTGAAGGTCATGGTCAGCACCTCGGCGGTGCCGAGGTTGCCGTAATAGGTCACCGTCATGTCGAGCGGATCGCCCGACGCGCCCGCGATGGTCGCGGTCGCCGGCAGGTTCACGCCGAGGTCGACCTCGGTCGTGGGATTGGCGACGAACTGGTTGAGGTCGACCCGGACCGGGACCAGATCGTCGATGACCTCGCGCCGATAGGCCGGGATCGTGCCATCGGGCTGCGCCGGCCAGCCGAGCAGCACCTGCCCCGAACTTGTGCGCAAGAGGCCGTCCTTGTCGGGCGTGAACGAGCCCGAGGTCATCAGCCGGACCGATCCGAACTCACCCACGCCGGTCACCTCATCGACGGTGCTGACGGGCAGGAAGCCCCGCCCGATCACCGCGAGGTCGGTCGAATTGGTCGAGGATTCGATCGCGCCGGGCGTCGTGATCGAACGCGCGCTCAGCGCGCGCACGCTGCCCGCCCCGCCGCTCGACCCGCCCACGGCGGGCGCCACCAGCGACTTGAAATCGACCGAGACTCGCTTGTAGCCGTTGGTCGAGGCGTTGGCGATGTTGTCGGCGATCGCGCCGAGCTTGGTGCCGTTGACCACCAGCGCCGCGATCCCGGCGTTCAGCGATGAGGAAATCGTCATCTCGGGTGCCTTTCCCTTCTGCCTGCGTCGTCCGTTCCCGCCCCTCATGCCCCCCTGCGGATTAATGGCGCCCTAACGCGCTAGCGCTTGCGCCGGAGCAGGATCAGTTCGACCCGGTTGTTGCGCACGGCCATCGCATCGGCCGCGACCGGGCGGCGATCGGCAAAGCCGCTCAGCCGCTCGACCCGCCCGGGCGCGAGGGCGGTCGTGCCGAGGATGTCACGCACCGTCTCGGCGCGGTCGGCCGAGAGCGTCCAGGCGGGGTTGTCGATCATGGTGATCGGATAGGCCTGAACATGAGCGTTGACGGCGACCGCATTGGAAACCATCGCAAATGTCTCGCCGACCATGACGACGAGGTCGCGCAGGATCGGGGCGGGGCGGGCGCTGTCGCCTTCAAAGAGCGGGGCGCCCTCGATGTCGAAAAGCTCGACCACCAGCCCCTCGTCGGTGATGCGCGTGTTGACGTGCCGCATCAGCCGCTCAAGCACCATGCTGTCGCCCGTGAAGGCGCGCAGGCGCTGCTCGACCTCCTCGAGGGTGGCGGTCTCGGCCGCGGCGGCACCTGCTTCGGCGACGGGGCCGGTTGAAGGCGGGGCCGCGCGCTCGGCGCCGCCGTCGGCGCTCTGGGCCATGTCGCCCTCGGCAAAGACGCTGTCGCCCTTCAGCGCGCCATCGCCCCCGCCCGAAATGCGCACGATGGGCACCGTCGTCTTGAAATAGTCCGCGATCCCCTTGCGCTGGTTCTCGGTCGTGGCGTTCAGAAGCCACATGAGCAGGAAGAACGCCATCATCGCGGTGACGAAATCCGCATAGGCGACCTTCCACGCGCCGCCGTGGTGGCCGTCGGCCGCGACGACCTTCTTGCGCTTGATGATGATGCTGCCGGCGCGCTGATCGGCCATCGCTTTCCCCTTCGCCCCGCGGTCGTGATCGCGCCGATCCGTGGCGGAATTGCGGCGCGTTGCGGGCCCTGCGGGGGCGGCACAAGTTTTTTGTTGATTGTCCGATCAATAATCATAATGTCTTGCATACAAATAAGTTGTCGGCTCGATCCGACGGATGAGGGACGCATCATGGCCGTTCAGGCCGCATTTCCACCATTGCGTCGCGACCCTGCGACAGTCTCGCAATTGCGCCGCGCGCTTTTCTCCATGATCGGACGAGGAGAGCTTCGCCCGGGCGAGCGGCTCAACGAGGTGCAGCTCTCGAAGGCCTTCGGCGTCAGTCGCGGCCCGCTACGCGAGGCGGCGCGGATGCTCGAATCCGAAGGGCTCCTCGTCTCGGCCGCGAACCGCGGCTTTTCGGTCGCCCCCGGCTCGGCGCAGGATATCGCCGATCTCTATGCGCTGAAACCCCACCTCGACCGCGCCTTCTATGCAGACCTTGTCGAGCGGACGGACCGCGAGACGCTCAACGATCTGGCCGCGATGATCGAGGCGCTGCCGCGACACGACCCGGTCAGCTTCGCCGAGGGGCTGCACGTATTCCGGCGCGCGGCCTATCGCCAGATCCGCAACCCTGCCATCGCGCGCCATGCGGTCGCCTTTGCGCGCCGCGACTTTGCGCTGACCCCTGTCCTGCCCGCGCCGCTCGCGCGCGCCCGCATCGAGGGCTTTTCCGAGACGCTGCGCGCGACCTGGCGCGAGGTGTGCGCGCGCAACGCGGCAGGTGCGCTCTCGATCATGGCGGCGGATGCTGCGGCGATGTGCGCAACAATCGGCACGATCGTGGGGCCCGCGCCGGACGCGCAGCTCAGGGTGATCGCGCGCTAGGCGGGCGCCTGCGCGGCCGGCACCTCATCGGCATCGAGCCGCGCGCGCGCGGCCTCGATCGTGGCTGCGCGCCAGACCCGCCCCTCGGGCAGCCCCGCCGCATCGAGGCCGCGCGCATCGGGCACCGGATGACCCGCGCAGAGGACCTCGGCGCCCGGCACCGCGCGTGCGGCCCCGTCGGTCGTGACGATCAGCGTCTCTTCGGCCCCGAGGACCTCGCGCGCCGCCGCGGCCATCGCGCAGGCGGCCTTGCCCACGGCAACGATCAGCCGGCGCCCCGCGGGGCGCGGCGCCAGCGCCAGCGCCTCGCGCACCGCCCGCCCCGGATCGGCCGCCGCGACGCCCGCCGCAAAGAGCGCGCGCGCGAGCGCCGCCTCGGGTGTCTCGACCGCCTCGCGATCCTCCATCCGCGCCCCCTGACTTCAGGGCCGGCCCGATTGCCGCAACCCGCCATCTCGTGTATCAACAAGCTGCGTTCCGAGGACAAGCCATGAGCGATGACGCCGGCTGTGCCGCATTTCCACCCGAGCCGCTGCAGGCGCAGGCCGCGCGCGCCGCAGGTTTCCTCAAGGCGCTCGCGCATGAGGGGCGGCTCATGATCCTGTGTCACCTCACCTCGGGCGAGAAATCGGTGACCGAGCTCGAAACCCTGCTCGACTGCCGGCAGGCCGCCGTCAGCCAGCAGCTCGCGCGGCTGCGCGCCGAGGGGCTCGTCTCGAGCCGGCGCGAGGGCAAGGCGATCTATTACTCGATCGGCGACGAGAAGGTGCGCCGGGCGGTCGAACTCATGTATGACATCTTCTGCCGCGAGGCCGGGCGCTGAGGCGCGGATCAGTCGAGCGCGCGGATCAGCACCCGTTCGAGGACGCGCAGCACCTGCCCGAGGTCATGGCCGCGCCGCAGCACCTGCCCATCCGCACCGATCACCGCATAGAGCCCCTGCCTGAGCCGGAGGGCGGGGCGCTTCTCGATCCGGTAGAGCGGGGTTTCGGCGGCGCGGCGAAAGACGGCAAAGACCGCCGCGTCGCGCCGGTGGCTGATCGCATAGTCGCGCCATTCGCCCGCCGCGACCATCCGCCCGTAGACCGACAGGATCAGCCCGAGTTCGCGCCGGTCGAAGGCGACATCCCCCCCGGAAGGGCCGGCCCCGGGCATGGCCATGAGCATCGTCATGAAAGCATCATAATCACCCCCCGCGGCCCGGATCAAGAACCGCGCGCTTGGCGCCGGCAAGGGGCACGGCCTTGGCAAGGGGCGCGGCCTCGCCTAGCATCGGGGCAAAACGGGGGGCGGACATGTCGATCCACATCGGGGCCAGCGCGGGCGAGATCGCGCCGACCGTCCTCATGCCCGGGGATCCCTTGCGCGCAAGATGGGCGGCCGAGAATTTCCTGACCGCGCCGCGCCTCGTCAACGAGGTGCGCGGGATGCTGGGCTATAGCGGGACATGGCGCGGGCATCCGGTCACGATCCACGGCTCGGGCATGGGGATGCCCTCGCTCGCGATCTATGCGACCGAACTCATCCGCGACTTTGGCGCGCGCACGCTGATCCGCATCGGCTCGGCGGGCGCGATGCAGCCAGATGTCGCCCTGCGCGACATCGTGCTGGCGATGACCGCGAGCACGATCTCCTCGCCCTCGCGCGGGATCTTCCGCGAGATGAACTTTGCGCCCGCGGCCGATTTCGGCCTCCTCCTCGCGGCGCATCGGGCCGCCGAGGCGCGCGGGGTCAGGGCGCATGCGGGCGGGATCTATTCCTCGGACATCTTCTATGACGAGCGCCCCGACCTCAACGCGGAGCTGACCCGCCACGGGGTGCTCGCGGTCGAGATGGAGACGGCCGAGCTTTATACCATCGCCGCGCGCCATAAGGTGCGCGCGCTTGCGGTGCTGACGATCTCGGACCACCTGCTGAGGCCCGAGGCTCTGAGCAGCGCCGAGCGGCAATCCTCCTTTGCCGACATGGTCGAGATCGCGCTCGAGGCCGCCTTCGCGGGCTGACGCCTCAGCCCGCGCCGTGGCTGCGGTCGTAGGGGGCGGGGCGCGGTTCGGCCCAGCCCTCGGGCAGCCCCTCGGGGCGGAGCACCTCGACCTCGAGCGGGTGGCAGCGCGCGGCGTCCGAGGAATGCTCGGACCCGCAATCCCCCCCCGGACAGGCCGAGAGCGCGCCGATCAGATCGAACCCCGCGAGGAACTCGATGTAGTCGCCCGGGCGCACGGGGCTCGCCTTCATGATGTATTGCCCCGTTGCGCGCGAAAACCCCGTGCACATGAAGACGTTGAGGACATCGTGCACATGCGCCTCGGCGACCCCGAGCGGCAGGCCCGTCTCGGCCGCAAGCGCGCGCGTCAGGTTCGAGTGGCAGCAATGGTGATACTGCCCGCCGTCGGAGAGCAGCGCATGGGTGTAGGGGTCGCAGCGCGTCCCGATCACGTCATGGACCGAGGCGCCGTGTTCGTCGAAGCCGTACCAGTCGAGCGTATCGGCCGTGATCGTCGCCATCGGCCGCAGATAGGGAAAACACGACCACAGCCGATCGCCCGTGCTAACATGCGTGCCATGCAGCGCGCGCGTCTTGCCCGAAAAAAACCGCTCGGTCAGATCCGCGGCCGACCAGAGGTTCAGATCGCCGACCTGCGGCCCCTCGGTGCAGCGGATGCGAAAGAGATGCCCGGCCGGCACGCGAAAGGCGCGCGCCTCGCGCGGGGGCACGGTGATGCGCGCCACGCTGCGCGGCGTGCCGAAGGCCGCGCGCAGCGCCGCCAGATCGGGCGCAGGCAACCCCTCGGGCGGATAGCACACGACGGGGGCGACGGCGCGGCGGGCGGCGGCATCGGGCGGGGCGGGCGTTTCGGGGTGGCGGGGCTTCATGGGCGGGCTCGGCAAGGTCGTGACCAGCGGGATCGTGCACCGGGCGCGAGCGCACGGCAAGCGCCCTTGCAGAGCGTCGCGCAGAGTGCAACAGAACCCGCAGGTGCCCCATTTCGGGACCGGCGGAGAGCATCATGCGTCCGATGCGCGGGATCGGCCTCAAGGTCGTGTCGGTCGTCATCTTCATCGTCATGGCCTCGCTCATCAAGGCGGTGGGGGGGCGCGTGCCGCCGGGCGAGGTGGTCTTTTTCCGCTCGTTCTTCGCGCTGCCGGTGATCCTCGTGTGGCTCGCACTCCTGCGCGAGCTGCCGGCGGGGCTGCGCACGCGCAACCCGCTCGGCCATTTCTGGCGCGGTTTCGCGGGGACGACGGCGATGGGGCTTGGCTTTGCGGGCCTCGCACTCCTGCCTCTGCCCGAGGTGACGGCGATCGGCTATGCCGCGCCGCTGCTGACGGTCGTCTTTGCCGCGATGTTTCTGGGCGAGCAGGTGCGCGCCTTTCGCCTCGTCGCGGTCGCGGTCGGGCTCCTGGGCGTGCTGATCGTGCTCTCGCCCCGGCTGGGGACTTTCGGCGGCGAGAGCGACGCCGAGAGCTTGCGTGCGACGCTCGGCGTTGTCGTGGTGCTCGGATCCACGGTCTTCAACGCGCTCGCGCAGATCTTCGTGCGCAAGCTCGTCTCGACCGAACGAACCGCCACCATCGTCTTCTACTTCTCGCTGACCGCCTCGGGGCTTGCGCTGCTGACGCTGCCGTTCGGCTGGGTGGTGCCGTCGGTTCATGACGGCGCGCTCCTCATCCTCGCGGGGCTCCTGGGCGGGGTCGGGCAGATATTCCTGACCGCAAGCTATCGCGAGGCCGACGCCTCGGTGGTCGCGCCCTTCGAATATGTCTCGATCCTGTTCGCGCTCGCGATCGGCTATGCTGTCTTCGGCGAGGTGCCGACGCCCACGATGCTCGCGGGGGCGGGGATCGTGATCGCGGCGGGGATCGCGATCATCTGGCGCGAGCGGCAGCTGGGGCTCGAGCGCGCGCGCCAGCGTCAGGCCATGACGCCGCAGGGCTGACGCTCTCAATCCGGTTTCTCTTGACTTGGGGGGACGCGCGGCACAGGTAACCGATGAACGGGTGCCGGCGCAGTCGCGCGCACCGCGCGAAGGACGGACCGCACCACGATGTTGCCTGCCCTGATTGCCGCCCTGCCCTTTCTGGGCGCCCTGCTGCCCGGCCTGATGATCCGCGCGGGCCGCAACGCCTGCGCCATCGCGACCGGATCGGTCACGGCACTCGCACTCCTGGGCCTCATGCTGCACGCGCCCGCCGTGATCGGGGGCGAGGTGATCCTCGCGCGGTTCGAGTGGCTGCCGGCGCTCGGCCTCAACGCGCATTTCATGCTCGACGGGCTCGGGCTCCTGTTCGCGGGGCTGATCCTCGGGATCGGGCTTCTGATCATCATCTATGCGCGCTTTTACCTCTCGGCCGAGGATCCGATGGGGCAGTTCTATACCTACCTCATGCTCTTCCAGGGCGCGATGGTGGGGATCGTGCTGTCGGACAACATCCTGCTGCTGCTGATCTTCTGGGAGCTTACCTCGCTCTCGTCCTTCCTGCTCATCGGCTACTGGAAGCACCTGCCCGAGGGGCGGCAGGGCGCGCGGATGGCGCTGACGGTGACGGGGATGGGCGGGCTGGCGATGATCGCGGGGATGCTCATCCTCGGCAACATCGCGGGGAGTTACGACCTGAGCGTGATCCTGACCAAGGGCGAGGAGATCCGCGCCTCGGAATGGTATCTGCCGGCGCTGATCCTGATCCTTGCGGGCTGCTTCACCAAATCGGCGCAGTTCCCGTTCCACTTCTGGCTGCCGCACGCGATGGCGGCACCCACGCCGGTCTCGGCCTATCTGCATTCGGCGACGATGGTGAAGGCGGGGCTGTTCCTGATGGCGCGGATGTGGCCGGTGCTGTCGGGCACGCCGGAATGGTTCTACATCGTCGCGACGACGGGCGCCGTCACGATGCTGATCGGGGCCAAGATCGCGCTCTTCAAGGATGACCTCAAGGCGGTGCTGGCGTTCTCGACCGTCTCGCACCTCGGCCTCGTCACGATGCTCCTTGGCCTCGGGACGAAGGCCGCGGCGATCGTGGCGGTCTTTCACATCATCAACCACGCGAGCTTCAAGGCCGCCCTCTTCATGGCCGCGGGCATCGTCGATCACGAGGCGCACACGCGCGACATCCGCCGTCTGGGCGGGCTGCGCCGTCTGATGCCGGTGACATTCGCGATCACGCTGATCGCGGCCCTGTCGATGGCGGGCATCCCGCCGCTGAACGGCTTCCTCTCGAAGGAGATGATGCTCGAAGAGGCGCTCCATACCCCCTGGGCGGGCATGGCCTGGGTGTTCCCGCTGCTGGTCGTTTCGGCGGCACTCCTGTCGGTGGCCTCTTCGCTGCGCCTGAACGTCCATGTGTTCATGGGGCCCGAGCGGACGGATTACCCCCATCACCCGCATGATCCGGGCTTCGGCATGTGGGCGGCGCCGGCGTTCCTTGCCCTTCTCGTGGTCATGATCGGGCTTTTCCCGATGACGTTTGCGGGCGACATCGTCGCGGCCACGTCGCGGGCGGTCACGGGCGAGGCGGTCGAGGTCAAGATCTATCACTGGCACGGGCTGACGGCGGCGCTCTATGCCTCGGTCGCCGCGGTGGTGGGGGGGGCGCTCGTGCTCGGGCTGCACGGGCCGCTGGGCCGCCTCTGGCTCGCGCTGCCGCGGCCCGAGGCGAAGGCGATCTTCGATGCGGTCGTGGGAGCCGCGGCCGGGGTCGCGCGCGCACTCTCCGAGGGGATCCACGACGGCGCGCTCAGCCGCTACCTCGCGATCTTCACGGTCGGGGTGCTCGGGCTCGGGTTCTGGGCCTTTGCGGGGGGCGTGCATCTGCCGGGGATGCGGATGCCGCTCGAGGCGGGGCCGGTGGCCTGGGTGGGCTGGGCCTTGCTCGCGACCTGCTCGGTCCTGGTCGCAGTCCTGCACCGCGCCCGGATCGTGGCGCTGGTGCTGATCGGGGTGGTCGGGCTCGTGGTCTCGCTCGGCTTCGTCTATCTCTCGGCGCCCGACCTCGCGCTCACGCAGCTCTCGGTCGAGGTGGTGACGATCATCCTGCTCCTGCTCGCGCTCAACTTCCTGCCCAAGCGCACCCCGGCCGAGAGCGGCGGCGCGCGCCGGCTGCGCGATGCGCTGATCGCGCTGTTGGCGGGGCTCGGGACGGCGGCGCTCGCGTTTGCGCTGATGCTGCGCGATTTCGGGCTGCCGACGATCTCGGACTATCACCTCGCCAATTCCAAGACCGGCGGGGGCGGCACGAATGTGGTGAACGTCATCCTCGTCGATTTCCGCGGCTATGACACCTTCGGCGAGATCATCGTGCTCGGCATCGCGGGCCTCGTGATCTTCGCGCTGACCGAGGCGCTCTTTGCCGGGCCCGCGGGGCGGCGGCTGCTGGGCTGGCGCGCCGATGCGCCCAAGGCGGGCGACCGCCACCCGATGATGCTCGTGGTCGCGGCGCGCGTGCTGCTGCCGATCTCGATCATGGTCGGCATCTACATCTTCCTGCGCGGCCACAACGAACCGGGCGGAGGGTTCATCGCGGGCCTTGTCGTGGCGATCGCGCTCCTCATGCAATACATCGCCTCGGGATCGGCCTGGACCGAGGCGCGCCAGCGGATCGACTATCACGCCTTCATCGGCGTGGGCGTCGTGATCGCGGGCGCGACGGGGATCGGGGCGTGGTTCGCAACCCGGCCCTTCCTGACCTCGAACTTCGGCTATTTCCGCATCCCGCCGTTCGAGAAGTTCGAACTCGCGACCGCGATGGCATTCGATCTGGGCGTGTTCCTGACCGTGATCGGGGCGGTGATGCTGACGCTCGCGAGCCTCACGCGGATCGCGCTGCGCGCCGGGACGACGGTCAATGCCGCGCCGATGGACGCCGACCCCTCGGCCGCGCCCGCAAGCGAGGCGAGGGGCTGAGATGGAACTTCTGGTGGCAAGCGCGATCGGCGTGATGACGGCCTCGGGGATCTATCTGATCCTGCGGCTGCGCGCCTTCCCGGTGATCCTCGGCCTCTCGATGCTGACCTATGCGGTCAACACCTTTCTGTTCGTGACGGGGCGGCTGGTGGTGAACCGCCCGCCGATCCTCTCGCCCGAGGCGGCGGGCTATACCGACCCGCTGCCGCAGGCGCTGGTGCTGACGGCGATCGTGATCTCGTTCGGGATGACGGCGGTGACGGTGATGATGGCGCTCGGCGCCTTTCTCGAGACGGGCGACGACCGCATCGAGATGACCGGCGAGGATGAGGGCGAGGATGAGGGCACGGCCGGCGACGGCGCCCGGGCGCCGGAGGACGCACGATGAGCCACTGGATCATCCTGCCCGTCGTGCTGCCGGCGATGCTCGCGCCGCTGATCGTGCTCGGGATGCGCCACGATCTGGTGCTCCAGCGCGTCGCCTCGGTCGCGGGCACGCTCGGGCTTGGCGCGATCGCGGCGCATCTCATGTGGCGGGCAACCGTGCTCGGCCCCGAGGCCTATCTGCTCGGCAACTGGCCCGCCCCCTTCGGCATCGTGCTCGTGAACGACCGGCTGTCGGCGCTGATGCTTGCGCTTGCGGCGGTGCTCGCGCTCATCGTCGTGCTCTATGTCATCGGGTCGGGATGGGACCGGCGGGGGCGGCATTTCCATGCGCTCTTCCAGTTCCAGCTGATGGGCGTCAACGGCGCGTTCCTGACGGGCGACGCCTTCAACCTCTTTGTCTTTTTCGAGATCCTGCTCATCGCCTCTTATGGCCTGATGATCCATGCGGGCGGGGGCGCGCGCCTCAAGGCGGGCGTGCAATATGTCGCCTACAACCTTGCCGGATCGACGCTTTTCCTCTTTGCGCTCGGGACGATCTATGCGGTGACGGGCACGCTGAACATGGCCGATCTCGCGGTGCGGATGGCCGAGCTGCCCGAGGGCGAGGCGGCGCTGGCGCGGGTGGCGTGCGTGCTGCTGATCATCGTCTTCGCGGTCAAGGGGGCGCTGGTGCCGTTCCAGTTCTGGCTGCCCGCGACCTATGCGCTGGCGCCGGGGCCGGTGGCCGCGCTCTTTGCCATCATGACCAAGGTCGGGGCCTATGCGGTGCTGCGGTTCGGCACGCTCGTCTATCCGCCGGGCAGCCCCGCGACGGGCGACATCGTGGCGCAGATGCTGCTGCCGGGGGCGGTTCTGACGCTGATCGCGGGCATGGTGGGCGTGCTCGGGGCGCGCTCGCTCGGGCGGATGGCGGCCTATGCCGCGATCGGCTCGATGGGCACGCTCTTTCTCGCGATCGCGCCCTTCGAGCCGCGCGCGAGTGCCGCGGCGCTCTATTACCTCATCCATTCGACACTCGCGGCGGGGTGCCTCTTTCTCGCGGTCGATCTGGTCACGGCGCGGCGGGGCGACGATGCGCTCGGGCCCGACCGCGCGCCGATCGCCCAGGGCGGCGTGATCGGCGCGCTCTATTTCGCGGCCGCGGTGGCCGTGGCGGGGATGCCCCCCCTCTCGGGCTTCGTGGGCAAGCTTCTGGTGCTCGATGCGGTGCGGGCGGAACCCTACGGCATGTGGCTCTGGGGGGCGATCCTTGGCACCTCGCTCATCGCGATCATGGGGCTCGGGCGGGCAGGGAGCGCGGTGTTCTGGAAGCCGCACGGGGCGGCGCAGCCCGCCGGCGCGCATGCCGCGCATGCGCCGGCGCAGCCGCTCGCGTTCGTGGCCCTCGGGGCGGGGCTTGCCCTCATCGTCGCGCTCACGCTGCTTGCGGGGCCGGTGACGGGGTGGCTGGGGGCGACGGCGGCAGAGATCCACACGCCCGCGATCTACATCGGGGCGGTCCTCGGACCGGCGGGGGGCTGAGCGATGCGGCGTCTTTTCCCCCACCCCTACCTCACGCTCCTGCTCACGGCCGTCTGGGTCATGCTGACGAATGTGCTGAGCGCGGGGGTCGTCGTCTTCGGGCTGATCCTCGGGACGCTGATCCCGCTTGCGACCGCGGCCTACTGGCCGGACCGGCCGCGGCTGCGCAGCCCGTTCCGGGTCGCGGCCTATGTCCTCCTCGTGATCTGGGACATCCTCGTGGCCAATGTCGCGGTCGCGATGATCGTGCTTTTCAAGCCCAACCGCGCGCTCCGGCCCGCCTGGGTGACGGTGCCCGTCGATCTGAGGAGCCCCGAGGCCATCACGGTGCTTGCCGGCACGATCACCATGACGCCCGGCACCGTCAGCGCCGAGCTTGCCGCCGACGGGCGCTCGATCCTCGTGCACGCGCTCCATGCGCCCGACCCCTCGGGCGTCGCGGCCGACATCAAGACGCGCTATGAACGCCGCCTGAAGGAGATTTTCGAATGATCCCCTATGCGCTCGGCTTTGCGATCGGCTGCTTCGCCCTCGCGCTCGCCCTCAACCTCTGGCAGGTGACGCGCGCGCGCGCGGTGCCGGACCGGGTGCTCGCGCTCGACACGATGGTGATCAATGTCATCGCGCTTCTGGTGCTCTATGGCATCGCGGCCGGGACGGGGCTCTATTTCGAGGTGGCGCTGCTGTTCGCCATGACGGGTTTCCTCTCGACCGTGGCCTATGCCAAATACCTGCTGCGCGGCGATGTCATCGAATAGGGGGCAGCCATGATCGCCGAGATCGTCATCACCGCGCTGCTCGTGATCGCCGGGGTCTTCGGCCTCGTGGGTTCATGGGGTCTCGTGAAGCTGCCCGATCTGATGACGCGGCTGCACGCGCCGACCAAGGCGACGACGGTCGGCGTGGGCGCCGTGCTGATCGCCTCGATGGCCGAGCACTGGCGGACAGGGGGCGGGATCTCTTTCCACGAATTGCTGATCACGCTCTTTCTCTTCCTGACCGCGCCCATCACGGCGCATTTCATCGCCAAGGCCCACATGCACCGCAAGGTGGCAGCGGCCGAGTTGCCCGCGACCGGCTCCGGCGTGGCCTGGGCGGGGCAGGATGGCGCGCGCCCGGCCGGGGCCGCGCCCGAGGCCGCATCGGCGGATCGCGCCTGATGTCCACCGCCCGCCCGCGGGGCGCGGCGTGGCGGGGATGGTGCGGTGTCGTGCTGTGCTGCGCGGCGCTGCTCGGGCCCGCGAGCGCCGCGCGCGGCTGCGAGGCGGCGCTTGTTCTGGCTATGGATGTGTCGGGCTCGGTCGATGAGGGCGAATGGCGGCTGCAGCGCGACGGCCTCGCGGCGGCGCTGCGCGATCCGGCGATCATCGATGCGCTGACGCGCGGACAGGTCGCGGTCGCGGTCGTGCAATGGTCGGGCCCGGCCGAACAGGCGCTGAGCATCGGCTGGCGGCGGGTGCTGTCTGCCGGGCACGCCGCCGACCTCGCCGCGGCAACCGAGGCGATGCCGCGCGCCTTTGCGGGGGGCGAGACGGCGGTCGGCGCCGCGATCGCCTTCGCGGGCCGCCAGTTCGCGGCCGTGCCCGACTGCGGCCGCAGGATCCTCGATCTGTCGGGCGACGGCACCGAGAACGCGGGCCACGACGTCGGCCTGCGCCGTCAGGAAGCGGTGCGCGACGGCATCGAGATCAACGGCCTCGCGATCGAGAGCCACGGCATCGCGATCACCGGCTTCTATCGGCGCTGGGTGATCGGGCCGGGCGGCTTCGTCATCACCGCGACGGGGCATCTCGATTATGCGCGCGCCATCCGGGCCAAGATCCTGCGCGAACTCGCGCGTCCGACCGGCTGAGATGGCCGGCGCGATTGCCCGAGGGTTGCGGCTTCGCTATCATCGCGACATGATCGAGACCTATCGGGGATGATCGGACGCGACGGATGACCAAGGCTGCCGCGCAACCCCCCGGCCCGCCGCGCACGACCGGGCTCTGGCGCGCCGATCCCGAGGCGCAGCGGCGCGAGGTCGTGGTAGGCTTCGGGGCCTCTACCCTCGTGCTGAGCGATGGGCGCAGCGAGACGGTGCTGGGCCATTGGGCGCTCGCGGCGGTCGTGCGCCTCAACCCCAAGCGGATGCCGGCGATCTATGCGCCAGAACCCGGCGGCGCGGGCGAGACGCTCGAGATCGCGGCCCCCGAGGCAGTCGCGCGCATCGAGGCGATCCGCCGCCAGATCGCCGAGCGCCGGCCGCGCCCCGGGCGGCTGCGGCTCGTGCTCTTTGCGCTTATGGCGGCGTCGGCACTGGGCTTCATCGCGATCTGGCTGCCCGCGACGCTGATCGCGCATACCGCGGGCGCCCTGCCGCCGGCCAAGCGGGCCGAGATCGGGCGCGATGCGCTTGATGATCTCGCGCGGCTGACGGGCACCCCTTGCGAGAGCGCGCTTGGCCGTGCCGCCGCCGACCGCCTTGCCGAACGGCTCTTCGGCGCCGAGCCCTATCGGATCGAGGTGCTGCGCGAGGGGCTCGCGCAGACTGGCGGCACCGCGCATCTGCCGGGGCGGATCCTGCTCATCGATCGGGCGCTGATCGAGGCGCATGAGACGCCCGAGGTCGCGGCGGGCTATCTGCTGGCCGAGGCGCTGCGCGCCGAAGCAAGCGATGCGATGCGCGCGCTGCTGGCCGAGGTCGGGGTGGCGGCGACGTCGCGGCTGCTCACGACCGGCAGCCTGCCGCCTGACGCGCTGCGCGGCATCGCCGAGACGATCCTGACCCGCCCGCCCGCCGAGGTGGATGCAAGCGCGCTGGCGGCGCGGATGGCCGCGGCCGGGGTGCGGGCCGAACCCTATGCGCAGCTCGCGCGGCCGGGCGACCCGACGCTCGCGGCCGCGGACCGCGCCCGCACCGAACCCGCCCGCCTCATCCTGCCCGATGAGGATTGGGTGGCGCTGCAGGGGATCTGCCAGCGCTGAGGCCCCCCGCGCAAGACGCGCGGGTTCAGCGGCGGCGGCGCTCGCGCCGGGGCGCGCCGGCATCGTCGCCGGTGCCGTCCGAGGCCGAGGAAAAGCCGCCGAGCGCGGCCGCCACGGCCTCGAGCGTCGGGCGCGGCCCGCGGGGCCGGCTCTCGAGGGCCGCGCGCATCGCGCGCAGATGCTCGGGCATGGTGCCGCAGCACCCGCCGATGATGCGCACCCCCGCATCGCGCGCGAGCACGGCATATTCGGCCATCAGCTCGGGCGTGCCGTCGTAATGGATGTGGCCGTCGTGATATTTCGGGATCCCGGCGTTGCCCTTCGCGACGACCGGCCGCTCGGTCCCCTGCGCGAGAAAGCCGAGCACGGTGCGCAAGAGGTCCGCCGCCCCGACGCCGCAATTGGCCCCGAACGCCACCGGCGGGTTGGGGAGCTTCTCGACCAGCGC
>JAUREX010000332.1 GCA_030834485.1 Gemmobacter sp.
CTCAGCTGGATAGAGTACTTGGCTTCGAACCAAGGGGTCAGGAGTTCGAATCTCTTCGGGCGCGCCATTTTTTATAAGTTAGCTTGAAGAAAATATTCAACATAATCAGAATCAATTACTCGCATCTGATCAATTAATGTCTTTTGAAAATCAGTATTTTTTTGCATTACTGCAATTGCGTAAAGTTCTGACAATGAATCTAAATGTTTTTTATTGAGCGCCAATGCATTATTGAAATCTTTCATCGCATCAGAAATATTATTTAATTTAGATTCCGCAAAACCTAAATAATACCAAGCATCCGGACTGGATTTTTCTGCTTCAGCCCATGCTTTCGCAATCTTTCTCATCTCAAGCCAATTCTCTTGTTGCATGGGAACAATCACTTGCATGAAAAAGGGTTTCTCCGCATCAGGCAAACTCCAAAAAGGCGCTGCTGTGCTTTTTAAATCCAATTGAGGTTCCTTTTTCAGTAACTCATTAATCCATTCAACGGGTAAACAATA
>JAUREX010000333.1 GCA_030834485.1 Gemmobacter sp.
CACGACGAGGTGCGCGCCCGTGTCGTTCGCACACACGGGTTTACGAACCGTCGTTATACGTACACTGCGCGCATACAACACCTCCACAGAACGCTATATACGATGCGGATAAAACGCGTCGCGTCGCGCGCGTCGCGCGCGGTCGTCGTCGCGTCGCGCGCGGTCGTCCTCGCGTCGCGTCTCGCGCGGTCGTCGTCGCGCCCGCGTCGTCGTCGCGGTGTGTCGTCGCGCCGACGCGCGGCGCGGCGCGACGGCGCGACGCGGGCGCGGGCGTGAATGATTGAAAATATGTCACTGCGCGTGCGCATCGCGCGCGCGGCGCGAACGGCGCGCGGCGTCGCGATGTGCGCCGCGTCCGTGATCGCGTTCGCGCTCGCGACGGCGTCCGCGGTCGGGGACCTGGGCGCGACGGCGCGCGCGGAGACTGGGATCGAAGTCATCGATTGGGCGCTGCGGGACGCGTATTACTCGCGCGTCGTCCCGGCGTTGATCCCGGGGACGATCG
>JAUREX010000334.1 GCA_030834485.1 Gemmobacter sp.
TTCATCCAGAAGGAGGCGGGCCACATGAAGGTCTTGTAGTAGAAGCCGGCCGGGAAGAACTTGGAGAAGAGGCTGTTCACCGCGCCCACGTCGAACTCGAGGTTGGGCCAGCGGTTCTGGGACTCCGCGTAGAGCCCGTCGAAGAGCTCGATCTGCGTGGCGCGCAGGTTGGGCTCGGTCCGCGCGCCACGGCCGAGCTGGATCAGGGCGTTGGGCTCCTCCGCGCCGGACCCGAAGATGCCGCGCGGGCGGTGGTACTTGAAGCTGCGCCCCAGCACCCGCACGCCACTGGCCAGCAGCGCGGACGCCACCGTATCGCCCGCGAAACCGCTGAACTCGCGCCCGTCGAAGCGGAAATGCAACACGCAGCTGCGGTCGATCTCGCCGCCTTCGGAGAGCCTGCGCGCGCTCATGGGTTCATGGGCTCCGTAGCAATCACGGCGTGGGTCTGCGTGTCGCGCCGGATCTCAATCCAGCGCCCGCAGCCGGCCGCGTGCAGCCA
>JAUREX010000335.1 GCA_030834485.1 Gemmobacter sp.
CGGAACCGGCGGCGGCGGCGGCGGCGGCGGCGGCGGCGGTGGTGCGGGGGCGCTGTTGCGGCTCGGTGGGGGCGGCGTGGTGGTTGCTGCCTTCCGGGGCTCGGCGGGCCTCCTCGGCCTCGGGCTCCTCCGCGCAGCGGCGAGCGAGTTCGTGGCCACCAGCGGAGTGGCGACGACGACGACGACGCCGACGACGACGACGACGCCTGCGACGCCCGCGACGCCAATGGGTGATGCTGACTGTGCCGCCGTCGACGACGATGATGATGACGATCGTGATGCTCGTGACGACGACGACGACGCGCGTGTCGTCCAAACGTCTGACGCGTCGTCATCTGACGCGTCGTCGTCGTCGTCGTCGTCGCGCGCGCGCGTCGGTACCCGATCGCGATCGTCGCCGCCGAGTCGTCGTCGTCGCTCGCGCGCGCGTCGTCGCTCGCGTCGTCGCGTTTGCGCGTCGGCATCGAGCTCGACGGATTCGGTCGACGCGCGCGTCGCGCGA
>JAUREX010000336.1 GCA_030834485.1 Gemmobacter sp.
GCCGGGGTGGGGGAGGAGGGCAGCGGCAGCGAGCCGGCGAAGCCCTGGTCGACCACCGCGGTCTCGCCGGTGAGGGCCGTGCCGGTCACCGAGAGCTGCACCAGCGCCGTCAACGCGGTCACGTCCAGGTCGAGGCCGCCGCCGACCAGGTCGCGCACGAACACCAGCGACGGCGCCTGCGCCAGGTTCGAGAGACCGATCGCGAGCAGGTCGTCGCCCGCGGCGTCGACGGCCGCATCCGCGAGCGCCTTGGCGCGCTCGCCGTCGTCGAGCACGCGCGTGAACTTGCGCACGCCCTCGTAGTCCGCCTCGGCCAGCGCGGCGGCGTCGATGCCCTTCGCGCCGTCGTTGAACCAGGCGTACCCTGGGGGCGACGCCGGCCGGGCGGGGGCGAGGCCCGTCGCGGGGAACGGCCGCCGAGGCGCAGCCCCATCCGCCCCATCCGCGCGCCACCCTTCATCCCCCATCGTCACCAAGTGGGCGGCGTCGAGGGATTTGATGA
>JAUREX010000337.1 GCA_030834485.1 Gemmobacter sp.
CATTGCGTTTGCAGATTCTCGACACGGCTGAGGTCGCGGCGACGCGAAACCGCGCGCGCGCGGTCGCGGCGCGTCCTTCAAGCGCGGCGCGCGACGCCGAACGACGCTCGAGGCACGCGCCGACGCGCCGCGCGCGCGGGAGCGCGCGCGCGGCGGCGTAGTCGACGACAAACGGCGGGAGCAGCGGGGAGCACACGACGCGCGATGAGAGCCAGACGCGGCTCCACCCCGCGCCGCGCGCCGCGCACGTCACCGCGCTCGCCATCGTCACCGCGCTCCGCACGACCGCCTCCTGCGACGCCGCGAGCGCGTACCCACCGATCGTCACCGCGCCGGCGACGCACCGCGCGACGCACGCGCCGTCCACGCACACGACGCGCGCGTCGTCGTCGTCGTCGTCGGCGGCGGCGTCGCGCGACGCAATCACGATCGTTCGACGCTCGACGCCGCGCGCGCTCGCGGTCGCGCGCGCGACGTCGCGGTCGTCGACCGCGCGCGCGT
>JAUREX010000338.1 GCA_030834485.1 Gemmobacter sp.
CGCGGGCGACCGGCCGTGCGTCATCGCGACGACCGGCCACATCGGCATGGGTGTAATCGACATAACGTCAGAGGTCTGGGACGCTGCATCCCGCACACTGCACGCCGGAATCGGGGCCGCCGGGCGCCGCCGGCGCGGCGGGCGCCGCGCTCGCCCCCGCGCGCTCCGCCGCGACGCGGCGCGCGAGGGCGGCTTCCAGAGCGGCGCCCAGCGATGACAGGTCCTCCGGAAACCCGGCGTCGCCTTCCTTCAGCCCCGCGTCTCGCGCCGCCTCCGCCGCCGCGGCGACGTCGTCCCACAGCGCGTCCATAGCGGCTGACACGCCTTTGTCCGTGGCTTCATCGATGGGAGGCGGCGGGCCGTCGCCGCCGCCGCCGCCGCCGCCGCCGCCGCCGCCGCCGCCGCCGCCCCCACCTCGCCCTCCACCACCACCATCCCAGATCGGCAGGCGGTCGCCCAGGGTGTGCAGGGCCGCCCCTGCCTGGGCCACCGCCCACACCG
>JAUREX010000339.1 GCA_030834485.1 Gemmobacter sp.
CGCGAGGACGACGCGACGAAAAACCATCGTTCGCGATGGAGCGGAGTTCGCGAACGATTCGGGGGGGTACGAGCGGTACTTGAGCAGCGACGCCGCGGCGGGGGGCGAAGGGGACGGCGAGGACGGCGCGGCGGCGGCGCTCGACGACATCCGGCGGCGGCTTCCCGGCGCGCGGCTGGTTCCGGCGCAGGAAGAGACCTGGGCGCTCTGCCGGTCGCTGTTCGGCCCGGCGCGCGGCGATCCGGCGCGGCCGCTGCGGCTCTGGTACAAGGGCACCAATTTCCAGATCAAGGTGTGGCAGGCGCTGCTCGCGATCCCGCCCGGCCAGCTCGTCACCTACGGCGACATCGCGCGCGTCATCGGGGAACCCACGGCGGCGCGCGCGGTCGGCAATGCGATCGGCGCCAATCCCATCGCGATGCTGATCCCCTGCCACCGGGTGATCCGCCCGACCGGCCTGTTCGAGACCGGCTATCGCTGGGGCCCGGCGCGCAAGCTGG
>JAUREX010000036.1 GCA_030834485.1 Gemmobacter sp.
AGCAGCATCCCCGCACAGCCCAAGGGCGAGATGCGGAAAAGCTCGGCAAAGGACATGCCCCGCGTGCGCTCGAACCCCGGGCTCGGCGTCGCCGACAGCAGGATCGGCGTGAAGGCGAGCGAGACGAGCACCGAGGGAATGATGAACAGCTCATACCCCGACGGATCGCCGAGGTTCAGGATCGCCTGCGAGGTGATGATCCCCACCATCTGCACGATCATGTAGAGCGAGAGCGCCTGCCCCCGCGTCTCGTTCGTCGCGGCATTGTTGAGCCAGCTCTCGGCCGTGACATAGACGCCCGCAAAGCAGAACCCGATCAGGACCCGCATCACCGCCCAGGCGACCCAATCGGGCACCGCCGGATAAAGCACAAGGATCGCCGAGATCATCGAGCCGAGTGCCGCAAACACCCGCACATGGCCCACATTGCGGATGAGGTCGGGCGTGATCCGCGAGCCGCCGAGAAACCCGAGGAAATAGGCCGCCATCACGACCGACATCGCCGAGGTCGAAAACCCCTCGATACCGCCCCGGATGCCAAGGAGCGTCCCCTGCACCCCGTTCCCGACCATCAGGAGCAGGATGCCGAGCAGAAGCGGCCAGGTGGTGCGCAGAACGCCAAGCATGTTCGACCCCGCGGCCGCAAGATGCGGCGCGGGGGAAATTAGCCCCCCGCCGCGCCCATGTCCGCAACGGGCGCGACATTTCCCGCGCCATCGGCGGCAAGCAGGAGCGAGGCATCGCCATAGGAATAGAACCGATAGCCTCGCGCGATCGCATGGGCATAGATCTCGCGGATGCGCCCGAGCCCCATCAGCGCCGCAACGAGCATGATCAGCGTCGATTTCGGCAGATGGAAATTCGTCATGAGGCCATCGACCGCGCGTAAGCGGAAACCGGGATAGATGAAGATGTCGGACGCCCCCTCCCAGGGTTCGACCGCCCCGCCCGGGCCGGTCGCGGCGGTCTCGAGGATCCGCAGCGCCGTGGTGCCGACCGCGATGATGCGCCCGCCCGCGGCGCGCGTCGCCGCGATCTCGGCCGCAGCCTGCGCCGGCACGATCCCGCGCTCGGCGTGCATGCGGTGGCGGGTCGGATCCTCGACCGTCACCGGCAAAAAGGTGCCCGCCCCCACATGCAGCGTCACATGGCTGAAGGCGACGCCGCGCGCCGCCAGCGCCTCGAGGAGCGGGGCATCGAAATGCAGCGACGCCGTCGGCGCCGCGACCGCGCCCGGCACGCGGGCAAAGACGGTCTGGTAATCCTCGGCGTCCTGCGCGTCGGGGGTGCGGCGCTGCTCGATATAGGGCGGCAGCGGCATCCGCCCCGCCTCGGCCAGGGCCGCCTCGAAGGCCGCGCCCTCGGCGTCGAAGGCGAGGGTCGCATCCGCCGCCCCGCGCGCCACCACCCGCCCCACGAGGCGGTCGGAAAACACGATCTCGTCACCCTCGCGCAGGCGCTTGAGGGGCTTGGCCAGCACCCGCCAGCCCGCGGGCAGGGGTTCAAGCAGCGTGACCTCGACCCGCGCCACGCCTTCGCCCGGGGCGCCGGCGCGGGTGCGCGTGCCCGTCAGCCTGCCGGGAATGACCTTGGTGTCGTTCAGCACAAGCCGGTCGCCCGGGCGCAGGATGTCGGGCAGGTCGAACACATGAGCATCGCGGATCGGGCCCGAGCGGCCCGCGACCAGCAGGCGCGCCGAACTGCGCGGCCGCGCCGGGCGCGTCGCGATCAGCGCCTCGGGCAGGTCGAAATCGAAATCCTCGAGCCGCATCGCCCCCCGCCCCCCTGCGCCGCCGCCCTTTGACTCGGGGCCGGCCGCGCTATCTCTCCTCGCGCGGCGCCTGCCACGGCCGCCCGCCTTGTGCAACAATTTCGACAGGTCAGACCATGCTCCAGCCCGGCGACAGCGCCCCCGATTTCACCCTGCCGCGCGACGGCGGCGGCACGATCACCCTCTCGGCGCTGAGGCCGGGCAAGGCGGTCGTCTATTTCTACCCCAAGGACGACACCTCGGGCTGCACCGCCGAGGCGCTCGACTTCACCGCCCATGCGGCCGATTTCGCCGCCGCCGGCTGCACCGTCGTCGGGATTTCGAAGGACAGCGTGAAGGCGCATGACAAATTCGTGGCCAAGCACGCGCTTGGCGTCATCCTCGCCTCGGATGAGGGGGCGGACACCTGCGAACGCTGGGGCGTCTGGGCGGAAAAGAGCATGTATGGCAAGAAATACATGGGGATAGAACGCTCAACCTTCCTGATCGACGCTCAGGGCCGGATCGCGCAGGGCTGGACCAAGGTCAAGGTGCCCGGCCATGTGGCCGAGGTTCTGGCGGCCGCCCGCGCGCTCTGACGGCGCGCGGCGCTTGCGAATCGCCCGCGCTTCGGGCGACTGTTGAGGCAGGGGCGCACGAGCGCCCTTTTGGCCTTGGAGAGTGAGATGGCGATGTTCGGCAAGACGAGGATCAATGACCCCGGCCCGCGCCTGACCGCCGAGCCCGAGGCCCCCGCACCCGCCCCGGCGCCCCAGCCCGCGCCCGAGGTCTACCGCCCCCGCAGCGGGGTGTCGGTCCTCTCGGCCGACCTCACGGTGATCGGGAACCTCAACACCGAAGGCGACATCCAGATCGAGGGCGTGGTCGAGGGCGACATCCGCGCCCATCTGGTGACGATCGGCGAGAGTGCGACCATCCGGGGCGAGATCGTGGCCGAGGACATGGTCATCAACGGCCGCGTCATCGGCCGGGTGCGCGGCCTCAAGATCCGGCTGACCTCGACCGCGCTGGTTGAAGGCGACATCATCCACAAGACGATAGCGATCGAGGCCGGCGCCCATTTCGAAGGCTCGGTGCAGCGCCACGACGATCCGATCAACGCCGCCCCCGCCGCCAGACCCGCCCCCCGCCGCATCACCGGCTGAGGGCGGGCCTGCCTCAGGGGTTGTCGGCGCGGATCGTCACATTCGCCGCCCCCGTCACCGCAAGAGGCCAGTTCAGCGTCACGAGGTTCAGCGCGCCGCCCTGCTCGGCGCGCGCAAAGGGCGCATCGAAGCGCAGCGCGCCGCCCGCGCTGATCGGCCCGTCCGCCACGACCGAGACGACATTGCGCGCCCGCCCGCCAAAGGGCAGCGTGCCGAGCGGGTCGATCGTCCAGGTCGCCGCCGCCCCGGTCTGGGTATGGCGCACGAAGGTCGGGTTGAAGATCGGCGTGGTGATGCCGTTGAAGGCGTTCCCCTGCACCGTGATGTTGCGATAGCGCCCCGGATCGAGGGCGGCAAAGCTCGTGTCGACCTTGTCCACCCGGTCGATCGTGCCGTTGAAGGTGCGAAAGACGTTGTCGGTGATCGACAGCCCCTGGATGAAATGCCCCGGCCCGTGCGGCGTGATCACGACAAAGGCGAATGAGGGGACCATATTGCTCACGACAAAGGTGTTGCCGGTGATGGTCAGGCCGCCGAAGCTGAACTGGTTGCCGAAGGCGGGGTCGGATTCGCGCTCGTTCGTGAGCTCGATGAAGGTGTTGTCGATATAGTTGCCGGTCACCGCCGCGCGGATGTTGATCGCGGTAAAGACGATCCCCGCCCGGCGCACCCCGGGCGTCTCCTCGTCGCCCTGAAAGAAATGGTTGCCGATGAACATGTGCCCGGTGCCATGCACGATCGCGAAATTGCCGAAGCGCACGATACGGTTGTCGCGGATCTTGGCGTCATTGGCGTTGATGTTGAGGCAGACCGACGTGCGATCCTGCGCGCGCAGGCTCTGCTCGTTCGACAGGAACTGGCATTCGTCGACCAGAAGCCCCTGACAGCCAAGCCCGATCGAGGTCAGCCCCCGATCCTTGGGCGCGTTCACGACGCAGCCATGCATCCTGAAGGTCAGCCCCGCTGGCGCGAGGATCACCCCGCTCGCGGCCCCGCTGCACAAGAGCTCGATATTCGTCACCTCGAACTTGTCGAGCTTGCCGAACCCCGTGAAGTCGAGGACATAGCGGTGGCGCGTGAAGCCATAGACGCGCGTTCCGCCCGTATAGCCCGCCGGCGCGCTGAGTTCGACCGTCTGCGCCGCGAGGTTGACGGCGCGCACATAGGTCTCGCGCGCGACCCCGGGCCCGGTCACCAGCGACCCGACCGCAATACTCGCGATGTTCTGCACCCCGGTCAGCAGCGTGGGCTGCGCGGTCGAGAATGTCGCCTGCGCGCTGACGGTCGCGCTCTCCCACGCCGGGCCGGGCACGACCGAAAGCTGCCCGTTCGTCAGGACGCGCCGGCGCGCGAACTGCTCGCCACGGCGCCCCGCAAGAGTCGCCACATCGAGGGGCGCCGTCACATCGACCGTCCGGCCGCCAAGATCGAGCACGACATGATCGGTAAAGAAGAAAAGCGCCTGGATCGCGCGGCGCAGCCCCTCGGCCTCGTTGCCGAAGGCGCGCGCATAGGTCGGCAGGTCGAAGTTCTGCGTCAGGCTCAGCCGCGCCGTCTCGGGCATGGTGAGGCGCCCCTCGAAGCGCACCTGCGCGTTGAGGGTGATGTTCCCGTTCAGCAGATAATTCCCCGCCGAGATCACGAGGGTGCGCCCCGCGGCCGCCGCATCCGCAAGCAGGAAGGCCGCGCTGTCGTCCGTCACCCCGTCGCCCATGGCGCCATAGTCGCGCACATCGACCCAATCCATCATCACGCGGTGAAAGACATCCGTGCCGTCCACCACCTCGATGTCGTCGATGCGCACGACGCCGCCGTTCGGCCCGGTCAGGTCGAGGCCGACATGGGCATAGACGGGCACCGTGCCCCAGACCATGTCCACCCCCGCCCGCCGGCCAGAGCCGATCACCGCCTCGAGGGTAAAGACGCTGCCATAGCGCGTCAGCGTCAGGGGTTGCCCCTCCTGGATGACGCCCGCGACGTTGCGCCCGGCCGCATCGCCCGCCCAGGCCGCGATGCGCACCGTCGGCAGATTGCCCGAGATCGCCTTGATCCGCACCCGCACGCGCAGATACATCCCCGGCACGATGGGCGTCTGGCCCATATAGCGCAGCTTCTGACGATCGGCCGTCTTGATGAGGTCGAGCGAGCCGCCGAAATCGGGGTCGGCCGGCACATAGGCCGCATTGGCCGCCCCCGCATAGGTCGGCGAGCCGGGCGTGCCGTCCCCGCTCGACCACACGCCGAGCCCCGCCGAAAAGGGCGGCGGCATCAGCACCAGCCCGTCCGTGATCGCCTTGTTCATCGCGCTCCCCCATCATCGCGCGCCGACCCGCGGATCGGGCCGGCAAACGCGAGGAGGGGTATCAACGAAGCGTTAACGAAACCCGCCGGGGCCGCGCGCTGGCGTGCAACAGCCGCCCTCAGCCCCGGCCGATGAAGGGCATGGTCGTGGCGATCACGGTCATGAACTGCACATTCGCCTCGGGCGGCAGCGACGCCATGTGCAGGACCGACCGCGCCACATCCGCCACATCCATCGTCGCCTCGGCCGCAAGGCTCCCGTCAGCCTGCGGCACGCCCTTCGTCATCGCATCGACCATCCCGGTCAGGGCATTGCCGACATCGATCTGCCCGCAGGCGATGCCATGGGCGCGACCGTCGAGGCTCAGCGCCCTCGTCAGCCCGGTGACGGCGTGCTTGGTCATCGTATAGGGCGCCGAGCCATAGCGCGGCACATGCGCCGAGACCGAGCCGTTGTTGATGATCCGCCCGCCCTGCGGGTCCTGCCGGCGCATGATGCCGAAGGCCGCGCGCGCACAGAGATACATCCCGTCGATGTTGACGGCCGAGATCGCCCGCCAGTCATCGAGCGCGATCTCGTCGATCATCCCCGAAGGCAGGAAGATGCCCGCGTTGTTGAACAGGACATCGAGCCGCCCGGCCGCCGCCACGAAGGCCGCGAAGCCGCGCTCGACCGCCTCGGCGTCGGTCACATCGAACGGCAGCACCACCGCCCCCGGATGGTCCGCCGCCGCATCGCGCAAGGGCCCCTCGCGCCGCCCGACCAGCCCCACGCGCCAACCCGCCCCGAGAAAGGCGCGCGCCGTCGCCCGCCCGATGCCCGCACCCGCCCCGGTGATCAGGATCGTCTTCATCGCCCGCCCCCTTGCGCATCCTCGGCCGCGCGCCGCGCCAGATGCGCGCGCATCCCGGCCAGCCAGCCCAGCCCCTCGGCCGTCCGCCCCGACCGCGGCCGGTATTCGGCCCCCACATGCCCCGCCCAGCCCTTGCGGGCAAGGGCCGCGAGCACCTCGGCCAGATCGACCTCGCCCCGCCCCGGCTCGCCCCGGTCGGGGACGGCCGCGATCTGCACATGCCCGATCCGCCCCAGATGGCGCCCGAGCGCGGTGATGAGGTCGCCCTGCATGATCTGGACATGATAGCAATCGAACATGAGGTGCAGGTTTGAGGCACCCACTGCACCGATCGTCCGCGCCGCGCCCTCAAGGCTCGCATAATGATAGCCCGGCACATCGCGCCGATTGATCGGCTCGATCAGCACGCCCAGACCGCGCGCGGCCGCCTCATCGGCCGCGAGGCGCAGGTTTTCGCGCAGCACCGCCTCGGCCGCGCGCCCGCCGCCTGATTTCCCGGCCATGACATGCACGAAGCGGGCGCCGATCTCGGCCGCGTAGTCGAGCGCGCGCAGGATCGCGCCGCGCGCCTCGGCCGCGCGCCCCGGCAGGGCGGCAAGGCCGAAATCGCCCCGCGCCGGATCGCCCGGCGGGGTGTTGATCGCGATCATCGGGATCGCTGCATCGCGCAGCGCCGCCCGCATCTCCGCCGCCGGGACATCATAGGGAAAATGGCACTCCACCGCGTCGAAGCCGTCGCGCGCCGCCTGCCCGATCCGCTCGATCAGCGGCAGGTCGAGATAGAGAAACCCCAGATTGGCCGAAATCCGCATCCTGCCCCCCGCCGCGCGCCGCATCTGCGGGGCGCGCGCGGCCCTTGTCAACCGCCCGCTTGCCCCCGGCGCCGGCGCGGGCCAGTCTCGCGGCCGCAGGGGGGGGGGCGGTATGGGCGCTTGGGCGGAACTGGGCGGGCTTTTTGCGGCGGCGTTCCTGTCGGCGACGCTCCTTCCCGGGTCGTCCGAGGTGGTGCTGATCGCGCTTGTGCAGGGCGCGCAGGGCGCGGAGGCGGCGGCTGCCGTCGCGGTCGCGAGCATCGGCAACACGCTCGGCGCTATCGTCACCTGGGGCATCGGGCGGGGCCTTGCGGGTGCCGGGGCCGCGCGGATGTCCGAGGGCACGCGCGCCCACCTCGCCCGGGCCGAGGCCTGGCACCGCCGCCTCGGGATGTGGTCGCTCCTCCTGTCATGGGTGCCGGTGGTGGGCGATCCGATCGTGCTGCTTGCGGGAGTGTTGCGCACGCCCTTCTGGCCCTTCCTGATCCTCGTGGCCGCAGGCAAGACGGCGCGCTATGGCGCGCTTGCCGCCCTCGCCGCGGGCTGAGGCTGGCGCAGGGCGCGCGCGCGGTGCATCCTGCGCGCCATGGACACGCCCACCCATCCCGCCCCCGCACCCGGCCGCCTGATCGCGCGTGGCGTCTGCCGCGCCCTGCCCGGCCACGGGTTCATCCCGCTCGAGGAGGTCGTGCCGACCCCGGGCCTGCGCGTCGATGTCATGGCGCTCGGCCCCGCCGGCGAGGTCTGGGTGATCGAGTGCAAGTCCTGCCGCGCCGATTTCGTCACCGATCGCAAGTGGCAGGGCTATCTCGGGTGGTGCGACCGGTTCTTCTTCGCGGTCGATCCCGATTTTCCGGCCGAGCTTCTGCCCGATGATGCGGGCCTCATCATTGCTGACCGCCACGACGCCGAGATCCTGCGCCTGCCCGAGCCCCGCCCGCTCGCGCCCGCCCGGCGCCGCGCGCTGATGCTGCGCTTTGCCCGCCTCGCGGGGCAGCGGCTGATGGCCACGACGGGCTAGAGATACCCCCCCGCCTTGAGGCTGACCTCGCGCGCCTTGCCGATGATGAGGTGGTCATGGAGCACGATGCCCAGCACCTCGGCCGCGTCGCGGATGCGCAGCGTCATCTCGATGTCGGCCGCCGAGGGCGTCGGATCGCCCGAGGGGTGGTTGTGCACGAGAATGAGCGCCGAGGCATTGATCTCGAGCGCGCGCTTGACCACCTCGCGCGGATAGACGGGGACGTGATCGACCGTGCCGCGGGCCTGCGCCTCATCTGCAATGAGGACGTTCTTGCGATCGAGATAGAGGACGCGGAATTCCTCGGTCTCGCGGTGGGCAAGCGCGGTCTGGCAATAGTCGATCAGCGCCTGCCAACTCGAGAGGACGGGGCGGTTGATGACGCGCGCGCGCGCCAGCCGCTGCGCCGCCGCCTCGATGAGCTTGAGTTCCACGATCACCGCCTCGCCCACCCCCGCCACATCGCCCAGCCGCGCCGGCGGGGCGCTGATGACGCGGTTGAAATCGCCGAAACGCTCGATCAGGCTGCGCGCGAGGGGTTTGACATCCTGCCGCGGGATGGCGCGGAACAGCACAAGCTCGAGCAATTCGTAATCGGGCACGGCATCGGGCCCGCCCGCCATGAACCGCGCCCGGAGCCGCGCCCGGTGATCGCGGATATACGACGGCAGCCGCGCCCCGGGTTCGAGCACCGCGGGCGGGGCATCCTGCCCCCCGAGCAGCGGCAGCGCGGCCTCATCGAAGCGGTCGGTCTCCATCATGGGCGGATCCTCGCCGAGCGACGGTTGACATCCGGTTAACGCGGCCCCGATGGCGATTGACGCGGGCGGGGCAATCGCGCGATGGTGGCTTTGGGTTTCGCCGTGGCCGTCTGGGGAGGGACGCCGCGGCACAGGCGGCGGGCCGGGCCGGCAGGGGAGGTGCCGGGATCCGGCCCGCCGCCGGCCTTTCATCCGGCGCAGGAACGGACGACGACGGGATGCTGCGCTTTGCCCTTCTGCGCCTTTCCTCGCTGGTCGCGGGCATCTTCGCCGCGAGCGTCATCGTCTTCGCCGTGATCGAGGTCATCCCCGGCGATCCGGCCCGCGTGATGCTCGGCCTCAACGCCAGCCCCGAGACCCTCGCGGCGCTGCGCGCCGAGCTTGGCCTCGGCGGCGGGCCGCTCGCGCGCTATCTCGACTGGGCGGGCGGGCTGATCCGGGGCGATCTCGGAATCTCCTATACCTATCGCGTCCCGGTCGCCGATCTGGTGGCGCAGCGCGCCGGGGTGTCGGTGCCGCTCGCGATCCTGGCGCTTGGGCTTGCGGTGGCGATCGGGCTGCCGGCGGGGCTCATTGCGGCGGCGCGGCGCGGCACGGCGGGGGATCTCGCGATCATGGGGGCGACGCAGATCGGCATCGCGCTGCCCAATTTCTGGTTCGCGATGCTGCTCGTCTCGGTGTTCGCGGTGGGGGCGGGCTGGTTTCCCTCGGGCGGGTTTCCGGGCTGGGATCAGGGGATCGCGCCCAATCTGCGCGCGCTGGTGCTGCCGGCGGTCGCGCTCGCGCTGCCGCAGGCGGCGATTCTGGCGCGCGTGCTGCGCGCGGCACTCCTCGAGACGCTCGGGCAGGACTATATCCGAGCCGCACGCGCCAAGGGGCTGAGCCGGGCTCAGGCGATCCTGCGCCACGGGCTCAGGAACGCGATGATCCCGGTGCTGAATCCGTCCGGCGTGCAGTTTTCCTTCCTGATCGCGGGCGCGATCATCATCGAGAACGTCTTTTATCTGCCGGGCCTCGGGCGGCTCGTGTTCCAGGCGATCACCCAGCGCGACCTGATCGTGGTGGAATCGGTCGTGATGCTCCTGATCCTCGCGGTGGTCGCGGTCAATTTCGCGGTCGATCTCGCCTATGCCGCGATCGACCCGCGGCTGAGGCGCTGAGATGGCGCCCCCCACCCCCGGCCGCTCTGGCGCGATGCGGATCGGCGCGCTGCTGACGGCTCTGTGCGTCGCGGCGGCACTCGTCTCGCTGATCTGGACGCCCCACCCGGTCGAGGGGGTCGACATCCCCGCCCGCCTCCAGCCACCCGGCGGCGCGTTTGCGCTCGGCACCGACCAGTTCGGGCGCGACATCCTCTCGATGCTGATGATCGGGGCGCGCACCTCGCTTGCGGTCGCGCTGATCGCGGTCGGGATCGGGATGGCGGCGGGCGTGCCGCTCGGGCTGCTCGCGGCGGCGCGGCGGGGGGGCCTCGTCGACGGGCTGGTGATGCGCCTCAACGATCTCGTCTTTGCCTTCCCGAGCCTCGTGATCGCAATCCTCATCACCGCCGTGCTCGGGCCCTCGGCGACGAACGCGATCCTCGCGATCGGGATCTTCAACATCCCCGTCTTTGCCCGCGTCACCCGCGGCGCGGCGCTGAGCCTCTGGACGCTCGACTACATCCGCGCCGCGCGGCTTGCGGGCAAGGGGGCGGCGCGCATCTCGGCCGAGCATATCTTGCCCAATATCGCGCCCCTCCTGATCGTGCAGGGCACGATCCAGTTCAGCCTCGGGATCCTCGCCGAGGCGGGGCTTTCCTATGTCGGCCTCGGCGCCCAGCCCCCGGTGCCGAGCTGGGGGCGGATGCTTGCCGATGCGCAGACGCTGATCGCGCTCGCGCCCCATGTCGCGCTGATGCCGGGGCTTGCGATCGTGCTGACGGTGCTTGGCCTCAACCTGCTCGGCGACGGGCTGCGCGACCGGCTCGACCCGCGCCTCGGGGGGCGGGCATGACGCTTTTGTCGGTGCGGGGGCTGACGCTTGCGCTCGGGGGGCGCGAGATCCTCGCGGGCGTCGATCTCGAGATCGAGGCGGGCACGGTCACGGGCCTCGTCGGCGCCTCGGGGTCGGGCAAGTCGCTCGCGGCGCTCGCGATGATGGGGCTCGCACCCGAGGGCGCGGCGACGGGCGGGTCGGTGCGCCTCGGCGGGCAGGAGTTGCAGGGCGCGCCCGAGGCCGATCTGTGCCGCATCCGCGGCCGCGACATCGCGATGATCTTTCAGGAGCCGCTCGCCGCCCTCGACCCGCTGCGCACGATCGGCGATCAGGTCGCCGAGACGCTGCTGATCCACCGCGCCGCACCCCGGGCCGAGGCGCGCGCGCGCGCCGCCCGGATGCTCGCGCGCGTCGGCCTCGGGCCCGATCAGGTCCCGCCCGGGCGCTATCCGCACGAGCTTTCGGGCGGCCAGCGCCAGCGCGTCGCGATCGCGATGGCCGTCGCCCTGCGCCCGCGGCTCCTGATCGCGGATGAGCCGACGACCGCACTCGATGTCGTGACGCAGGCCGGGATCCTGCGGCTGCTCGGCGGGCTGGTCGCGGCCGAGGGCATGGCGCTTTTGCTCATCAGCCACGATCTGGCGGTGGTGGCGGGCATGGCCGGGCGGGTCGCGGTGATGGAGGGGGGCCGCATCGTCGAGGCAGGCCCCGCGCGCGATCTGATCGCGCGCCCCGCCCATCCCGCGACGCAGGCCCTCGTTTCGGCGGCCGGCCACCGCCCGGCCCGGGCTGCTGCGCCCGCCCCCGAACCCGACGCCCCGCCGCTGCTCGAATGCCGCGCGGTCACGCGCAGCTATCCGCTCCCCCGCCCGCACCCCTTCGCGCTGCGCCCCCGCCAGCTCGCCCTCGACCGCGTGAGCCTCACCCTCGCGCGGGGCGAGAGCGTCGGGGTCGTCGGCGCGTCGGGCTCGGGCAAGTCGACGCTGGCGCGCGCGATCCTCGGCCTCGATCCGATCGACGCGGGCGAGATCACGCTCGGCGGCGCGCGGATCGATCCGGCACGGATGCCGCGGGCGCTGCGCGCGCGGATGCAGGCCGTCTTTCAGGACCCCTACGCAAGCTTCGATCCGCGCCAGAGCGTCGGCCGCCTCATCGCCGAACCCTTCCACCTCGCGCCCGAGGTGCCCGCCGCCGAACGCCAAGACCGCGTGGCCGAGGCGCTGCGCGACGTGGGGCTCTCGCCCGACGATGCCGGGCGGCGCATCCACGCCTTTTCGGGCGGCCAGCGCCAGCGCATCGCGCTTGCGCGCGCGCTCGTGCTGCGCCCCGACCTGATCGTGCTCGACGAGGCCGTCTCGGCCCTCGATCTCGCGGTGCGCGCGCGCATCCTCGATCTGCTCGCGGGCCTTCAGGCGCGCCACGGGCTGAGCTATCTCTTCATCGGCCACGATCTCGGGGTGGTCGGCGCGATCACCGACCGCGTGATCGTGCTCGAGGCCGGCCGCATCGTCGAGGCCGGCCCGACCGCGCAACTCCTCGCCGCGCCCGAACACCCCCACACGCAGGCCCTCGTCGCCGCGATCCCGCATCTGCCGCGCCCCTGACGCCCGGGCGCGACGGCTGGCAGGGGGGCAGCGCCCACCTGCCGATCGAGGACCCCTCGACGGGGTCCGAGATCGTTTCCCCCAAGTGCCACCACAGGGACCGCCGCGCCCGTCCGGCGCGCGGCCCCCTCAGAACGCGACCTTGTCCCCGCCCTTGAGCTTGAGGATCTCGCGCGCATCCGCCGGCGTCGCGATCTCGAGGCCGAGCCCCTCGATCAGCGCGCGCGCCTGCGCCACCTGCTCGGCGTTCGACCGCGCGAGCTGCCCCGGCCCGATCCAGAGCGAATCCTCGAGCCCCACGCGCACATGCCCGCCCATGCCCGCCGACATGGCTGCGATCCGCATCTGGTTCTTGCCCGCGCCCAGCACCGACCATTCGTAATCGTCGCCAAAGAGCCGGTCCGCCGTGCGCTTCATGTGCATCACATCCTCGGGGTGCCCGCCGATCCCGCCGAGGATGCCGAAGACGCTCTGCACGAAGAAGGGCGGCTTCACGAGGCCGCGGTCGACGAAATGCGCCAGCGTATAGAGATGCCCGATGTCATAGCATTCGATCTCGAAGCGCGTGCCCTGATCGGCGCAGGTCACGAGGATGCGCTCGATGTCGGCGAAGGTGTTGCGAAAGATGCGGTCCTTCGAGCCCTCGAGATAGGGCCGCTCCCAGTCGTGGCGAAACTCCTTGAAGCGTTCGAGCATCGGATAGAGCCCGAAGTTCATCGACCCCATGTTGAGAGAGGCGACCTCGGGCTTGAACGCCACGACCGGGGTGATGCGCTCATCGACAAGCATCGTCGGCGCGCCGCCCGTGGTGATGTTCACCACGCAGTCCGAACGCTGGCGGATCACCTTCAGAAACGGCTCGAAGCGTTCGGGCGACTGGTCCGGGGCGCCGGTCTCGGGGTTGCGCGCGTGCAGGTGCACGATCGCGGCACCCGCCTCGGCGGCCCCGATCGCGGCATCGGCGATCTCGGCCGGGGTGACAGGCAGATGGGGCGACATCGAGGGCGTATGGATCGCCCCCGTGACCGCACATGTGATGATGACCTTGCGCCTTGCCATGATGACCAACCTCCGCCAACGCCGCCGGACACCCGCCGGCGCCGTCAGTTGGCATGACGCGAGGCCCGGGTGCAACCCGCCGCGTTTTCGCGGCGCACCCCGCCCGAGGCGGCACGGATCGTGCAGGCAAGGCCCGAGCTCAGACACCGGAACCCTTGCCGATGCCGCAGACGAAGTCCCCTCCGCCGGGCGCCCGCCGGGGCCGCCGCCCCCGCACGAGCGCCGAGGCCGCAGCGCCCGCGACGCTCCTCATGGCGGGGCTTGCGCTGCAGGCGTGCGGCGGCAGCGGCGGGTCGGGGTCGGGCAGCGGCACAGGGTCGGGCACAGGAACGGGGTCGGGCGGCACAAGTTCGGGCGGCACGGGCGGCACGACCCACAGCATCTCGACCACGCCGATGGCCGCCCCCGCCCCCGGCACGACCCTCACGATCACCCGCACGGGCGGCAGCTACACCCTCGCGGGGCCCGGCAACTTCGCCCTCGCCCCGACCGCGGGCGCCCGGCTCGAGGTCGCGGATGCGATC
Source organism: Gemmobacter sp. (assembly GCA_030834485.1). Lineage (GTDB taxonomy): Bacteria > Pseudomonadota > Alphaproteobacteria > Rhodobacterales > Rhodobacteraceae > JAUREX01. The sequence goes on from JAUREX010000036.1 coordinate 13,830, forward strand.
GGGAACGGCTATGCGATCACACTCGTCGCCAGCGGGACCGGCACGCTCGAGGTCGATTTCGTCGATGCGGGCGACACCATGACGCTCGAGGCCGGCAGCACCCTCTCGGGCTTCACCCTCCTGCGCGTGCGCGACGGCACGCTCGATGTGACCGACGCCGACCTCGGCACGGTCGCGCGCGTCGAGGTCGCCTCGGGCATCCGGCTGAGCGTGCCGCAACTGCGCACCATCCCCACGCTCTATACCGCCGCCGAGGATGGCCGCTTTGTCATCGAGGTCGCGAGCACGAGCGAGGCTGAAGAGCTGCGTACGCTGCTCTCCTCGGACAGCCTGCTGCTCTATGGCGGGACGGTCGATCTGGTGACGGCGCCCTCGGCCAGCATCACGCCGCTTGCCCTCAACGCCTATGAGGTCGAGGCCGCAAGCTTCGTGCGCGACCCCGACGCCCCGCCGCCGGGCGCGCTGCTCCTCAACCCCGACCGGGCGGGCAACGTGGCACTCGGCACGGGCTTTGGCGACATCACCGTGACGCAAGAGGGCACGCGCTACGTCTTTACCCCCGCGACAGGCGGCGCCGACCGGATCGAGGCCGCCGACGTCGGCAGCATCGTGGTGACGGGCCGCACCCTGACCGGCGATGCGGTCGTGCTCGACGAAGAGACGGTCACCGGCTCGGGCAATGTCGTGATCACGCGGACCTTCTCGAAGATCCATGGGCTTGGCGGCTTGCGGATCGGCTGGGGCTTCGGCCCGGCCGAGGTGATCGGGGTGCTCGACCGCATCCGCGGGCCCTTCAACCTCTCGGGCCCGGCGCTGGCCGCGGCCGAGGCGGCGATGCGCGACACCGCCCATCGCGCCTTCTGCAAGGCCGAGAATGCGCGGCTGCGCGGCTGGCTTGCGGCGCGCCTCGCCGCCTGCGGTGTGCCGAGCGACCCCTCGCAGGGCAATTTCATCCTCGCGCGGTTTGCCGATGCCGCCGAGGCCGAGGCGGCGGATGCGCATCTGCGCGCGGCCGGCATCATCGTGCGGCGCGTCGCGGGCTATGGCCTGCCCGAGGCGCTGCGCATCACCATCGGCCGCGAGGAGGATTGCGCGCGGGTCGCCGCGGCGGTCGCGGATTTCATGCGGGGGCGCAGATGAACGAAACCGGCGCGGCGCCGATCTATGAACGGGTGGCGCTGATCGGGCTTGGCCTCATCGCCTCGTCGATGGCCCATGCGATGCGGGCGGGCGGGCTTGCGCGCCACATCGCGGGGCACGCCCGCAGCGCAGGGACGCGCGCCGTCGCGGCCGAGATCGGGCTGTGCGATTCGATCCACGAGACGGCGGCCGCGGCGGTCGCGGGCGCGGACCTCGTGGTGCTCGCGACCCCCGTCGGGCAGATGGGGGCGATCGCGGCCGAGATCGCGCCCCACCTCGCGCCGGGCGCGACGCTGACCGATGTCGGATCGGTCAAGCGGGCGGTGATCGATGCGGTCGCGCCCCATGTGCCGGCGGGTGTCGCCTTCGTGCCCGGCCACCCCATCGCGGGGACCGAGCATTCGGGGCCGCGGTCGGGCTTCGCCACGCTCTTTCGCAACCGCTGGTGGCTGCTCACGCCCGAGCCGGGCACCGACCCCGCCCGCATCGCCCGGCTGCGCGCGCTCTGCGAGGCGATGGGGGCCAAGGTCGACATGATGGAGGCCACGCACCACGACCTCGTGCTCGCGGTGACCAGCCATGCACCGCATTTAATCGCCTATACGATGGTGGGCGTGGCCGATGATCTAGGCCGCGTGACCGACAGCGAGGTCATCAATTATTCGGCGGCGGGCTTTCGCGACTTCACCCGCATCGCGGCCTCGGACCCGACGATGTGGCGCGACGTGTTCCTGACGAACCGCGAGGCGACGCTCGAGATCCTCGGGCGCTTCACCGAAGAGCTCTTCGCGCTTCAGCGCGCGATCCGGCTTGGCGACGGGGAACATCTGCACGCCTATTTCACCCGCACCCGCGCCATCCGTCGCGGCATCATCGAGGCCGGCCAGGACACCGCCGCCCCCGACTTCGGCCGCGGCACCGGACCGGGCACCGAGGGCTGAGGCCACCCCCGCGCCCTGCGCGATTTCGCACTGGACGCGCGCCCCGCGCTGGGCAGAATGTCGTGCAGAGAGACACCCGAGGGAGGGGGGAAAATGCGCAGGATTTCGACGGCAATCGCGGTGGCGGCGCTCATGGCGTCGGGGGCGGCCCAGGCCGAGGGGCTGAAGGTCGGGATGATCACGACGCTTTCGGGCGGGGGCGCGGGGCTCGGGATCGACGCGCGCGACGGCTTCATGCTCGCGCTCAAGCTCGCCGGGCCGGCGGCGGCGGGCGTCGAAGTGGTGATCGAGGACGACCAGCAAAAGCCCGATGTGGCGGTCCAGCTCGCCGACAAGATGATCCAGTCCGACAAGGTCGACGTGCTGACCGGCATCATCTGGTCGAACCTCGCGATGGCGGTCGTGCCGGCGGCGGTCGCGCAGGGCAAGTTCTACCTCTCGCCCAATGCGGGGCCCTCGGCGCTCGCGGGGCAGAACTGCCATCCGAACTATTTCAACGTCGCCTGGCAGAACGACAACCTGCACGAGGCCGCGGGCGCGCATGCCAATGCGGCGGGCTATGGCAAGACCTTCATCCTCGCGCCGAACTATCCGGCCGGGACGGATGCCCTCGCGGGGTTCAAGCGCTTCTATACCGGGGCGCTGTCTGGTGAGGTCTATACCCAGCTCGGCCAGACCGACTATGCCGCCGAGATCGCCCAGATCCGCGCGAGCGGCGCCGACAGCGTGTTCTTCTTCCTGCCGGGCGGCATGGGCATCGCCTTCGTCAAGCAATATGCCGAATCGGGCGTCGGGATCCCGCTGATCGGGCCGGCCTTCAGCTTCAGCCAGGACATCCTCGGGGCGGTCGGGGCGGCGGCGCTTGGCGTCAAGAACACCGCGCAATGGTCCAAGGACCTCGACAACCCGGCCAACCAGGCCTTCGTCGCGGCTTTCCAGGCGGAATTCGCCCGGCTGCCCTCGCTCTATGCCAGCCAGGGCTTCGACACGGCGAACCTGCTCCTCTCGGCGATGGCGAAGGCGGATGTGGCCGATCAGGACGCCTTCCGCGCGGCGCTGCGCGCGGCGGATTTCGCCTCGACCCGCGGGGCGTTCCGCTTCAACACCAACCACCACCCGATCCAGGACATCTATGTGCGCGAGGTGGTCGAGGAAAACGGCGTCATCACGAACCGCATCGTCGGGGTCGCGCTGACCGAGCGGGGCGACGCCTACGCCGAGCAGTGCAAGATGTGACCGGCGGCCACGCCGGAGGGGTCCGATGTCGGCCGTGCTGATCGCCGAGCAGGCGCTCAACGGGCTGCAATACGGGATGATGCTGTTCCTGATGGCGGCGGGGCTTACCCTCGTCTTCGGGGTGATGGGCCTCATCAACCTCGCGCATGGGGCGCTCTACATGGTCGGGGCCTTCGCCTGCGCGGCGGTGGCGGCGGCGAGCGGGTCATTCTGGCTCGGGCTCGGGGCGAGCCTCGCGGCCGCCGCCGCCACGGGCGCGCTGATCGAGGTCGCGATCATCCGGCGGCTCTATGCGCGCGATCACCTCGATCAGGTGCTCGCGACCTTCGCGCTGATCCTCGTTCTGTCCGAGACGACGCGCTGGGTGTTCGGGTCCTTCCCGCTCTATCTCTCGCTGCCCGAATTGCTTTCGGGGACGCTCACCCTGCCGGGGGGCGTCGTCTATCCAGCGTTCCGCCTTGCCATCATCGCGATCGGGGTTGCGGTCGCGATCGGGCTTTTCTGGCTGATCGGGCGGACGCGGGTCGGGATCCGCATCCGC
>JAUREX010000037.1 GCA_030834485.1 Gemmobacter sp.
CCTTCCTTGCGCCCTATCGCGCGCTGATCGCGGCTGCCGCACTCGCGCTCGTGCTGACGGCGGGCGTCTCGCTCGTGCTGCCGATCGCCGTGCGGCGGGTGGTGGATGGCTTTGGCGCGGGGGCCGCACTTCTTGACAGCTATTTCGCGGCCGCCCTCGGGATCGCGGCGCTGCTCGCGGTCGGGACGGGCTTGCGGTTCTGGCTGGTGACGCGGCTTGGCGAGCGGGTCGTGGCCGACATCCGCCGCGCGCTTTTCGACCGCATCCTCGGCCTGTCGCCCGCCTTCTACGAGCGGATGATGACGGGCGAGGTGCTGAGCCGCCTCACGACCGACACGACGCTTGTCCTTGCGGTGATCGCGACCTCGGTCTCGGTCGCGCTGCGCAACCTTCTGATCCTCGCGGGCGGGCTCGTGCTGCTTGCGTTCAGCTCGGCCAAGCTCACGGCGCTCGTGCTGCTGGTGGTGCCGGGGGTGATCGTGCCGATCGTGGTGCTCGGGCGGCGGCTGCGCGCGCTCTCGCGCCAGACGCAGGACTGGATCGCGGCCTCATCGGGCAATGCGGCCGAGGCGCTGGGTGCGGTGCAGACGGTGCAGGCCTTCACCCATGAAGGCGCGAGCCGGGCCGAATTCGCGCGCATCACCGAGGCGAGTTTTGACGCCGCGCGCCGGCGCATCGCGACGCGGGCGGCGATGACGGTGATCGTCATCTTCCTCGTCTTCGCGGGCATCGTGGGGGTGATGTGGGTGGGCGCGCGCGACGTGCGCGCGGGCGTGATGACGCCGGGCGAGCTGGTGCAGTTCGTGATCTATGCGATCATGGTCGCGGCCGCGGTCGGCGCGCTGTCGGAGGTGTGGGGCGAATTGCAGCGCGCCGCCGGCGCGACCGAGCGGCTGGTCGAATTGCTGGGCGCGACCGACACCATGCGCGATCCCGCCCATCCGGTCGCGCTGCCCCGCCCCGTGCGGGGCGCGATCGCGTTCGAGGGCGTGCGCTTTGCCTATCCGACGCGGCCCGGGGTGGCGGTGCTGTCGGATGTCGGCCTGCATATCCGGCCGGGCGAGACGGTCGCGCTGGTCGGCCCGTCGGGGGCGGGCAAGACGACGGTGCTGCAACTGATCGAGCGCTTCTACGACCCTGAGGCGGGGCGCATCACGCTTGACGGGATCGACCTGCGCGACATGGCGCGCGCCGATTTCCGCGCGGCGATGGCGCTGGTGCCGCAGGACCCGGTGATCTTCTCGACCTCGGCGCGCGAGAATATCCGCTTTGGCCGGCCCGATGCGACCGATGCCGAGGTCGAGGCGGCCGCGCGCGCCGCCGCCGCGCATGACTTCATCGCCCGCCTGCCCGAGGGCTACGGCACCGTTCTGGGCGAGCGGGGGATGCTGCTGTCGGGCGGGCAGCGCCAGCGCATCGCGATCGCGCGCGCGATCCTGCGGGACGCGCCGGTGCTGCTGCTCGACGAGGCGACATCCGCGCTTGATGCCGAGAGCGAGCGCGCCGTGCAGGCGGCGGTCGAGCGGCTCTCGGAGGGGCGCACGACGATCGTCGTCGCGCACCGTCTGGCGACGGTCAAGCGCGCCGACCGGATCGTGGTGTTCGACCGCGGCCGGATCGTCGCGCAGGGCTCGCATGAAAGCCTCGTGGCCGAGGGGGGGCTATACGCGCGCCTCGCGCGGCTCCAGTTCACCGACGGGGCCGAGGCCGCGTCAGGCTGACGCAGGCGCGCGCAGGGCTTGCCCCACGCGCCGAAGCAACCCATCTTCCTTGTCAACACAATGGCCGCAAAGGCCGGACAGGGGGGAAGATGACCACGCGTTTTGCCGGCGTCGCCGACCGCGACGCCATCGAGGCCGAATCGGCCTGGGCCGACCGGCCGAAGCCGGGCACGCTGCACGCGTTTCTGGCGCAGACGGCCGCGCAGCACGGGGCGCGGCCCGCGGTGTCGTTCCAGCTTTTGTCCGGGCCCGCCGACAAGGCCGAGACGCTGAGCTGGGCCGAGCTGCTCGGCCGGGTCAATCAGGCCGCGAACCTCTTTCGTAGCCTCGGCGTCGGCGAGGGCGACACGGTCGCCTATGTGCTGCCCAACTGCACCGAGACGGTGGTGGCCCTGCTGGGCGGGGCGGTCGCGGGGATCGTGAACCCGATCAACCCGCTGCTCGAGCCCGACCAGATCTCGGCGATCCTGCGCCAGACGCGCGCCAAGGTGGTGGTGACGCTGCGCGCGTTTCCGAAGACCGTGGTCGCGCAGAAGGTGGCCGAGGCCGTGCGCCATGCGCCGGACGTCAAGACGGTGCTTGAGGTCGACCTCAACCGCCACCTCGCGCCGCCAAAGTCGTGGATCGTGCCGCTGATCCGGCCCAAGAACCCGGTGAGCCACATCGCAAACGTGTTGGATTTTAACCGTGAATTGTCCAAGTTCCGCTCAGACGCGCTGGATTTCGAGGACGCGACCAGCGACCGTGTGGCGGCCTATTTCCATACCGGCGGCACCACCGGCATGCCGAAGGTCGCGCAGCACAACCAGTATGGCGCGATTTACAACGGCTGGGTCGCCAGTCACCTGATGTTCACCGAGGAAGACGCGCTGATCTGCCCCTTGCCGCTGTTCCACGTCTTCGCCGCATATCCGATCATGATGTCGGCGATCGCGTCCGGGGCGCATGTGATCTTCCCGACCCCGCAGGGCTATCGCGGCGAGGGGGTGTTCGACAATTTCTGGAAGCTGATCGCGCGCTGGCGGGTGACCTTCCTCATCACTGTGCCGACAGCGATCGCGGCGCTGATGCAGCGGCCGGTCGATGCCGATGTTTCGAGCCTCAAGACCGCGCTGTCGGGCTCGGCCCCGCTGCCGGTCGAGCTTTATACCCGCTTCGAGAAGGCAACCGGCGTGCAGATCGCCGAGGGCTACGGCCTGACCGAGGTGACCTGCCTTGTCTCGTGCAACCCGATCGAGGGGCTGAAGAAGGTGGGTTCGGTCGGGATCCCGCTGCCGCACACCGAGGTGCGCATCCTCGCGCCCGACGGGGCGGGGGGGATGCGGCCCTGCGGGGTCGACGAGGTGGGCGAGATCTGCATCGCCAACCCCGGCGTGGTGACGGGCGCGACCTATACCCAGGCCGACAAGAACCGCGACCTCTATGCCGAGGGGCGTTTCCTGCGCACGGGCGATCTCGGGCGGCTCGATGCGGACGGCTATCTGTGGATCACGGGTCGGGCCAAGGACATCATCATCCGCGCCGGCCACAACATCGACCCCGCGATCATCGAGGACGCGCTGCTTGCGAACCCCGCTGTCGCGTTCGCGGGCGCGATCGGCCAGCCCGACGCGATGGCGGGCGAGCTGCCCTGCGCCTATGTCGAACTCGTGCAGGGGGCCGAAGCGAGCGCCGAATCGATCCTCGCCGACGCCGCCCAGCGCATCCCCGAGCGTGCCGCGATCCCCAAGCACATCGAGATCCTGCCCGAACTGCCGAAAACCGCGGTCGGCAAGATCTTCAAGCCCGACCTGCGCAAGCGCGCGATCGCGCGCGTCTATGGCGCGGAACTCGCGGCCGCGGGGCTCGCGGTCGAGGTCGCGGGCGTGATCGAGGATCCCAAGCGCGGCCTTGTCGCGCAGTTGCGCCGCACGGGTGCTGCCGATGACGCGGCGGTGCGCGCCGTCCTTGGCGCCCACACCGTGCCCTGGGATTGGACGACGACGGGCTGAGCGCCCCGAAGGGCAGACAACAGAGGGCGGCGGGGGCGATGAAAAAAATCGCCTCCGCCGCAAGATTTTCAGTTGCCAGCCCGGCCGATTTACGACAAGTTGCGTGTCGTGCCCTGAGACCCACCAAATCTAGTGGGCGGCGCGCGGAACGAAAACCTCGCCACCGTCCGATCGGACGACCCTCTTCCGCTGTCGGGCGGATGGGCAGGTGGGATTCGTCGGCGCCGGACAAGAAGGGGCGTCTGACCCGCACGACCGGCGCAAAGCCGGCGTCATAAACGGAGTAGGGGCATGAAGATCGAGCGGAAGTTCACCACCGAAACCGGTGGGGCCTATGGCGGCATCGCCTTCACCACCACGGTTTCCGAGATCCGGAACCCCGATGGCAGCATCGTGTTCCGCAACGACAGCGTCGAGGTTCCCGAAAGCTGGAGCCAGGTCGCCTCGGACGTGCTGGCGCAGAAATACTTCCGCAAGGCGGGCGTGCCGGCGCGGCTCAAGCGCGTGCGCGAAAAGGCCGTGCCCGAATTCCTCTGGCGCTCGGTCGCCGACGACGACGCGCTCGCAGCGCTGCCCGAGGGCGCGCGCTTTGTTGGCGAGACCTCGGCCCGGCAGGTGTTCGACCGTCTTGCGGGGGCCTGGGCCTATTGGGGCTGGAAGGGCGGCTACTTCACCGCCGAGGCCGACGCGCGCGCCTATTACGACGAGATGCGCTTCATGCTCGCGCGCCAGATGGCCGCGCCGAACAGCCCGCAGTGGTTCAACACCGGCCTGCACTGGGCCTATGGCATCGATGGCCCGAGCCAGGGGCATTTCTATGTCGACCACCGCAGCGGCAAGCTTGTCAAATCCGACTCGGCCTATGAGCATCCGCAGCCGCATGCCTGCTTCATCCAGTCGGTCTCGGACGACCTCGTGAACGAGGGCGGGATCATGGACCTCTGGGTGCGCGAGGCGCGGCTCTTCAAATACGGCTCGGGCACGGGCACCAACTTTTCCTCGCTGCGCGGCGAGGGCGAGAAGCTCTCGGGCGGGGGGCGGTCGTCGGGGCTGATGGGGTTCCTCAAGATCGGCGACCGCGCGGCGGGCGCGATCAAGTCGGGCGGCACCACGCGGCGGGCGGCCAAGATGGTCATCTGCGACATGGACCACCCCGACATCGAAGCCTTCATCAACTGGAAGGTGATCGAGGAGCAGAAGGTCGCGAGCCTCGTCGCCGGCTCCAAGGCGCATGAGGCGCGCCTCAATGACATCTTCGCCGCGATCCGCGGCTGGGACGGCGCCATAACCGACGCAACCGACCCCGCCCGCAACGAGGCGCTGAAGGCCGCGATCCGCGCCGCCAAGAAGGCGATGATCCCCGAGACCTATGTCAACCGCGTGCTGCAATACGCCCGCCAGGGCTATGACAGCATCGAGTTCCCGACCTATGACACCGACTGGGACAGCGAGGCCTATATCTCGGTCTCGGGCCAGAACTCCAACAATTCGGTGCGGGTGACGGATGCGTTCCTGCGCGCGGTGCGCGAGGATGGCGACTGGGCGCTCTTGCGCCGCACCGACGGCAAGGTCGCCAAGACGCTCAAGGCGCGCGAGTTGTGGGATCAGGTGGGCCACGCGGCCTGGGCCTGCGCCGACCCCGGCATCCAGTTCCACGACACCGTCAACGCCTGGCACACCTGCCCGGCCGACGGGCCGATCCGGGGCTCTAACCCGTGCTCGGAATACATGTTCCTTGACGATACGGCCTGCAACCTCGCCTCGATGAACCTGCTGACCTTCTTCGCGGGTGGGCGGTTCGATGCCGAGGCCTATGTGCATGCGACGCGGCTCTGGACGGTGACGCTTGAGATCAGCGTGCTGATGGCGCAGTTCCCCTCGAAGGAGATCGCGCAGCGTTCCTACGACTTCCGCACGCTCGGGCTTGGCTATGCCAATATCGGCGGGCTCTTGATGAACATGGGGCTTGGCTATGATTCCGACGCGGGCCGGGCGCTGTGCGGCGCGCTGAGCGCGATCATGACCGGCGTCTCCTACGCGACCTCGGCCGAGATGGCGGCCGAGCTTGGCCCCTTCCCGGGCTATGCCAAGAACCGCGACCACATGCTGCGCGTCATCCGCAACCACCGCCGCGCCGCCCATGGCACCAGCGGCGGCTATGAGGAGGTGAATGTCGCGCCGGTCGCGCTCGATGCCGCGAACTGCCCCGATCCGGCGCTGATCGCGCTGGCCCGCACCGCCTGGGACGAGGCGCTGAGCCTTGGCGAGGCGCATGGCTATCGCAACGCGCAGGCGACCGTGATCGCGCCCACGGGCACGATCGGCCTTGTCATGGATTGCGACACGACCGGGATCGAGCCCGATTTCGCGCTGGTGAAGTTCAAGAAGCTCGCGGGCGGGGGATACTTCAAGATCATCAACCAGTCGGTGCCCGCAGCCCTTGAAAAGCTCGGCTATGCGCCGGCGCAGGTGGGCGAGATCGTCGCCCATGCAGTCGGGCACGGCAGCCTCGGCAATGCGCCGGGGGTCAACCTGGACCGTCTGGTCGAGGCGGGCTTCGGGCCCGACGAGATCGAGAAGGTCGAGGCGTCCCTCGGCAGCGCCTTCGACATCCGCTTCGTCTTCAACCAGTGGACGCTCGGCGAGGATTTCTGCAAGGGCACGCTTGGCATCCCGGCCGAGAAGCTCGCCGATCCGACCTTCGACATGCTGCGCCACCTCGGCTTTACCCGGGCGCAGGTCGAGGCCGCGAACGACCATGTCTGCGGGACGATGACGCTCGAGGGCGCGCCCTTCCTGCGGCCCGAGCATTACGCCGTCTTCGATTGCGCCAACCCCTGCGGCAAGAAGGGCACGCGCTATCTCTCGGTCGAGAGCCACATCCGCATGATGGCGGCGGCGCAGCCCTTCATCTCGGGCGCGATCTCCAAGACGATCAACATGCCGAACTCGGCCACGATCGCCGACACGCTCGCGGCCTATGAGCTGTCCTGGAGCCTCGGGATCAAGGCGAACGCGCTTTATCGCGACGGCTCAAAGCTCAGCCAGCCTCTCGCGGCCGCGCTCGTCGAGGACGACCCCGAGGCCGAAGAGGCGCTCGCCTCGGGCAGCGCGCAGGAAAAGGCCGTCGTGCTGGCCGAGAAGATCGTCGAGAAGGTGATCGTGCGCGAGATGGTGCGCGCGCGCGAGCGCCTGCCCGAGCGGCGCAAGGGCTATACGCAAAAGGCCATCGTCGGCGGCCACAAGGTCTATCTGCGCACCGGCGAATACGGCGACGGGCGTCTGGGCGAGATCTTCATCGACATGCACAAGGAAGGCGCGGGCTTCCGCGCCATGATGAACAACTTCGCCATCGCCGTGTCGGTCGGGCTGCAATATGGCGTGCCGCTCGAAGAATTCGTCGAGGCCTTCACCTTTACCCGCTTCGAGCCCGCGGGGATGGTGCAGGGCAACGATTCGATCAAGAACGCGACCTCGATCCTCGACTACATCTTCCGCGAACTGGCGGTGAGCTATCTCGACCGCACCGACCTTGCGCATGTGAAGCCGCAGGGCGCGAGCTTCGACGATCTCGGCCGCGGCGACGAGGAGGGCAAGCGCAACGTCGCCCCCGTCTCGGACGACGCCGCGAGCCGCGGCCTCGAGGTGCTGCGCCAGATCAGCTCGACGGGCTATCTGCGCAAGCGCGTGCCGCAGGAACTCGTGGTGCTGAGGGGGGGCATGGCCGCGACCTCGGCGCTTGCGCTCGACACGGGTGCAGCCGTCGCGACGGTGGCCTCGGTGCTGGGCGGGATCGCGGGCTATGCGATCGGGATGTTCGCCTTCGAGCAGATCGGGCGGCCCATGCTCGAGGCGCTGGGCAAGGGCGCGGCGATGGCCGAATTCTCGGTCCGCTTCAACGATGCGGGCTTCTGGGCGGTGCTGATCGCGGGGCTGACGCCCTTTCCCTACAAGGTCATCACCATCATGTCGGGCTGGACGGGCATGTCGCTCGCGACCTTCGTCGCGACGTCGGTGTTCGCGCGGGGCTTGCGCTTCTTCATCGTCGCGGCACTGCTGCGCGCCTATGGCGAGCCGATGCGCGCCTTCATCGAGCGCAGGCTCGGCCTTGTCTTTGCGCTTGGGCTCGCGGTGCTGATCGGGGGCTTTGCGATGGTGCGCTGGCTATGAGGGCGCGCGCGCTGATCGTGATCGCGGCGGGGGGCTCGGCGGGGCTGCTCGGGGCGGCGCTGGTGGCGCAATACGCCTTCGGGCTGGCGCCTTGCGCGCTCTGCATCACGCAGCGCTGGCCGCATCTGGCGGCGGTCGCGATCGGGGGGGTGGCGCTCCTGCTGCCGTGGGTGGTCTGGCCGGTTCTGGGGATGGGCGCGGCACTGGCGACGGCAGGCGTCGGCGCCTATCACGCGGGCGTCGAGGCCGGCTGGTGGCCGGGGCCGGCGAGTTGTTCATCGGGGCCGGGCATCGCGGGCGTGCCGATCAGCGACCTCCTCGACCCCTCGGTGGTGGTGGCGGCGCCGGTCGCCTGCACCGAGGTCGCGTGGTCCTTTGCCGGCATCTCGATGGCGGGGTGGAACGCGATCCTCTCGGTCGGGCTCGCGGCCGTGTGGGTCCTTGCTGCGCGCGCGCGGCGGCGCGAAGGTTGCGCGACGGCGCGCCTTGGGGCATGAGGGGCACCACGAAAGCAGGAGCCCCGCGATGAACCTCTCCGACAGCCGCCACATCGCCGCCCCGCCCGAGACGGTCTGGGCCGCGCTCTTCGATCCCGAGGTGCTCAAGGCCTGCGTGCCGGGCTGCGAATCGATGACCGGCTCGGCCGAGACGGGCTTCGAGGCGGTGGTGGTGCAGAAGGTCGGGCCCGTCTCGGCGCGCTTTGCGGGTGCGGTCGCGCTGCGCGACATCGACCCGGGCCGCGGCTGCACCATCGCAGGCGAAGGCAAGGTCGGGGCGGCGGGCTTTGCCAAGGGTGCGGCGCGCGTGACGCTCGAACCCGACGCGGACGGCACGATGCTGCGCTATGAGGTCGATGCGAGCGTCGGCGGCAAGCTCGCACAACTCGGCAGCCGGATCATCGACGGCTTTGCCCGCAAGCTCGCCGATGAGTTCTTCGAGCGTTTCCAGGCCGCCGTCGAAGGCCCGGCCGAGGATGCCCCCGCCGATGCCGATGCGGACGCCGAGGGCGAGGGCAAGCCGCGCAAGGGCTGGTTTCGCCGCCTCGTGTCGCGCGAAGGCTAGAGGGGGCGCGCAGGATGGCAGGCCCCGCCGCCCCCGTCATCCATGTGCCGGTCGCGGTCTCGGCCCGCCACGTCCACCTCTCGCGCGCGCATGTCGAGGCGCTCTTTGGCCCGGGCGCGCGGCTTCACCCCGATTTCGCGCTGCGCCAGCCCGGCAATTTCGCCGCGACCGAGCGCGTGACGCTCGAGGGGTCGGGAGGCCGGATCGAGGGGGTGCGCATCCTCGGGCCCGAGCGGTCGCGCACGCAGATCGAGGTCTCGCGCACCGATGCGATCCACCTCGGGATCGAGGCGCCGGTGCGCATGTCGGGCGATCTCGACGGCACGCCGCAGATCAGCCTCATCGGCCCGGCCGGCGCGGTCACGACCAACGGCCTCATCATTGCGGCGCGCCACATCCACATGATCCCCGCGGACGCTCACCGCTGGGGCCTCTCGGACGGCGAGGCGGTGACCGTCGCGGTCCGCGGCACCGGGCGCGACATCGACTTTGCGGGCGCGGTCGTGCGCATCCAGCCCGGCGCCTTCACCGAAATGCACATCGACACCGACGAGGCCAACGCCGCCGGCATCACCGGCGTCGCGATCGGCGATCTGATCGAGCCGGGCGTCTGATCCCCCTCAGCCCGCCGCCGCGCGCGCCATCGCGTCGGGGATGATCTCGACCCGGCGCTGCAGCGTGTCGGGCACGAGATGGGCATAGCGCTCGGTCATGGTGATGTTCTGGTGCCCGAGCAGCTTCTGCACCTCATAGATCGTGGCGCCGTTGTTGATGAGGAGGCTCGCGAAGGTGTGGCGCAGGTCGTGCAGCCGCAGCGTGCCCAGTCCCGCACGCTCGCGCGCCCGGTCCCACGCGAGGTGAAAGCCGTTGTAGGCCCGCCGCGTGCGTGGGTTGGTGAAGATCGGATCGTCGGGCCCCGCCGCCAGCCCGAGTGCGAGCGCGCGCGCCCGGATCTCGGGCAGCAGGGCCATGACCGCGCTGCTCAGCACGATGCGCCGCGCGCGGCCGTTCTTGCTGACCGGCACCGTCCAGAGCCGTCGCGGCAGGTCGAAATCGCGCCAGCGCGCCAGCCGCGCCTCGCTGCTGCGCGCGCCGGTCAGGATCAGGAGGCGCACGAAAAAGCCGAGGAATGGGTGGTTCTCGGCCGCGCAGGCCCCGAGCAGCGCCGCGAGTTCGGCCTCCGACGCGAACCGCTGGCGCCATTCGCCCGCCGGCAGCCGCCTGACCCCGAGCCGCCCCGACCCCGCCCCCTCGAGCATGCCCCATTCCCGCGCAAGGCGCAGCAGCCGGTTCAGCAGGAAGATGTGCTTGTTGACGGTCCCGGGCTTGTAGCCCCGCGCCGCGTGCTCGGCGACCCACGCCTGCAGGTCGGCCGACGTGATCGCGCCGAGCGGCTTGCGGCCGAGCCCGTCGCGGAAATGCTTGTCGAAGATGATCCGGTCGAGCCGCGGGCGGCGCTTGGTCGTGCAGGCGAAGGGGTAGTAGTGCAGATCGAAGAACCCCGCGAGCGTCAGCGCCGCCGCCTCGCGCTGCGACAGAAGCCGGATCAGCATCCCCCGCACCCCGACCGTCACCGCCCCCTCCTGCCCCGTCCCGGCCGCCCCGACGCGGGATGGCGTGCGGCCGACAGGATCCGAGTGTCAGGCTGATCGCAAGCATGGCGCGGACGGAAGGCAGGTGAGCGGCCCGACTGTGCCGGACGTACAACGAACCTGACCCCGCGGCGCGGCATGCGCAGCAGGGTTGCGAGGAGGAAGGCGGAAAAAATCATGCTCAAACGGTCCAACAACGTCGCCGCAGGCGGGCCCATCGGCGAATCAGATCAAATCAGGATGATAAAATCGGGGGCGGGCGCCGCCCGCCCCCGGAAGTCAGATCCGTTCCGGGATCAGAACGAGAAGTTCACGCCGGCGAGAACGGTGTTCCTGTTGTCCGCACCGAGGAACGCGGTCGCACCACCGCCGAGGCCGTAGGTGACGTCGAGTTCCCAGTTGTTGCTTTCGTCGAGCGAGACGATGGTCTTCATGGTGCCCATCGTGTAGGTCACGCCCAGATCCCACTCGTTCGTCGAGCCCTGACGCGCAGCGGCAACCGAAACGCTCACATCGCCGAGCGCCTGGACAACCTTGGCCGAGGTCTTGGTCGCAGCGGCGCCCTTGTTGTCGCCGGTCACCGAGAACGTCGTGTCGCCCATCTTGTAGGTCAGCGTGGCCTTCGCTGCGCCGTTGCCGTTGTCATCAGCGGTCGTGCCGGCCGCCGACAGCGCAAACGCGTCGAGCGAGGCGCCGAACTTCCACGAGGATTCCTGATCGTTGATATCGGTCACGATCGCGTAGGTGATCGTGCCAGCAGCGCCCGAGATGGCGACGTCGCCGTTCTGCGAGTCGTCGTAGAGGTCGTCGCTCTGGTCATTGCCGAGAACGGCCGTCACGCCGGCATAGCCGAGGGTGATCGCGCCGGCGCCGAGGTCGGGCGACTGAGCGTCGCAATTTTTGTCCGCGAGATCGACCATGCAGCCGTTGCCGATGTCGTTCGACCAGCCGATCGACAGGCCGCCATCGGTCGTCGTCGACGCCGAAAGGTTGATATCGACCGCATTGCCGATGGTCGCCGCCGCGGTGGCGGTGTCAATGATGTGGACCTCGGCCTTGCCCGACCAAGTGATTTCGGCCGACGCCATGCCCGCGGTCATCACCAGGGCAGTGGTAGCGAACAGAATCTTCTTCATGTTTTCCCTCGTTGGTAGAAACCCCCGCGGAACGCCCGCCTGGGAATATGAACGATGTCTTACCGACGCGGCCCTTTTGCAAGCCAAACCCGGCGCGGCGGCGGCAAAGGCGCGCGATGTGGTGCAAAGCTGCAACACACCCCCGCCTCAGGCGCGCGGCATCAGCGGCGAGGCGCGCCCGAGCGCGAGCTCGGCGTCGGAAAAGGTGATCGGCGTGCGCACGCCCGGCACGCCTTCGGGGTCGATCCTGAGGCCACGCGCGATCACCTGCGGGTCGGCAAAGACCTCGGCCATGGTGTTGATCGGCCCGGCCGGCACGCCCGCCGCCTCGCACGCCCGCAAGAGCGCATCGCGCGCAAAGCCGCGGGTGCGCGCATCGATCAGGCGCTGAAGCTCGGGCCGGTTCGTGACGCGCGCGGGGTTCGTCGCATAGGCCGGATCATCGGCCAGCGGCGAAAGCTCGAGGATCGCACAGAGCCTGCGGAACTGCCCGTCATTGCCGACCGCAAGGATGATCCAGCCATCCGCGCAGGGAAACACCGCATAGGGCGCGAGGTTGGGGTGCGCGTTGCCCAGAAGCCCCGGGGCGCGCCCGCTCGCGAGGTAGTTCATCGCCTGATTGGCCATCATCGCAACGGCCACATCCATCAGCGCCATGTCGATCATCTGCCCCCGCCCGCTGCGCGCACGCTGGTGCAGGGCCGCGAGGATCGCGGTCGCGGCATAGACGCCCGTCATCACGTCGACGACCGCCACGCCCACCTTCTGCGGCTGGCCCGCGGGGTCGCCCGTCACGCTCATCAGCCCGGCCATGCCCTGGATGATGTAGTCATAGCCCGCCCGCTCGGCATAGGGGCCGGTCTGCCCGAAACCCGTGATCGAGCAATAGACGAGGCCCGGGTTCAGGCCTGCGAGCGCGGGATAGTCGAGGCCGTATTTCGCCAGACCCCCGACCTTGAAGTTCTCGATCACCACATCCGCCCCGCGCACGAGGTCGCGCACGCGGGCTTGGCCCTCGGGGGTGCGGAAATCGACCGCGATCGCGGTCTTGCCGCGGTTCGTCGCGTGGAAATAGGCCGCCGAGCGGTTCGCGGGCCCATCACCCGGCCGGTCGATGAAGGGCGGGCCCCATTGGCGCGTGTCGTCGCCCTCGGGTGCCTCGACCTTGACGACCTCGGCCCCCAGATCGGCAAGCGTCTGCCCCGCCCAGGGCCCGGCGAGGATGCGGGCGAGCTCGATGACGCGCACCCCCTCGAGCGGGCCGGGCATGGCGCCTACTCCGCGAGTGCCGCGTCGATGACGGCGCGCAGATCCTCATAGGGCATGTTCTGGTGCTTCTTGCCGTTGATGATGAGGGTGGGGGTCGCGCTGACCTCATCGGCCTTCACATCGGCCTCGGCGCGGTCATAGAGCGCCTGCGCCCCCTCGGCGTCGCGCAGGCAGGCCTCGACCTGCGCGGCCTCGAGCCCGCCGACAAGGCCGATCCGGCGCAGCGCATCGGCGGCGGCGGTGGGCTCGGGCGCGCGCGCCCAGCTTTGCTGACCCTCGTAGATCAGGCCCGCGATGCCGAAATAGCGCTCAGGCCCCGCGCAGCGCGCGACCAGCGCCGCCCAGAAGGCATAGCGATCAAAGAACACCTCGCGGTGGATCAGCCGCACCTTGCCCGTGTCGATGTAATCCTCTTGCAGGCGCGGCAGCACATCGGCGTGGAAGTTCGCGCAATGGGGGCAGCTGAAAGAGGCATATTCGATGATCGTGACCTTCGCCTCCGGCTCGCCGATCGCCATGTCGCCAAGCGCGATCAGCGGCTCGGCCAGCGCGCGGGCGGGGCCGAAGGGCGCGCCCGCCCAGGCAAAGAGCGCGACGACAAGGCCGAGAAGGCCGGGCAGGCGGATAAGGGCGAGGCGGCGCGGGGTCATCGGCGTGATCCTTCCTTGAGGGCGCGAGTTATGATGTTTCTGCCGAGCGTTGCAAGGGCATCGCGCAGCCCCGCATCGGCAATGCCCTCGGCCGGGCCCCCTTCCGGGGGGGGCGCGGCCAGCGCCGGATCGAAGGGGCGCGGCGCCTCGGCGAATGCCGCGGCGGCTGGCCCATCCTGCACGATGCGGATCCGTGCGACCGCCCGGTGCCCGAAGGCCGCATTGATCCGTGCGATCAGGGCCGGAAGGCGCATCTGCACCACGGGCGCGAGCGCGGCGCGCACCGCGAGCGTCAGCGTCGCGCCTGCGCCCTCCGCCCCCGCGTTTGCATCGCGGCCCCGCGCGATCCGCAGGGGCGTCGTGATGGCGCCGAGGTCCTCGCCCGCGATCTCGCGCCACTGGGCGATCAGCCGCTCGATCCCCGCCCCGCGGCCCTTGCCCGCGGCCGCGATCCGCGGCTGAAGGATGCGCCCGGCAGCCTCGAAGCCGCGCTGGCGGCGGGCGGGCGGTTCGGGCGGGTCGGTGGTGCGCGGCACGGGCGGGCTTCCTGCGGCGGGGACAGGCGCTATTCTAGACCCGCGAGCAGGCCGAAGGCCAGCCACCGGGGGCTGACAGATGCGTGACACCGAGGCAGGGGACAGCGCCGAGATCGCCGCGCGTCTGGCGGCGTGGTATGATGCGCACGCGCGCGTCCTGCCCTGGCGCGTCGGACCGGCCGAGCGCGCGGCGGGCGTCCGGCCCGATCCCTATCGCGTCTGGCTCTCGGAGATCATGCTCCAGCAGACGACGGTCGCGACGGTGCGCGCGCCCTATCTGCGCTTTCTCGCGCGCTGGCCCGATGTCGAGGCCCTCGCGCGCGCCGAGGACGGGGCGGTGATGGGCGAATGGGCGGGGCTTGGCTATTACGCCCGGGCGCGGAACCTCCTCGCCTGCGCGCGCGCCGTCGCGGACCGGCACGGGGGCGTTTTTCCCGCAACGCTCGAAGGCCTGCGCGCCCTGCCCGGGATCGGGCCCTACACCGCCGCCGCGATCGGCGCGATCGCCTTCGATCTGCCCGCAACCGTCGTCGACGGCAATGTGGAGCGGGTGGTGGCGCGCCTCTTCGCCGTCGAGACGCCGATGCCCGTGGCCAAGCCCGCGCTGCGCGCGCTGGCCGCGCGGCTGACGCCCGGGGTCCGGCCGGGCGATCACGCGCAGGCGATGATGGACCTCGGCGCGACGATCTGCACGCCGCGCAACCCCGCCTGCGGGCGCTGCCCCGTCGCGACCCATTGTGCCGCGCAGCGCGCAGGCATCGCGGCCGAGCTGCCCCGCACCCTGCCGCGCGCGCCCAAGCCCGCCCGCCGCGGCACCGTCTGGGTCGCGCGGCGGACCGATGGGGCGGTCCTGCTCGAGCGGCGGGCGGGCAAGGGGCTTCTGGGCGGGATGCTCGGCTTTCCGACGCATGGCTGGATCGCGGGCGATGCGGAGGGCCCGCCGCTCGCGGCCCCGTGGCGGGCGGCCGAGGTCGCGGTGCGCCATGTCTTCACCCATTTCACGCTCGATCTGCAGGTGATGGTCGCGACGGTGGACGCCGAGGCGGCGCCGGGGCGGGGCGCCTTTGTGGCGGCCGAGGCGTTCGATCCGGGCACCCTGCCCACGGTGATGCGCAAATGCTGGGATGCGGCGCGCGGCCACCTGTGAGGGCGCGGCGCGCGACGCTATGTTCGGCCCAACAACTTGCCCGGAACTCGAGATGAGCGACACGTCCCTGACCCCGCCCGGCCCCGCGCTGCCCTTCTGGCTCTCGCTGACGCTCCTGCCGCTTGTCGCGGCGGGGCTGATCTGGGGGGGCTGGGCGCTTGTCGCGCTGCCGGTCTATGGCTGGGTCGGGATCACGCTTCTCGATGCGCTCGCGGGGCGAGAGCGCGCCAACCCCGACCCCGCGACCCTGCCCGACCGGCTGCGCTGGCACCGGCTGGTGACGCGCATCTGGCTGCCGCTCCAGCTTGTGACGATCTTCGGGTCGATCTGGGCGGTCGGCGCGACCACCCATCTGGCGATGTGGGAGGAGGTCGCGCTATTTGCCGGCATCGGTGTCGTGTCGGGCGCGATCGGGATCACCTATGCGCATGAGCTTGTTCACGAATCCTCGCGCGGGGCGCGCTGGCTCGGCGATCTCCTGATGGCGTCGGTCCTCTACAGCCATTTCCGGTCCGAGCATCTGCTGGTGCATCACCGCCATGTCGCGACGCCCGCCGATGCCGTCACCGCGCGGCGCGGCGAGGGGTTCGGGCCCTATCTGGCGCGCGTGCTTGTGCATTGCCCGCGCTCGGCCTTCGCGGCCGAGGCGGCGCTGCTCGCGCGCCGGGGGCGGGGATGGTGGCACGCCTCGAACCCCTTCTGGCGCTATGGCGCGCTGCAGGCGGGGATGCTCGCGCTCGCCTTCGGGCTGGGCGGGGCGGCGGGGGTGGGGCTTTTCGTCGTGCAGGCGGCGATGGCGGTGCTGCAACTCGAACTCACGAACTACATCGAGCATTACGGGCTGACGCGCGAGCATCTGGGCGGCGGGCGGTATGAGCCTGTCCGCCCGCACCACAGCTGGAACGCCGAGCATCGCGTTTCGAACTGGCTGCTCATCAACCTCCAGCGCCATGCCGACCACCACACCCGGCCCGACCGGCCCTTCGCGCTCCTCCAGACCTACCCCGAGGCCGAGGCGCCGCAGCTGCCCTTCGGCTATCCGGTGATGACGGCGATGGCGCTGGTGCCGCCGCTCTGGCGCTGGGTGATGGATCCGCGCGTCGCGGCGTGGCGGCGGCGGCATTATCCGCACATCTCCGACTGGTCGGCCTATGACCGCATGGCCGCCCCCGCGGGCTGAGCCTTCCCCTTGCAACGCGCGCGCGCTATGCGGCCCCCATGCGCCAGACGCTGATCGAGATCCATGAGGCCGGGATCGCCGCGGGGCGGCTGCGCCCCGATCCGGCGCAGCGCGCCGTCCTGCCCATGCTCGAGGCCATCCGCGCCCGGATCGAGGCCCCGCCCCGGCGCGGCCGCATCGCAGGCCTCTTCGGCCGCAAGGGCGCGGAGGCGGGCGCAAAGGGCCTCTATCTCTGGGGCGGCGTCGGGCGCGGCAAGTCGATGCTGATGGACATGATGGCGGCGGCGACCGAGGCGCCGGGGGTCGAGCGGGTGCATTTCCACGCCTTCATGCAGGGCGTCCACCGCGGGATGCATGCGGCGCGCGCGCGCGGCGTCACCGACGCGCTCGCACCCGTCGCCGATGATCTGGCGGGGCGGGTGCGGCTTTTCTGCCTTGATGAGATGCAGATCAGCGACATCACCGACGCGATGGTGGTCGGGCGGCTTTTCCAGCGGCTCTTCGATGCGGGCGTGATGGTGGTGACGACCTCGAACCGCCCGCCCGAGGATCTCTACAAGGACGGGCTGAACCGCGCGCTGTTTTTGCCCTTCATCGACCTCATCCGCGCGCGGATGGATGTCGTCGAACTCGAAAGCCCGACCGATTACCGCCAGCACCGGCTGACCGGGGCGCAGGTGTGGTTCGCGCCCTCGGATGGCGCGGCGCGCGCGGCGATCGGGGCGATCTGGTCGGATCTGACCGGGGGGGCGACGGGCGGGCCGATGGTGCTGCGCGTCAACGGGCGCGACCTCGTGCTCGATCAGGTCGCGAACGGGGTGCTGCGCGCCTCGTTCTGGGATCTCTGCGGCCGCCCGCTCGGCCCGGCCGATTACCTCGCGATCGCGGGCGCCGTCCGGGTCGTGCTGCTCGAGGACATCCCGCGCATGTCGGCGGCGAACTACAACGAGGCCAAGCGGTTCGTCACGATGATCGACGCCCTTTACGAGGGGCGGGTGCGGCTGATCGCAAGTGCTGCCGACGAACCCGAGCGGCTCTATCTCGAAGGCGCGGGGTCGTTCGAGTTCGAGCGCACCGCAAGCCGCCTGCGCGAGATGCAGGCCGCCGATTGGGGCAGCGATGGCTGAGCACGTCGCGGCGCTGGTGATCGGGGCGGGGCCCGCCGGG
>JAUREX010000038.1 GCA_030834485.1 Gemmobacter sp.
ATCCTCGGGATAGAATACCAGCTTCGGCCCAAAGCCGCCGCCGACATCGGGGATGGTGACGCGCACGGCCTCGAGCGGCAGGCCGAAATGCTCGGCAAGCTGGTCGCGGATCGCCCAGACCCCCTGCCCGCCGAAGGCGAGATGGAGCCGGCCGTCCTGCCATTCGGCGAAGGCGCCGCGCGGCTCCATCGAAAAGGCGGCGATGCGCCCTTGCCGGGTCGTGACGGCGACGCGGTGGGCGGCGGCGGCAAGGGCGGCCTCGGTCGCGGCGGCGGCAGGCTGCACGGCGGGGATCGTGCCGCATCTGGCGGCGGCGATGGCGGGGCTCGCGGCCGTCCTGCATGCGAGCGCGCTGCT
This sequence comes from Gemmobacter sp., assembly GCA_030834485.1. Taxonomy (GTDB): domain Bacteria; phylum Pseudomonadota; class Alphaproteobacteria; order Rhodobacterales; family Rhodobacteraceae; genus JAUREX01. The sequence continues at coordinate 358 of JAUREX010000038.1, forward strand.
CTTTACCGCCGTAAAGCTCGCGGGGGTGGCCTATCTCGTCTGGCTTGCCTGGCAGGCGCTGTCGGCGGGCGGCGCGCTCAACATCGCCGAGGGAGAGGTCGGGCGCGAGAGCGGCTGGGCGGTGGCGCGGCGCGGGGCGCTGATCAACATCCTCAACCCCAAGCTCTCGATCTTCTTTCTCGCGCTTCTGCCGCCGTTCCTGTCGGGGCAGGTCGGGACGGCCGCGGCCGAGATGGCGGTGCTGGGCGCGGTGTTCATGGCGATGACCTTCGCGGTCTTCGTCCTTTATGGCGCATTCGCGGCCGAGGCGCGAGCGCTGATCCTCGGGCGGCCGGCGGTGCTGCGCTGGATGAACCGCGGCTTTGCGGCGGCCTTTGCCGCGCTGGCCGCGCGGCTCGCGCTGGAACGGGCATGAGCGCGCCAGAGATGCCCGCGATTCCGCGCCCGGCGCTGGTGCTCGGGCTGGCGGGCCTCATCCCCTTCGTCTGGGGGGCGGCGACAGTGCTCGACCCGGCGCTGGGCGCGATGGTGCCGCCGGCCTTTGCGGGGCGGGCGGTCCTCATCGGCTATGGCACGGTCATCTTGTGTTTCATGTCGGGGGTGCTCTGGGGCTTTGCGGCCAAGGGGGCTGAGGGGGCGTGGCGGGGCTATGGCGCCTCGGTCGCGCCGGCGCTCTGGGCGTTCTTCATGGTGACGGGGCCCGAGGCGCGGGCGCTGTCGGCGCTGTTGACGGGGTTTTTCGCGCTGCTCGCGCTCGATGCGCAATTCGCGCTCTGGCGGCTGGTGCCGCGCTGGTGGATGCGGCTGCGGTTCCTCCTGACCGCGGGGGTGGCTGTCTGTCTGGGGGTGGGGCTGTGGCTGGGCTGAGGCACGCGCCGGACGGTCGCACCCGGGGGCAAGCCGTGCTGGCGGCCTGCTCTGCCGAAGTTGCGGACATCCCCCGCTGATGGCCGAGCTTGTCGCCTTTACCGACGGGGCGTGCAGCGGCAATCCGGGGCCGGGCGGCTGGGGGGTGGTGCTGCGCGCGACCGAGGGCGGCGCGGTGGTGCGCGCGCGCGAGCTGTCGGGCGCCGAGGCGATGACGACGAACAACCGCATGGAATTGCTGGCGGCGATCTCGGCGCTCGAGAGCCTCACGCGGCCGGCCGAGATCACGATCGTGACCGACAGCGCTTATGTGAAGGACGGCATCACCGAATGGCTCGCGGGCTGGAAGGCGCGGGGCTGGCGGCTCTCGAGCGGCAAGGCGGTGAAGAACGAGGATCTCTGGCGCCGGCTCGATGCCGCGCGCCTGCCCCACAAGGTGACCTGGCGCTGGATCAAGGGCCACGCCGGCCATGAGGGCAACGAGCGCGCCGACGCGCTGGCGCGCGCGGCCATCGTGCAGCTTCGGGCGGGCTAGTCGGCAAGATTCCTGTTTGCCATCGCCCGCCGACGCATTAGGTTGCGCCACGGCGTGGCGATGCGCGTGCGCGGGTTGTGCGTGTGCTGCCTCGCGTCCGGGGGGATGTCGGAGGAACACGGACTGGAATTTCGGCCCGCGCCCCCTTGGGGGAAGGGCCGCTCAAGCCCAACCCCGGGCCGCCGGGATATAAACCAACAGGGAGCATCGGAATGAAGAACGGGTTGTTTGGCACCATCGCCGCCGTGGGCCTTGCCTTTGGCGTGCAGGCGCAGGCCGCAGAGAACTGGAACCTCCAGTCGACCTATCCCGGGTCGCTGACCCAGCTCGGCACGATCGGCAAGCAGATCGCCGAGCGCATCACCGCCGTCACCGGCGGCGAGATCACTGTGACCTTCCAGGAGCCGGGCGCGATCGTGCCGGCGCTCGAGGTGTTCGATGCCGTCTCGACCGGTGCGGTCGAGGCCGGCTGGTCGACCCCGGGCTACTGGGCGGGCAAGGTGCCGGCGCTGCCGCTGTTTGCGGCCGTTCCCTTCGGGCCGCAGGCGGGCGAATACCTCGCCTGGATGAAGTTCGGCGGCGGCTACGAGATGATGGACGAGATCTATCAGCGCTCGAACATCAAGTCGCTGCTGTGCGCCGTCATCGCGCCCGAGGCGTCGGGCTGGTTCCGCGAGGAGATCAAGACGGTCGACGACCTCCGGGGCAAGAAGATGCGCTTCTTCGGCCTTGGCGCGAAGGTGATGGAGAAGATGGGCGTCTCGACCCAGCTTCTGGCCGGCGGCGACATCTTCCCCGCGCTCGAACTCGGCACGATCGACGCGACCGAATTCTCGATGCCCGCGATCGACCTCAACCTCGGCTTCTATCAGATCGCCAAGCACTACTACTTCCCCGGCTGGCACCAGCAGTCGACCCTCTTCGACCTCATGATCAACCTCGACCTGTGGGAGAGCCTGACCGACACGCAGCGCGCCCAGATCGAGGCCGTCTGCGAGGCCGGCATCGCCTATGGCCTGGCCGAGGGTGAGGCGATCCAGTTCGCCGCGCTTCAGGAGCTGCAAAAGCAGGGCGTGACGCTGCACACCTGGCCGCCCGAGATCCTCGCCGCACTCGAGGCCGCCTGGGCCGAGGTTGCCGCCGAAGAGGCCGCGCGCGACGCCGACTTTGCCAAGGCATGGGAAAGCCTTCAGGCCTTCCGCGCCAACTACAAGATCTGGAAAGACATCGGCTACATGAAGTAGGCGCCTTCCCGCACTCTCGGGCGCGGGGCCCTTCGGGGGCCTCGCGCCCGTCCTTGCATCGCGAAGGGAGGATGCCGTGGCCGTTGCAGCGAGCCTTCTGACCATCATCGCGGCCCTCGTGCTCGTGCTGGAACCCGTGGGGGCGCTCGGCACCTTCTACGCAGTCGGCGCGATATTCCTGGGCCTCGTCGCAGCCGGGGCGCTGCGGCCGCGGGCGGGCCTGCATGGCGCGGCGGCGCTGCTCGGCTGGTTCGCGCTCGTGATCGTGCAGCCCTTCTCGATCACGCGCCAGCAACTCAACGCGCTGCGGCGCGAGGCCAAGGCCGGCAATGCCGAGGCCGAGGCGCTGATCGCCTTCTACGAGGGGCTCGAGCCCTACGCCTTCTGGATCATGCTCGCGCTCTCGCTCGTGCTCGTCGCTGTCTACGCCTGGGGCCTGAGGCGCGCGCGCGAGGGCACCTTCGACTTCCTGCTGGACGAGAGCGCGCGCCTTGCGGCCTTCTGCCAGCGGGTCGGCATCGCGGCCGCACTCCTGTTCGCGCCGATGATGATCATCATCGTCTATGACGTGGTGCAGCGCAAATACCTCGGCTGGGATCCGTCCTTTACCGACACCGCCTGGTATCGCACCTTCACCTCGACCAAGTTGCAGGAAATGCAGTGGCACCTGCATGCGGTGCTGTTCCTGATGTGCTTTGGCTATGCCTATGTGAAGGACGCGCATGTGCGCATCGAGCTTGTGCGCGACACGCTGCGGGCGCGCACGCGGGTCTGGGTGGAGCTGCTCGGAACGCTCCTCTTCATGCTGCCCTATTGCTTCGTCGTGATCGAATACGGCATCGACAACGCGATGCGCTCCTTCGAGATGGGCGAACGCTCGTCGGCGCAGACCGGCCTCGAATACCGCTTCGTCATCAAGGCGTTCCTGCCGCTCGGCTTCGTCATGCTGGCGATGGCGGCGCTGTCGGTGGCGCAGAAATGCGTGGTCTTCCTCTTCGGGCCCGAGCGGCTGCGACCCGCGGCGGGCGCCTTTGCCGCATCACAGCACGGCGCCCCGGCGCCGGCCGCGAACTGATCCGGGGGCGATCATGGAATTCGTGACGGAATATCTGCCGATCTTCATGTTCGTGACGCTCGCGCTCCTGCTCTTCTCGGGCTATCCGGTCGCGTTCATCGTCGGCGGCGTGGGGCTCGCCTTCGCCGTCATCGGCCACATGCTCGGCGCCTTCAAGCTTCAGCAGCTCTCGCTCATCCCGCTGCGGATCTATGGCGGCACGATGGAGAGCGCGGTCCTCGTCGCGATCCCGATGTTCACCTTCATGGGCACGATGCTCGAGAAATCGGGCGTGGCGCGCGACCTCCTGCAGGCGTTGCAGGTGCTGTTGCGCCGCGTGCCGGGGGGGCTTGCGCTGTCGGTGACGCTCATGGGCACGATCATGGCGGCGACGACGGGGATCATCGGGGCGTCGGTCGTGATGATGACGCTGATGGCGCTGCCGGTCATGCTCGAGCGGCGCTATTCGGTGCCGCTCGCGACCGGGACGATCGCGGCCTCGGGAACCCTCGGGATCCTGATCCCGCCCTCGATCATGCTCGTGATCATGTCGGACCTCCTTTCGGTGCCGGTCGGGACGGTGTTCATCGCCGCTATCGTGCCGGGGCTGCTGCTCGCGGGGCTCTATGCGCTCTATATCTTCGTGCTCTGCCGGCTGAAGCCCGAACTGGCGCCGCCGCTCCCTGACGATATCGGCCCCGCGGATCGCGCGGATTTCTGGATCATGATCCTGCGCAGCTTCCTGCCGCCCATCTTCCTCATCGTGCTCGTGCTCGGCTCGATCTTTCTCGGCTGGGCGACCCCGACCGAGGCGTCGGGGATCGGCGCGGCCGGGGCGGTGCTGCTTGCGGCGATGAACCGCCAGCTCGACTGGGCGACCTTCCTCGATGTCTGCAAGCGCTCGGCGCTGACGGGGGCGATGCTCTTTGGCATCTTCGTCGGCGCGACCGCGTTTTCCTACGTCTTCCGCGCGCTTGGGGGCGAACATCTGATCGTCGAGTTCATCCAGAATTCGAGCGTCGGGCCCTGGTCGATCCTTCTGGTGCTGATGGTGATGATCTTCCTGCTCGGCTTCTTCTTCGACTGGATCGAGATCACGCTGATCGTGCTGCCGATCTTCGCCCCGATCGTCGGCCTCTTGGATTTCGGCGGGCATGTGGGCGAATGGGACGGCATCCCCAAGCCCATCATCATCTGGTTCCTGATCCTCGCGGCGGTGAACCTGCAGACGAGTTTCCTGACACCGCCCTTCGGCTTTGCGCTCTTCTACCTCAAGGGCGTCGCGCCGCCCGAGGTCAAGATCCAGCAGATCTATCGCGGCATCATCCCCTTCGTCGCGCTCCAGATCTTCGGCCTCATGCTCTGCATCGGCTTTCCCGAGCTCGTGCTCTGGCTGCCGTCCTGGGCGCTCGGCGGGCCTCAGTAGCCCGCCGCGCGGTCGACCAGATGCAAGAGCGGCCGGCCGTCGAGGTCGCGCCGGATGTTCTCGGCGATCACCTCGGCCGAGGTCTCGGCCCGCGTGTCGGCGGCGATATGGGGCGTGATCGTGATGCGCGGATCGGCCCAGAAGGGGTGATCGGGCGGCAGTGGCTCGGTGCGGAACACATCGAGCGTCGCCCCCCCCACCTGCCCTGACCCGAGCGCCGCAAGCAGCGCGCCCTCATCGATCAGCGCGCCGCGCCCCGGGTTGACGATGAACGCCCCTTGCGCGAGTAGCCCCAGAGACTCGGCATCGAGCGTGTTCTCGGTCGCGGGCGTCAGCGGCAGGAGGGTCACCACGATCTCGGCGCCCGACAGCGTCGCGCGCAGCCCCGCCGGGCCCAAGCGGGTCCGCACGCCCGAGACGCGCCGCGCCCTCCGCGCCCAGCCTGTCACGTCAAAGCCCAGCCGCACGAGCGCGCGCGCCGCCGCAAGCCCCAGCACCCCAAGCCCCAGCACCGCGACCTTGCGCTCCGACGCAAGCGGCGGGATGCGCGCATCCCAATGCGGCGCGGCGGGGCGGATGTAGCGGTCGGTCCCGAGATGGTGGCGCAGCACATTGCCCACGACATATTCGACCATCCCCTGCGTCAGCCCGGGATCGACCATCCGGCAGAGCGGCTGCGTCAGCGTCGGGTTGCCCACGATCGTCTCGACCCCCGCCCAGAGGTTCAGCACCGCCCGCGTCCGCACGAAGGGGGTGAAGTCGGTGATCGTGCCGCGCGGCGCATAGACGATGTAGTCGACCGCACCCGGATCGTCGCACTCGGGCGAGAGGTCGGCCACGATCCCGGCCCGGGCGAAGGCCCGGTTGAGCGGCCCCTCGAACTCGGGCCAGAGCCGGCGGGGGGCGGCAAAGAGGATGCGCAGGGTCATGGTCTGGCCTTTTGTCTGGGGCGGTGGACATGCGCGCTCTGGACGATCCCGAAGGCCGCCATCAGGACAAGCATCGCCGACCCGCCATAGGAGACGAGCGGCAACGGCACCCCCACGACGGGGGCCAGCCCCATGACCATCGCCATGTTGACCGCGAAGTAAAGAAAGAACGTCACCGCGATCCCGATCACCACCAGCGCCGAAAAGCGGTCGAGCGAGGCCATCGCGATGCGCAGGCAGACCGCGACGATCAGCGCATAGAGGACCAGAAGCGAGACCGCCCCGACAAAGCCGAACTCTTCGGCGAGCGTGGTGAAGATGAAGTCGGTGTGCTTTTCGGGCAGGAAGTTCAGGCGGTTCTGCGTCCCCTGCATGAGGCCCCGCCCGCCCCATCCGCCCGAGCCGAGCGCGATCTGCGCCTGGCTGATGTGATAGCCCGCCCCGAGCGGGTCGCTCGCGGGGTCGAGGAATGTGTCGATGCGGCGATACTGGTAATCCTTGAGAAGCTGCCACCCCGTCCCGCGCGACAGGAAGACCGCCGACACCGCCCCCGCCCCGCCGGCGAGTGCAACCCCGAAATAGGCCAGATGCACCCCGGCCGCGAGCATCACCGCAACCCCGCCCGCAAGGATCAGAAGCGCCGTCCCGAGGTCGGGCTGCCCGAGCACCAGCGCCGTCGGCAAGAGGATGAGCACGATGGGCAGCGCGACCCAGAAGGGGCGCGACACGCGCGCCGGCGACAGCCAGTCGTAATAGGCCGCCAGCAGCATCACGAGCGCGACCTTCATCAGCTCGGACGGCTGGAGACGGATCACGCCCAGATCGATCCAGCGCTGCGCCCCCATCCCGATCGCCCCCGCGACCTCTACCGCGACCAGCAGCACGAGGGCGACGCCATAGGCGAGCCCCGCGACATTGCGCCAGAACCAGATCGGCACCATCGCGAAGGCGATCATCACCACGAAGCCGGCCCCGATCCGCGTCAGCTGCGCATCCGCCCAGACATCGAACCGCCCCCCCGCGACCGACCAGAGCATCACCACCCCGAAGCCGCACACCGCGAGGATGAGGACGATGAGCGCCCAGTTGAGGTGCAGGATCTTGGCCGGGCCGCTCGGGACGCGGCGGACGGAATATTCGAGATAGCTCATGCCCGGTCGCCCCCGCCCGGCGCGGTGGGGCTTGCGGCGGCCGGCGGGCGCAGGCGCGTCCGCAGCGCCTCGATATCCGCCTCGATCCGGCCGCGCTGGTTCTCGGGATAGGCCGAGAGGGGCGGTAGATCGCCCGTCAGGGCGCGCAGCACGATGTCGCGCGCGATCGGCGCCGCAACGCCTGCGCCCCCGCCGCCGTGCTCGACCACCACCGATACCGCCACGCGCGGCGCCTCGACAGGCGCGAACGCGACATAGAGCGCGTGATCGCGCCGGTTGCGCGGCAGGTCCTCGTTGCGCGTGACGCCGCGCGCGCGCTCAGCCGCGGTGATGTTGCGCACCTGGCTTGTGCCGGTCTTGCCCGCGATCCGCAGCGCCGGATCGACGACGCGGGCGGCCCAGGCCGTGCCCTCGCGCGTGTTGGTGGCGTCGGACATGCTGGCGCGGATGGCGCGCAGATGCCCCTCCGACAGCCCGAGCGATGGCGCCGGCGCCGGCGCGATCTCGCGCCCGCCCGCCGCCACCACCAGCCGCGGCACGACCTTGCGCCCGGTCGCCAGCCGCGTCGTCATCACCGCGAGTTGCAGCGGCGAGGAGAGGACATAGCCCTGCCCGATCGAGGCGTTGATCGTGTCGCCGATCATCCAGTCCTGCCCGCGCTGCTCGCGCTTCCATGACCGCGTCGGGTTGAGGCCCGCCGCAACCGCCGACATCGGCAGATCGTGCCGCTCTCCCAGCCCGAAGCGCTCGGCCATCGCCGCGATCGCCTCGATCCCCACGCGCTGGGCGACGTCGTAGAAATAGACGTCGCAGCTCTCGGATATGGCCTTGGCAAGCGCGACCTGCCCATGGCCCGCACCCTTCCAGCAGTGAAAGCGCCGCCCCGACGCATCGAGGTGCCCGGGGCAATAGACGCCCGTCTCGGGCGTGATCGCGCCCGCCTCGAGGGCCGCGAGCGCCGTGATCATCTTGTAGGTCGAGCCCGGCGGATAGAGGCCCTGCACCGCCTTGTTGGCGAGGGGGCGGAACTCGTCACCCAGGAGCGCGTCGTAATCGGCCGAAGAGATGCCGCGCACGAAGAGGTTGGGGTCGAAAGAGGGCGCCGAGCCGACCGCGAGCAGATCGCCGTTCGTCACATCCATCACGACCGCCGCGGCGCTTTCGCCGGCCAGACGCTCCTGCACGAAATTCTGCAGGCCCGCCTCGATCGAGAGGCGCAGATCGTCGCCCGGCTGGCCGTCGCGGCGGTCAAGCTCGCGCATGATGCGCCCGGCGGCGTTGACCTCGACCCGCCGGCTGCCGGCCCTGCCGCGCAGCGCATCCTCGCGCCAGCGTTCCACGCCGATCTTGCCGATCTGGAACTTCGGGATCTGCAGCACCGGGTCAGGATCCGGATAGCGTTCGAGGTCGCGTTCCGAGACCGGGCCGACATAGCCCACCACATGCACGAAATCGGGGCCGAGCGGATAGATGCGCGACTGCCCGACCTCGGCCGAGATGCCGGGCAGGGCCGGGGCGTTGATGCCGACGGCCGTCACCTCGTCCCAACTCAGCCGGTCGGTGACGATGATCGGCACGAAGGCCCCGCGCCGGCGCGATTCGCGCAAGGTCCGTTCGACATCGTCGGGATCGAGCGCGATGATGCTGCCAAGCCGCGCGAGTGCGGCCTCCATGTCGCCCGCATCCTCGCGCGTGATGACGATGCGATAGTTCTGCTCGTTCCCGGCGATGAGGACGTTGTTGCGATCATGGATCAGGCCGCGGACCGGCGGGATCAGGCGGATCGAGATGCGGTTCTCTTCGGCCATCAGCCGGAATTCGCCCGACCGGCGCCCCTGCATGTCATAGAGCCGCCAGCCCAGCACGCCCACGACGCCCGCCTGCAGCCCGCCGATCAGGAGCGCGCGCCGGCCGATGCGCGCGAGGCTTGCGCCGGTGTCGGGGACCGGGCGCCTCACAGCCGCCGCCCCCGTGCATCTACCTCGCCCGTCGCGGGCTTGCGCAGGCCGAAGCCGAAGCGCAGCACCCCCACTACCAGCGGATAGAGCGCGACCGTCGCCGCCGCCTCAAACGCCACGGGCGCGATGGGCGGCTGCGGCACGAAGAGGAGCGCGAGCGCAAAGCGGTTCGCCGCGAAGGCCCCGCAAATGATCGCCGCGACCAGCACCCATTCCGCCCAGAAGCCGACCTCGCGCGACAGGCGCGCGCGGTCGCGCAGGATCTCGGTCCCGCCCAGCACGATCGCCGCCCAGAGCCCGGGCGGGCGCATCGTCATCAGATCCTCAAAGAGGACGAGGGCCGCGATCAGCGCGGCCGGCATATGGTCGGGCCGCCGCAGCACCAGCGCAAGCAGCAGGCACAGCACCGGATCCGGCCCCGGCCAGCCCGGCGCCCGCGTGGGCGGCAGCAAGCTGAAAAAGACGAAGCCCAGCACCGCGAGCGTCGCCGCCACGGGCACCGCAAGGCGCCGGTCGGTCAGGCGCCACTCAGCCATCGGCGGGCACCCCCGGCGCCACCGCGCCCCCGGGCAGCAAGAGCCCCCCCGGGTCGCCGATCGTCGGCGCCTCTTGACTGCGCAGCACGCGCAGGAACTCGAGCCGCAGGTAATCCGCCGCAAGGCTCACCCGCAGGCGCCCGTCGCGCCCCTCGACCACCTGCCCGACCGGCAGCCCGGCCGGAAAGACGCCGCCCTCGCCCGAACTCACCACCCGGTCGCCGGGGCGCACGAGGTCGGGCGTCTCGACGAAATCGAGCGGCGGCAGCGGGGAGTTGTCGCCCGCGACCATCGCGCGCTGCCCCGAGGGCAGCACCGTCACCGGCACGCGGCTGGCGCTGTCGGTCAGGAGCAGCACGCGCGACGCGCGCTCACCCAATCCCGCGACCCGCCCGACGAGGCCGAGCCCGTCCATCGTCGCCCAGCCGTCGCGGATGCCGTCGCGCAAGCCCACATTGATCAGCACCGACTGCCGGAAGGGCGAGCCCGAATCCGCCAGCACCACGCCCGTGACATGCATGAGGCTCGGATCGAGCCGCACCCGGTTGAGGTCGAGCAGGCGCGCGTTCTCCTGCTCGAGCTGGATCGCGGCCTCGCGCCACGCCTTCATCTGCTGCAACTCGCGCCGCAACTCGCGGTTCTGCTCGTAGACGCGCGCGTAAGAGGTGAAATCGGAAACCATCGCGCCGAGCCGCGCCACGGGCACCAGCGCCCAGCCCATGTCGGGCACGATGCGGTCAATCACCGCCATCCGAAGCCGCTCGACCCGCGGGCTGTCGATCCGCCAGACGACGAAGATCGCGATCAGCCCGAGACCCAGCACCGCGGCCAGAAGCCGGCGGGTCTGGCGGATCTCTGCCTCAGTGTTGTGGTCCCTTGCCAAGACGGCCTCGCGCTTCGGGGCCCCGGGGGTCAGCTGTCGTAATCGATGACGTGGCGCAACTGCTTTTCATATTCAAGCGCGCGCCCCGTCCCGAGCGCCACGCAGCTCAGCGTCTGGTCGGCGACCGAGATCGCAAGCCCCGTCTGCTCGCGCAGCGCGAGGTCGATGTCACCAAGCAGCGCGCCCCCGCCCGTGAGCATCACGCCGCGGTCGACGATGTCGGCCGCGAGGTCGGGCGGCGTCGCCTCGAGCGCCTGCATCACCGCATCGCAGATCTGCTGGACGGGTTCGGCCAGCGCCTCGGCCACCTGCGCCTGGCTCAGCTCGATCTCCTTCGGAACGCCGTTGAGGATGTCGCGCCCGCGGATGCGCACGATCGCGCCGCGCCCGTCGGCCGGCATGCGCGCGCTGCCGATCGTGGTCTTGATCCGCTCGGCGGTCGATTCGCCGACCAGCAGGTTCTGCTGGCGCCGCAGATAGGAGATGATCGCCTCATCCATGCGGTCGCCGCCGACGCGGACCGAGCGGGCATAGACGATGTCGCCAAGGCTCAGCACCGCGACCTCGGTCGTGCCGCCGCCGATGTCGACGACCATGCTGCCCGTCGGGTCGGTGATGGGCATGCCCGCCCCGATCGCCGCCGCGATCGGCTCGGCGATCAGCCCCGCCCGCCGCGCCCCGGCCGAGAGGACGGATTGCCGGATCGCGCGCTTCTCGACCGGGGTCGCGCCATGGGGGACGCAGACGATGACCTTGGGCTTCGAGAAGGTCGTGCGCCGGTGCACCTTGCGGATGAAGTGCTTGATCATCTCTTCGGCGGTGTCGAAATCGGCGATGACGCCGTCGCGCATCGGCCGGATCGCCTCGATCGACCCGGGCGTGCGCCCGAGCATGAGCTTGGCGTCCTCGCCGACCGCGAGGACCTGCTTCTTGCCGTCCTTGACGTGATAGGCCACGACCGAGGGTTCGTTGAGGATGATGCCGCGACCCTTGACATAGACGAGCGTGTTCGCCGTGCCGAGGTCGATCGCCATGTCGGATGAGAATAGGCCAGAAAGGATCGACATGGCGCGGTTTTCCCCTCTTGCAATGTCGGTGGCCCGCGGCCTGCCTGCGGACGATTCCGCAGACGCGCGACATCTCGCTTATAGGCAGAGCGGACGCAGCGCGGAAGGGGGCAGGCCGCCGCGCCGGACGGGGCTCGATGCCCCGTCCGGCGCGTTCCTGCCTATTCCGCAAGCGTCAGCTCATCGCGGCGGGCGCCGTCTTCTGCCGCCGCACGATCAACTTGTTGAGAGCGTTCACATAGGCCTTCACGCTCGCGACCACGGTGTCGGTGTCGGCCGACTGGCCGGTGACGATCTTGCCCTCCTCCTCCATCCGCACGCTGACGGTCGCCTGGGCGTCGGTCCCTTCGGTCACCGCATGGACCTGATAGAGCTGCAGCCGCGCCTTGTGCGGAAAGAGCATCTTGATCGCGTTGAACGCCGCATCGATCGGGCCGTCGCCGGTGGCGTCGATGTGGCGCTCCACCCCGTCGATCGCGAGCGTGAGGTCCGCCTCCTGCGGGCCCTCGGTGCCGCAGACGACACGCAGCCGGCGCACCTGGATGAAGTCGTGCTCGGTCGTCGTCGCATTGTCCGCGACCAGCGCCACGAGGTCGTCGTCATAGACCTCCTTCTTGCGGTCGGCGAGCGCCTTGAAGCGCACGAACACGTCGTTGAGCTGGTTGTCGGCCAGATCATAGCCCAGATCGCGCAGCTTGGCGCGCAGCGCCGCGCGGCCCGAATGCTTGCCCATGGCGATGTTCGTCGCCGTCAGGCCGATGTCCTCGGGGCGCATGATCTCGAAGGTGGCGGCGTTCTTCAGCACGCCGTCCTGATGGATGCCGCTTTCGTGCAGAAAGGCGTTCTTGCCCACCACCGCCTTGTTGAACTGGACCGGAAAGCCCGACACCGCGGCGACGAGGCGGCTGATCTTCATGATCCGCGTCGTGTCGATGTTGGTGCGATAGGGCATGATGTCGTTGCGCACCTTGAGCGCCATCACCACCTCTTCGAGCGCGGTGTTCCCCGCCCGCTCTCCGAGCCCGTTGATCGTGCATTCGATCTGGCGCGCACCGGCCTCGACCGCGGCAAGCGCGTTCGCCGTCGCCATGCCGAGGTCGTTGTGGCAATGCGTCGCGAAGATGATCGTGTCGGCGCCCGGCACGCGTTCGCGCAGCATCGCGATGAGGGCCGCGGATTCGCGCGGCGCAGTATAGCCCACCGTGTCGGGGATGTTGATCGTGCGCGCCCCCGCCTTGATCGCGGTCTCGACCACGCGGCAGAGGAAATCATGCTCGGTCCGCGTCGCGTCCATCGGCGACCATTGCACGTTGTCGCAGAGGTTGCGGGCGTGCGTCACCGTCTCGTGGATGCGCGCGATCATCCCCTCGGGGTCGAGCTTGGTGATCTCGCGGTGCAGGGGCGAGGTGCCGATGAAGGTGTGGATGCGCGGCTGGCGGGCGTGGCGCACGGCCTCCCAGCAGCGGTCGATATCGGCGAAATTCGCGCGCGAGAGCCCGCAGATGACGGCGTTGCGGCTGGCCGCGGCGATGGCGCGCACCGCCTCGAAATCGCCGGGCGAGGCGATGGGAAAGCCCGCCTCGATGATGTCGACGCCCATCTCGTCGAGAAGGGACGCGATCTCGAGCTTTTCCTCATGCGTCATGGTCGCGCCGGGGGATTGTTCGCCGTCGCGCAGCGTGGTGTCGAAGATCAGGACGCGGTCCTGTTCGCGGGTCGTAGTCATGGCGGGATTCCGGTCTGTCGGTTTCGGTCTGGCGGGTTCGTGGGCGCTTGTCACCTCCGAGCGGTCGCGCCCGAGGGCACGCTCAGAGGCGGCTAAGGAGGATAAGCCCGAGGCCGCGCGCTGCATGCGCGCCCCTGTCCAGCCTGTGATTGCGTCCGATCCGGTCCATGGGGCGCGACTATACCGCCGCGCGCGGGTTTGAAAAGCCGAAAATGCGCGCGCGGCGGGCCGTTGCCCCGCCCCCGGCGGGCGCTAGCATCCGGCTGGGCGGCGGGGGGACATTGATGCGGGCACTGGTCATCGGGGCGTCGGGCGGGATCGGGGGCGCGGTCGCGGCCGCGCTTGCGGCCGGCGGGGCCGAGGTCGTGGGGCTCTCGCGCGCCCGCGACGGCTTCGACATTACCGATGAGGGGTGCGTCGCCGCGGGCCTCGCCGCACTCGCGGGGCCCTTCGATCTCATCCTCGTCGCGACCGGCGGCCTTGGCGTCGCGGGTGCGCCGGAGAAAAGCCTGCGCGCGCTCGACCCCGCGGCGATGGCGGCCGAGTTCGCGCTGAACGCGACGGGGCCGGCGCTCGTGCTCAAGCATGGGCTGCGGCTGATGCCGCGCGGCGGGCGCGGTTTGCCGCACTGTCAGCGCGGGTGGGGTCGATTGGCGACAATGCCTTGGGCGGGTGGTATTCCTACCGCGCCTCCAAGGCCGCGCTGAACCAGCTTATCCGCACCGCCTCGGTCGAGGTCGCGCGCAGCCATCCGCAGGCGATCGTCGTCGCACTCCATCCCGGAACGGTCGCGACGGGGCTGAGCGCGCGCCACCTCGGCGGGCATCCGGCGGTGCCGCCGGCCGAGGCGGCCGCGAACCTCCTGCGGGTGATGGGGGGGCTGACGGCGGCCGACACGGGCGGCTTTTTCGACTGGGCCGGAAAGCCCGTGCCGTGGTAGCGCCGCCGCGCCTTGTCCTCGTGCTGGGCGATCAGCTTTCGCCCGCGATGGCGGCACTGCGGGCCGCCGACCCTGCCCGCGACATTGTGGTGATGGCCGAGGTCATGGCCGAGGCCACCGACGTGCCGCACCACCCGCAGAAGATCGTCCTGATCCTCGCGGCCATGCGCCATTTCGCGCAGGAATTGCGCGCGGCCAGCTGGCGCGTGGCCTACAGCACGCTTAACGATCCCGACAACACCCACACGATCGCGGGCGAGTTGATCCGCCGCGCGGCCGAGAGCGGCGCGCAGGAGGTCATCGCGACGAAGCCCGGCGACTGGCGGCTGATCGCGGCGCTGGGCGAGTGCCCGCTACCCGTCCGGCTGCTGCCCGACGACCGCTTTCTCTGCCCCGAGGCCGATTTCGCCCGCTGGGCCGAGGGGCGCAAGACGCTCAGGATGGAGTGGTTCTATCGCGACATGCGCCGCCGCACCGGCCTGATGATGGAGGGCGACGCCCCCGCCGGCGGGCGGTGGAACTTCGACGCCGAGAACCGCAAGTCCGCGCGTGCCGACCTCTGGCGCCGCGCGCCGCTGCGCTTTGCCCCCGATGGCGTCACGCGGGCGGTGATCGATCTGGTGGCGGCGCGCTTTGCCGGCCGCTTCGGCGGGCTCGAGGGGTTCGCCCATCCGGTGACGCGCGCAGACGCCGAAGCCGCGTGGGAGGATTTCGTCCGCCACCGCCTGCCGCGCTTTGGCGCCGAGCAGGACGCGATGCTTGCGGGCGATCCGTTCCTGTCGCATGCGCTCATCTCGGCGCCGCTGAACCTCGGGCTGCTCGAACCGCTCGCGCTCTGCCGGCGGGTCGAGGCCGAGTGGCGCGCAGGGCGGGTGCCGATCGAGGCCGCCGAGGGCTTCATCCGCCAGATCATCGGCTGGCGCGAATTCGTGCGCGGAATCTGGGCGATCTCGGGCCCCGGCTATCTCGACCGCAACGCGCTCGGCGCCGCGCGGCCCCTGCCGGCCGTCTATTGGGGCGGGCCCACGCGGATGGCCTGCATGGCCGCCGCCGTGGGGCAGACGCGCGATCTGGCCTATGCCCACCACATCCAGCGGCTGATGGTGACCGGCAATTTCGCGCTAATCGCCGGGATCGCGCCGCGGGCGGTGCATGAATGGTATCTCGCGGTCTATCTCGATGCCTTCGAATGGGTCGAGGCGCCGAACACGCTTGGCATGGCGCTGCACGCCGATGGCGGGTTGCTGGCGTCCAAGCCCTATGCGGCCTCGGGGGCCTATGTCGCGCGGATGTCGGACTATTGCGCCGGCTGCGCCTATGACCCGAGGGCCGAGGGGGGGCGGCCGCCCTGCCCGATGACGGCGCTTTACTGGGATTTCATCTTGCGCCACCGCGCGCGCTGGGCGTCGAACCCGCGCATGGGGCAGATGCTGCGCGTCTGGGACGCGATGGCCGAGGGGCGCAAGGCGATGCTGCGTGCCGCCGCGGCCGAGGTGCTCGCGCGCCTCGATGCGGGCGAGGTCGTCTGAAACGCAAAGGAGCGGGCACAAGGCCCGCTCCTTCGTGGTGATGGGTCGGTCGGATCAGAACGAGAAGGTCACGCCGAGGTCGGCCTTCGACTTGCCCGCGACGTCGGCAACGCCGGCCGCGAGGGTCGCGCCGCCGCCGAGGCTCTGCGAAATGCCGATGCCGGTGAACTGTGCCTTGGCGTTCGCAGCGGTTTCGGTCTGGCGGCCATAGGCCGAGACCTTCGTCGTGCCGATCGAGGCGGAGACCGAGAGACCGATTTCCGTCTTGACGTCGGTCCCGGTGGCCTTGTCGTTGCTCAGATAGCCGGCCTTGATGGTCGCGCCGCCCAGATCGCCCGAGACGCTGACACCGGCCTGCGACTTGCCGCCATCCTGGCTGATACCGGCGCCGATCGAGACCGGAGCCATCGAGAAGGTCACGGCCGCCGAAGCCTCATCCTTGCCCGCGACGCGCTGGCCGAGCGAGGCGTGGATGCCGAAGCTGTCGAGGGTGTAGGACCACAGCAGGCCTTCGTCATCGCCGCCGCCGGAGAAGCCGAACTCGTTGCCGTCGCCGCAGCCGACATAGCAGACGCCCGCAAGGTCGCCGACCGCATTCTCGAGCGCCGAGTCGATGTCGCCCATGGTCGCCTTGCCGAAGGCGCCCGAGACGAACACGTTGCCGGCCGTGCCCGCAGCACCGTTCGCGGCGTTATCCGCGCGGATCGTGCCGCCGAAGGTGATGCCGCTGTCCATCGTGCCCGAGCCCGTGAACACCGCCCGGAAGCGGCTGTTGAACTGGGTCTTGAGGTCGCCGACCAGCGCGTCGTCATAGACCACGCCCATGCGGCCGTTGCCGGAGAGCTTCATTTCGGCGGCAGCCACGCCGGCCGAGAGGACCAGGGCAGTGGTAGCGAACATACCCCTGCCGGGGTGGGCGGGTTAACCGGCGTTGTCGGCGGCGATGATCTCGGCGCCCTTCCAGCCGACCATCATCGCGGGTGCGTTGGTGTTGCCGGCGATGATATTGCGCGCCCCGGCCGTCGTGCCGCCGATCGTCGTGCCGACGTTGTTCGACAGCCAGATGCCGTTTTCCTCGTTGCGCAGGGCGGCAGTGCCGGCGGCGGTGGTGCCGATGTAGTT
>JAUREX010000039.1 GCA_030834485.1 Gemmobacter sp.
CGCGAGGCGATCCGCAGCGAGGCCGAGGACCCGGTGCTGGCCACAGTGCGCGAGGCGGCGGCGCGGGCAGGCATCTGGGTTGCGATCGGCTCGCTGGCGATCGCGCGCGAGGACGGACGCTGGGCCAACCGGGCCTTCGTCATCGACGCGAGCGGAAATATCGCGGCGCGCTATGACAAGATCCACATGTTCGACGTCAACGTCAGCCCGACCGAGGTCTATCGCGAATCCGCGGCCTTCCGGCCGGGCGGGCGGGCGGTGCTGGCCGAGACGCCCCTGGGGCGGATCGGGATGACGGTCTGTTATGACGTGCGTTTCGGGCATCTGCACCGGCGCCTCGCGCAGGCGGGCGCTGAGATCCTGACGGTGCCGGCGGCCTTCAACCACATCACCGGGGCGGCGCATTGGCATGTGCTCCTGCGCGCGCGCGCGATCGAGACGGGGTGCTTCGTGCTCGCCCCGGCGCAGACGGGGTTTCACGCCGACACCGTGGGCACGGGCAAGGGGCGGCGGACCTATGGCCATTCGCTTGCCGTCGCGCCCTGGGGCGAGGTGCTGGCGGATGCCGGCGCGGAGCCGGGGGTGAGCTTTGTCGAGATCGACCTCGCCGAGGTCGGCCGCGCGCGGGGGCGGGTGCCGTCGCTTGGCCATGACAGGCCGATAGAGGGGCCGTGATGTCGGGGCGCGGCGAGGAGGTGGCGGTCGCGCTCTTTGGCGAGCTGTTCATGGCCGACCAGCTGGCGCGCGCGCGCATCGGCAAGGTGCTGCCCAAGGGGATGCAGCTGTCGCATTTCGCGGTGCTCAATCACCTCGCCCGGATCGGCGAGGAGCGTTCGCCCGCCCAGCTTGCGCGCGCCTTCCATGTCACGCGGGGCGCGATGACGAACACGCTCAACCGGCTCGAATGGGCGGGGCACATCCATATCCGGCCCGACTGGGACGATGCGCGGCGCAAGTTCGTCTCGATCAGCCCGGCGGGGCGGGCGGCGCGCGACGCGGCCGTGCAGGCGGTGGCGCCGATGCTGGGCGCGACGGTCGCCGAACTTGGCGAGGATCGGGTGCGCGCAGCACTTTCGGTGCTGCGCGGCCTGCGCCAGCGCCTCGAGGATGCCGGCTGATCAGCGCCGCACGCTCGCGGTCACATAATTCACCGACAGATCGCGCGCCGAGAGGTGCCAGGACCAGCCGAGCGGGTTGAACACCATCCCCTTGCGGTCCACCGGATCGAAGCCCGCGCCGCGCAGCAGGGCATAAAGCTCATCAGGGGTGATGAACTTCGACCATTCATGCGTGCCCCTGGGCAGCCAGCGCATGATCTGTTCGGCCCCGATGATCGCCATGAGATAGCTCTTGGCGTTGCGGTTGAGCGTCGAGCAGATCATCAGGCCGCCCGTCCGCGTCAGCGCGTGGCAGGCCGCGAGATAGGCGGGCGGATCGGCGACATGCTCGATCACTTCCATGTTCAGCACCACATCGAACGCCTCGCCCGCCGCCGCGAGCGCCTCGGCCGTGGTGTGGCGATAGTCGATCGCAAGCCCCGACTGCTCGGCATGAAGCTGCGCGACGGGGATGTTGCGCGCTGCCGCATCCGCGCCCACGACCTCGGCCCCGAGCCGCGCCATCGGTTCGCACAAGAGGCCCCCGCCGCAGCCGATATCGAGGAGGCTGAGGCCCTCGAAAGGCGCCTGCGCCGAAAGGTCGCGGCCGAATTCGGCCGCGATCTGGGCCGTGATGTAGTCGAGCCGGCAGGGGTTGAGCATGTGCAGCGGCTTGAACTTGCCGGCCGGATTCCACCATTCGGCGGCCATCGCCTCGAACTTGGCGATTTCGGCGGGGTCGACGGTCGAGGTGGTCTGCATCGGGGCATCCCTTCGCTGATCTGATTGTGGCGGCGCGGCCGTTGCGGTCTATATAGGGCCGACATGGACAGGAACGCAGCCCCGGGCCAGCCTTCGAGCCATCTTTTCCCGCCGATCGACCCGTTCGATCAGCGCGTGATCGACATGGGCGACGGGCACCGGGTCTATGTCGAGCAATGCGGCAACCCCGCGGGCCTGCCCGTTCTGGTGCTCCACGGCGGGCCGGGGGGCGGGTGCAGCCCGGTGATGCGGCGCTATTTCGACCCGTCGGTGTTTCGCGTCGTGCTCTTTGATCAGCGCGGCTGCGGCCGCTCGCGCCCGCAGGCAAGCGTGGTCGCGAACACGACTTGGCACCTGATCGAGGATATCGAGACGATCCGCACGCTCCTCGGGATCGAGGGCTGGGTGCTCTTTGGCGGGAGCTGGGGCGCGACGCTCGCGCTCGTCTACGCGATCCGCCACCCCGGCCGGGTGCGCCATCTGGTGCTGCGCGGCGTGTTCCTCATGACGCAGGAGGAATTGCGCTGGTTCTATGGCGGCGGGGCGGGGGCGTTCTTTCCGGCCGAATGGGCGCGCTTTGCCCAGGCCATCCCCGAGGCCGAGCGCGGCGATCTGATCGCGGCCTATCACAAGCGCCTTTTTTCGGGCGATCCGGCCGAAGAGCAGCACTTCGGCCGCGTCTGGTCGGGATGGGAGAACGCGCTCGCGAGCATCCTGCCCCACGCCGGCGCGGGCGAGAGCCCGCCCGATTACGCCCGCACCTTTGCCCGCCTCGAGAACCATTATTTCACCCATGGCGGCTTTCTCGAGCACGACGGCTGGATCGAGGCGCACAAGCATCGCCTGCGCGACCTGCCCGCCACGATCGTGCAGGGCCGCTATGACATGATCTGCCCGCCCGTCTCGGCCTGGCGGCTCGCGCGCGACTGGCCGCGGGCGGACCTGCGCCTCGTCGGGCTTGCGGGCCATGCGCTGTCGGAGCCCGCGATCACGGCCGAGCTTGTCGCCGCGATGCGCCGGATCGGGGGGCAGGCATGAGTGCTGAGGGCGAGGCCGCGCCGGGGCGCGCGGTCTGGCGGATCGGCGGCGCGGACCGGACCGCGTTTCTGCAGGGCATCGTCTCGAACGATCTGCGCGCGCTGGCGCGCGGCCCGATCTATGCCGCGATCCTGACCCCGCAGGGCAAATATCTGGCCGATTTCCTGATGGTCGGGGCGGATGACGCGATCCTGATCGACATCGACGCCGCGATTGCCGAGGCGACGATGCGGCGCCTCATGCTCTATCGGCTGCGCGCCGATGTCATGATCGAGCCCGCGGGGCTTCATGTCGTGCGGGGTCTCGGTGCGGCCCCTGCCGACGGCTGGGCCGATCCGCGCCACCCCGCGCTGGGCTGGCGGGCGCTGCGCGCCGCGCCGGGGACGGCCGGCACGATCGACTGGGATGCGATCCGGGTGCGCCACGGCATCCCCGAGACGGGGATCGAACTCGGCCCCGAGAGCTATATCCTCGAGGCCGGGTTCGAGCGGCTCCACGGCGTCGATTTCCGCAAGGGCTGCTATGTCGGGCAGGAAGTCACCGCCCGCATGAAGCACAAGACCGAGCTGAAGAAGGGCCTCGCGCGGCTCGCGATCGCGGGCACCGCGCCCCCCGGCACGCCCATCCTGCGCGAGGGGCGCGAGGTCGGCGCGCTTGGCACCGTCTCGGGCGATCGCGCGCTGGCGCAGGTGCGCTTTGACCGCGTCGGGCCGGGGATGGAGGCGGGGGATGCGCGGCTCGAGCCCGAGCCGGGCTCAGGCGCGCTCGGAGTATTCGACTAGCTCGGTGTTGACGACGATCCGCTCGCCCGTGCCGACGAAGGGCGGCACCATGACGCGCACGCCATTGTCGAGGATCGCGGGCTTGAAGCTCTTGGACGCCGTCTGGCCCTGCTGGACAGGTTCCGTCTCGGCGATGGTGCAGACGACCTTGACGGGCAGGCTGACCGAGAGGGCCTCTTCGCCGTAATACTCGATCCGCGCGGTCATGCCGTCCTGCAGGAAGGGCCGCCGCTCACCCAGCAGGTCGGCGTCGAGTTCGATCTGCTCATAGGTCTCGGCGTCCATGAAGACGAGGCGGCCGTCGGTTTCATAGAGGAACTGCTGGTCCTTGCGCTCGAGGTCCACGACCTCGACCTTGTCCTCCGAGCGGAAGCGTTCGTTGAGCTTGCGCCCGTCGCGGAGGTTCTTGAGTTCGACCTGCGCGAAGGCCCCGCCCTTGCCGGGCTTGACATGCGCGACCTTCACCGCCGCCCAGAGGCCGCCTGCGTGGTCGAGCACCGCGCCCGGCTTGATCTCGTTTCCGTTGAGCTTGGGCATCACAAAACCTTTGCAGAAGGTTGATCGGTCATCGCCGGTTGCTATATCTGGAGGGTGCCCGTCCAGCAAGACGACTAGATCGAGTGGCCCGCGATCAGAGCCATGCGCAGAACGCATGGCTGCCATGATGCGAAGGACATACCGAATCAGGGCGCTGGCAGACTAAGGGGGTTGTCCGCGTCGGGTGCAAGCGCATTTGCCGCACCGGCCCGGGTTCGAGAGCGAGGAATACAGGATGGCTGACTTCATCGACGGCACCGCGTTCACGCAAGAGCAGGGGCAGCGCGCGCGCAAGCTCTTTGCCGCGGTCGTGCTGGCCGCGCTTGATGACGCGATCTCGGACGACAAGAAATACGGCAACGGCCCCGAGCAGATCGCCCGCTGGGCACGCTCGCGCGATGGGCGCGAGGTGCTTTCCTGCGCCGGGATCGACCCGAACGAGCGGGTGGTGAAGGGGCTGATGGAGTTCGTGGCCCGCGGCGTGCGCACCTCGGTCGCGCTCTCGCGCGAGGAGAGCGAGCGCCGGCAGGCGCTCCTTGGCGATCAGGCCGAAGCCGCCTGAGCGGGCTTTCGCGCGCCGAACGCGCCGCGCCCCGACGGGCGCGGCGTTTTCATTCCCGCTCGCCCAGGACCGACAGGATCCGGTCGAGCCGCGCGCCCTCGGGCGAGACGGGCGCCGACTTCACCGCATCGTGATAGGCCGAGACATCGTAGACCGGCACCCCGAGCCGCAGGTCCGCGACCGTCAGCAACCCCATCGCGGCCAGAAGCCCATAGGCCGATTTCTGCTGCGCCGCGACGGCGGCAAGGCGCGCGGCCTCGGCGTCGCGCAACTCCTGCTCGGCATTGAGCACATCGAGCGTCGTGCGCGCGCCGAACTGGGCCTCTTCGGTCACGCTGTCGAAGGCGGCCTGCGCGGCCGCGACCTGCTGCGCGCTCGCGGCGATCGAGGCGCGCGCGACCTCGAGCCGGGCCCAGGCCTGCGCCACGTTGCGGTCAAGCTCGGCCGCCGCGCGATGAAGTGCGGCCGCGTCCTGATCGCGCTGCGCGATCGCCGCGCGCAGCCGCGCCGAGAGCGTGCCGCCCTGATAGAGCGGCTGCGAAAAGCTCAATTGCACCGATCCGGTCTGCGCGCCCGTGTCCGCAAGCCCGAGCGAGCCCCCGACACCGACCTGCGGCCCCATCTGCGCCTTGGCGCGCGCCACGTTGATCTCGGACGCCGCGAGCAGATGGCGCGCCTGCACCAGCGCCGGCTGGCGCGCGCGCGCGATGGCGGTCGCGGCCTCTAGCGTCGCGGCAGGGGCCGCGAGGTCGGCCGGCGCATCGAGCGTGCCCGGATAGGCCCCGACCGCGAGGCGATAGCTTTCGCGCGCGATGGTCAGATCGCCCGCCGCACTCGCAAGCGCGCTGCGCGCGCCCGCAAGCCGCGCCTCGGCGATGGCGACATCGGTGCGCGTCACCTCGCCCAGCGCAAAGCGATCCTGCGCCGCGCGCAGTTGCTGCTCGATCACGCCCACATTGCTCTCGCGCAGCGCGACCGTCTGGAGCGCGGTGCGCACATCGACGAAGGACTGCACCGCCGTCAGGAGGACCGACTGCTCTACCCCCACGAGTGCCGCCCGCGTCGCGAGGACAAGCTCGTTCGCGGCCTCGACCCCGAGGCGGCGGTTGCGGCCGTCATAGAGCGGCAGCTCCGCCGTCAGCCGCAGCCGGGCCGTGGTGTCGTCGTTGAGCGTCACGCCATCGTTGCGCAGGATCGAATAGCCCGCGTCCGCGGCAAAGGCGATGACGGGCCGCAGCGACGCGACCGCCTGCGCCAGCCCCTCATCGCGCGCGCGCAGAAGGGCGCGGTTCTGCTCGAGCAGGTCGGAATTGCGATAGGCCGAGACGAGCGCGTCGGCCAGCGACTCGGCCCGCAGGGCGGGTGCCGCGGCCAGTGCGGCAATAAACGCGACCCCCGCCAGAAACCGACCCATGCTGCGCTTCGACATCTGGAACCTCTCGTTCTGGCCCTAGAGGGCGAAGGAGCGCGGCCGGGCAAAGCCTGGCAGCAGCGGGGCAGTGGCGTTGAAGGCATCGCGCCAGCCGATGCTGTCGCCGGCGCGCACGCCGATCCGGCAGACCCCGACCGGGCCGTTGACGAAGATCGCGGCAATCCGCCCCCCGTCCTTGAGCTGGCCGAGGATCGCCTCGGGCACGACCTCGACCGCGCCCTCGATCACGATTGCGTCATAGGGCCCGTGGCGCGCCGCGCCGGCCTCGAGCGGGCCGGCGATGACCGCGACCGTATCGACCCCATCGGCCGCGAGCACGCGCTCGGCCTCGGCCGCGAGGGCCGGGTCGCTCTCGATCGCGACGACCGTGTCGACAAGGCGCGCGAGCACCGCGGGCCCGTATCCGAGCCCCGCCCCGACATCGAGCACGATCTCGGCCGGGCGCAGATCGAGCGCATCGAGCATCTTGGCAAAGCTGCGCGGCGCCATCAGCGCGCGCCCCGGCGCGATCGCGAGATCCTGATCGGCATAGGCGGCCTCGCGCAGGCCCGGCGGCACATGATGCTCGCGCGCGACCGCGAGCATCGCCGCGATGATCGGATAGCGCGTCACGTCCGCCGGGCGGACCTGCGTATCGACCATCGTTTCGCGGCGTGCGGCAAAGTCGGGCATCGGTCGGACCCATCGCTTGACTCGGCCGATCTGTGCCACAATCGCCCGGCCGCGGCAACCGCGCCCGCCCCGTCAGAGCCGCGACGAGACGACACCCGTCGCGAAGCCGCCCATCCGCAGCTCGCCGCACAGGCGCTGCATCTCGATCTTGGGGCAGCGGTTCATCACCACCTCGAGGCCGCGCGCCCGGGCGCGCGCCGCCGCCTCGGGGTTCTCGACCCCGATCTGCATCCAGACCGTCCGCAGCATGGGCAGCGCGGCGATCGCCTCGTCGACGACGGCGCCCGCCTCTTCGGAGCGGCGAAAGATGTCGACCATGTCGACCGCGGCCTCGGGCGGGATGTCGGCAAGCCGCGCGACCACCCGCTCGGCCCCGAGCATCTGCTGATCGATGAGGCGGGCGCGCCGAAGCGGATCGACAAGGCGTTTTCATGGGAGGCGCCGCTCTCGGCCCATGGGCTCATGCACATGGTGATCTCGAACGCCCATGCGGGCGATCCCTATCCGATCGACACGCTCTTTCTCTACATGGCGAACATGGCGTGGAACTCGTCCATGAACACGGCCGAGGTCATCGCCATGCTGACCGACCGGCGGGCGGATGGCGAGTATGTCATCCCGCGCATCATCTATTCGGATGCCTATTCCTCCGAGATGGTGGCCTATGCCGACCTGATCCTGCCCGACACGACCTATCTTGAACGCCACGACTGCATCAGCCTGCTCGACCGTCCGATCTGCGAGGCCGACGCCGCGGCCGATGCGATCCGCTGGCCGGTGGTCGAACCCGACCGCGACGTGCGGGGCTTTCAGTCGGCGCTGCTCGATCTCGGCGCGCGCCTCGGCCTGCCGGGGATGGTCGAGGCCGACGGGGCGCCCAAATTCCGCGACTATGCCGACTACATCCAGCGCCACGAACGCCGCCCGGGTGTCGGGCCGCTCGCGGGCTGGCGGGGCGAGGACGGGACCGGCAAGGGGCGCGGCGCGCCCAACCCCGGCCAGATCGCCCGCTATATCGAGAACGGCGGCTTCTGGGTCGACCACATCCCCGATGAGGCGCGCTTCATGAAGCCCTGGAACGCCGCCTATCAGGCCTGGGCGGTGGCGCGCGGCCTCTATGACGCGCCCCAGCCCTATGTCTTCAACCTCTACAGCGAGCCGATGCCCGCCAGCTTGCCGCCGAGGGCTTCGGGCCGCGCCAGCCGCCCGAGCATCTGCGCGCGCGGCTCCGCGACGCGATGGACCCGCTGCCCGTCTGGTATCGCCCCTTCGAGGAGACGCTCTTGCCCGAGGGCGATTTCCCGCTCCATGCGCTGACGCAGCGGCCGATGGCGATGTATCACTCCTGGGGCTCGCAGAACGCCTGGCTGCGCCAGATCCACGGCGTCAACCCGCTCTTCGTCTCGGGCGAGATCTGGGCCGAACATGGCTTTGCCGAGGGCGACTGGGCGATCCTGACCTCGGCGCATGGCGAGATCCGGGTGCCCGTCGCGCGGATGGATGCGCTGAACGGCAAGACCGTCTGGACCTGGAACGCCATAGGCAAGCGCAAGGGGGCGTGGGCGCTCTCGCCCGAGGCGCCCGAGGCGAACCGGGGCTTTCTGCTCAACCACCTCATCCACGAGCTGCTGCCACCGCGCGGCGACGGGCTGCGCTGGGCCAATTCCGACCCGGTGACGGGGCAGGCCGCCTGGTATGACCTGCGCGTGCGGATCCGCAAGGCGCCGCCCGGCGGGCCCGACCATGCCGAGCCCGACTTCGCCCCGATCGCCTCGCCCGTGCCGCCCGCCCCCGGCACCGTCCGCCACGGAGGCCGCACGTCATGACCGCCCTGCCCCCGCCCTCGGCGAAAAAGCTCGGCCTTGTCATCGACCTCGACACCTGCGTGGGCTGCCATGCCTGCGTGGTGAGCTGCAAGGAATGGAATTCGCAAAGCCCGCTCGGCGCGCCGCTCGCCGACCTCGACGCCTATGGCGCGGCCCCGGAGGGGACATTCCTCAACCGCGTGCACAGCTTCGAGGTCACGCGCGAGGCCGGGCCGCCCGTCGTCGTCCATTTCCCGAAATCCTGCCTCCATTGCGAGGATGCGCCCTGCGTCACCGTCTGCCCGACCGGGGCGAGCTACAAGCGCGCCGAGGACGGCATCGTGCTTGTGAACGAGGACATCTGCATCGGCTGCGGGCTCTGCGCCTGGGCCTGCCCCTATGGCGCGCGCGAGATGGACGGGGCCGAGCGGGTGATGAAGAAATGCACCCTCTGCGTCGATCGCATCTATAACGAGACCCTGCCCGAACCCGACCGCGTGCCGGCCTGCGTCAAGAGCTGCCCCGCCGGCGCGCGCCATTTCGGCGATCTGGGCGACGAGGACAGCGCCGTGTCGCGCCTCGTGGCCGAGCGCGAGGGCTTCGCGCTGATGCCCGACCAGGGCACCAAACCCGTGAACCGCTATCTGCCGCCGCGCCCGCGCGACGCGCTGCCCGAGTTCGACGTCCTCGCCCCCTATCTCGAGCCCGTGACCGAAGGGGCGGGCGGCTTTCTGGGCTGGCTCGACCGGACGCTGGGAAAGATCTGATGCATCCTGCCCCCTCTCTCATCCTCTTCACCGTCCTCTCGGGGCTCGGCTTCGGGCTGATGGTCTGGCTCGGCTTCGGCGCGCTGGTGCCGCTGGGCTGGGTCGGCTTCGTCTTCTGGGCGCTGGCCTACGGGCTTGCGGGCGGGGGGCTTCTGGCCGCGACCTTCCACCTCGGCCACCCCGAGCGGGCGTGGCGCGCGCTCTCGCAATGGCGCACGAGCTGGCTCTCGCGCGAGGGCGTCCTCTCGATCGTGACCTTCGCGGTGATGGCGCCGCACGCGGCCGGCTCGGTATTCCTCGACCGGCCGCTGCCGGTGCTGGGCGCGCTCGGGGGGGGGCTTGCGCTCCTCACCGTGTTTTCGACCGCGATGATCTATGCGCAATTGCGCAGCGTGCCGCGCTGGCACCACTGGACGACGCCCGCGGTCTTCATGCTCGCAGCCCTTGCGGGCGGCGGGCTGCTCGCGGGGCAGGTTGCCGCGGCGGGGCCGCTCTTCGCGCTGCTCGCGGTCGCGCTCGCCCTGCACTGGCACATGGGCGACCGGCGCTTTGCCGCAGGTCCCGACACGGCCGAGAGCGCGACCGGCCTCGGGCGGATCGGCAAGGTGCGCCTGCTCGCGCCCCCGCACACGGGGCGCAACTACCTTTTGCGCGAGATGGTCCATGTGGTGGGGCGCAAGCATGCCGCGCGGCTGCGGCTGATCGCGCTCGCGGCCGGGGCGGTGGTGCCGGCGGTGCTGCTGGTCGCGCTGCCGGCCGGGCATCTGCTCGGGGCGCTCGCGGTCCTTTTGCACCTCGCGGGGATGCTCGCCGCGCGCTGGCTCTTCTTCGCCGAGGCCGAGCATGTCGTCGGCCTCTATTACGGCCGGCGCTGAAGCTGTCAGCCCGGCTTGACAGTGGCGCCGGCGCGGTTCACACTCTCGTCACTTCGGTTTCGTGCGGGGGGCGGCGACGCGCCCCGTCCGGATGAAAAGGGAACGCGGTGCGGCCCATCCGGGCCAATGCCGTGGCTGCCCCCGCAACTGTAAGCGGCGAGCGAAGGCCAGACATGCCACTGGGGGCGCGCAAGCCACCCCGGGAAGGCGGCCCGAGCGACGACCCGCGAGCCAGGAGACCTGCCGAAGGGATCACCTTTCCGCCGTGCGGGGCGCGCGGCCGGAGGCGGACCCCCGCCCTTGGTGACGCTTCACCGTCGGCGGAGGGGCGCGCTGCCTTTCCAAGGACCCCATCCTCCCGCCGCACCCCCTTTCGGGGGCCAGCGCGGCACGTCCGAAAGGCAGACCCATGCGCAGGATGCGCCCCCTTCCCATCGCCGCCCTTGTCGCGACCTCGGTCGCGGGGCTCCCGACCGCCGCGCAGACGCCCGTCGTCGATCTGGGCGAGATCACGGTCTCGGCCGAACTCGCCGAGACGACGACCGACCGCACCGGCGCGACCGTCAGTGTGATCGGCCCCGACGCCATCGCCAACGCCGGCCAGACCCGTCTGACCGAGGTGCTGGCGACGGTGCCGGGCGTCTCGATCCTCGCGCGCGGGCCCATCGGCACCACCACGGGCCTGACCGTGCGGGGGGCGAGCCAGAACTACCTCAAGGTTCTCTGGGACGGGATCGACATCGCCGACCCCTCGGGGCCGCAGGTCGCCTATGATTTCGGGCGGCTGACGACATTGGGCCTCGGGCGGGTCGAACTGCTGCGGGGCTCGCAATCGGCGCTCTATGGCAGCCAGGCCGTCGCGGGCGTGCTGAGCCTGCAAAGCCCCCGGCCCGAGCGCGAGGGCACGAGCCAGACGCTCGCGCTCGAGGGCGGAAGCTACAAGACCCTCTCGGGCGCCTGGACCTTCGGGATGAAGTCGGGCGCGGATGAGGTCGGGCTGTCGCTCTCGCAGCTGCGCAGCTCGGGCTTTTCGGCCGCCGATGCCAAGGAGGGCAACACCGAGCCCGACGGCTATCGCGCGACGCGCCTTGCCATCACCGCCGCGCGCGGGATCGAGACGGGGCGGATCGGCCTTGCGGGCTTCGTCGAGCGCACGGCGGGCGATTACGATGAGCAATTCCCGATCGGCGACGGCACACCCGATGAGCGCAGCACCGCAACCTCGCGCGGGCTGCGCGTCTTCGCCGAGGCGCGCGCCTTCGGCTTCGACCACACGCTCGAGGCGAGCGGCTTCTCGATCGACCGCACCCTCTCGGGCTCGACCGCCTGGGGCGCGTCGCGGCAGGATTACCAGGGCCGCCGCACCCGGATCGGCTGGGAGGGCAGCCGCGACACCGCCCTCGGCCGCCTGACCCTCGGGGCCGACACCACGCGCGAGAGCTACGCCCAGCAGGATGATTTCGGCGGCTTCACCTCGTCGGGCGACGGGGTCGCGCGGATCAGCGGCGCCTATGGCGAACTGGGCGCGGCGCTCGGGCCCGCGACCGATCTGGCGCTCACGCTGCGGCATGACGAACATTCGCGCTTCGGCGGGCAGACAACGGGGCGGATCGCGGCGGCGCACCGGCTGGGCGCGGACACGATCCTGCGCGCCTCGGCCGCGAACGGCTTTCGCGCGCCCTCGGGCTATGAACTCTTCGGCCCCTACGGCACCGCGACGCTTGAGCCCGAAAAGAGCCGCTCGCTCGATCTCGGGATCGAGCGGAGCTGGCAGGGTGGCGCGATGCTGCGCGCGACCCTCTTTCGGATCGAGACCGACAACCTCATCGACTATGTCTACCCGAGCTACATCCAGATCGCCGGCGAGACGCGCCGCGAAGGGGTCGAGATCGAGGGCGCGCTGCCGCTGGGGCCGGCCATGCTCCGCGGCGCCTATACGCTGACCGAGGGCAGCAACCCCCCGATCAGCACCGGCAACACCTGGAACTCGATCTACGGGCGCCACCAGATCGCGCTCGGGCTCGAGGCCGATATCGGCGCGGGCTGGCAGGCGGGCCTCGGGCTGCGGCATGTCGCCGAGCGCCAGACGCTGCCCGATTATACCGTCGCCGATGCCACGGTCCGGCGCTTTTTCGCCGACGGGACCGAGGCCTATCTGCGCGTCGAGAACCTCTTCGATGCCGACTATCAGCTCTGGGAGGGCTATGGCACATCCGGCCGCGCCTTCTATGTCGGGCTGCGGCGGTCGTTCTGAGATGGGCGGGGCGCGGATCGGGGCGCTGTTGCTGGCGCTCGCCTGCGCCGCGGTCGGGGTGCCGGCCGCGGCAGCACCACCCGCCCGCGTCGTCTCGATCAACCTCTGCACCGACCAGCTTGCGATGATGCTCGCGGCTCCGGGGCAGCTCGTCTCGGTCTCGGCGCTCGCGGCCGATCCGCGCGCCTCGGCCATGGCGGCCGAGGCGGCGGGGCTGGCGCTGAACCGCGGGCGGGCCGAAGAGGTGTTCCTGATGCGCCCCGACCTCGTGCTGGCGGGGACCTACACCGCGCGCGGCAGCGTCGATCTCTTGCGCCGGCTCGGCTTTGCGATCGTTGAGTTGCCGCCGGCGCAGGGGCTTGGCGACATCGCCGCGCAATTGCGCGCGGTCGGCGCGGCACTAGGCCGCGAGGCCGAGGCCGAGCGCGCGGTCGCGGCCTTCGAGGCCGACCTCGCGGCCCTGTCGGTCGCGGGGGGCGCGCGCGCGGCGGCGGTCCTCTATTACCCCAACGGCTACACGCCGGGCGCAGGCACGCTTGCCGACGACATCCTGCGCGTCACGGGCTTTCGCAACCTCGGGGCCGAGGCGGGGGTGACCGGCGGCGGCACGCTGCCGCTCGAGCGGCTGGTGCTGGCCGCGCCCGATCTGATCGTGACCTCCGAGCCCTATCCGGGGGCCTCACGCTCGGAAGAGATCCTGTCGCATCCGGCGCTGCGCGCGGTGCGGGCGGGGGCGCGCGCGGCCGAGGTGTCGGATGCCGACTGGCTCTGCGGCACGCCCCACATCCTGCGCGCGGTCGCGACCATGGCGGCCGCGCGCCGCGCGATCGGGAACCTCGAATGAAGCTGCTCGCAGCCCTCGGCGCGCTGGTCGCGGCGCTTTTTGCCGCCTCGCTTGCGATCGGGCCGGCGGGCGCGGCGTTCTGGCAGGGCGGTGAGGCCGCATCCCTCATCCTGCGCGAGATCCGGCTGCCGCGCGCCGTCCTCGGCGCGATGATCGGCGCGGCGCTTGGCCTCGCGGGGGCGGCGATGCAGGGCTATCTGCGCAACCCGCTGGCCGAGCCGGGGCTGATCGGCGTGTCGCCGGCGGCCGCACTCGGCGCGGTCGTGGCGCTGCAATCGGGGCTTGCGGCGGCGCATGTGCTGATCCTGCCCGCGATGGCGCTGGCGGGGGCGGCGGTCGCGGTCGTGCTGATGGTCGCGCTCGCGGGGCCGCGCGGCGGGGCGTTCGGCCTCATCCTCGCGGGGATCGCGATTTCGGCGCTGGCGGGCGCGCTCGTCTCGCTTGTCCTCAACCTCTCGCCCAATCCCTTCGCGGCGGCCGAGATCGTGTTCTGGATGATGGGCTCGCTTGCCGACCGCTCGGTCGTGCATGTCTGGATCGCGCTGCCGTTCCTCGCCCTCGGCGCGCTCCTCGTCGCCGGGACGGCGCGGGGCCTCGATGCGCTGACGCTGGGCGAGGATGCGGCCGCGAGCATGGGGGTCGATCTGCGGCGGCTGAGGCTGCGGATCGTGCTCGGGACGGCGGCGCTCGTCGGGGCGGCGACGGCGGTCGCGGGCGCGATCGGCTTCGTGGGCCTCGTCGTGCCGCATCTGCTGCGCCCGCTCGTGGGCGCGCGGCCGTCGCGGCTCCTGCCTGCCTCGGCGCTCGGCGGGGCGGCGCTGGTGCTCGCGGCCGACATCGGCGTGCGGCTGATCGCGCCCGAGCGCGACCTCAAGCTCGGGGTGCTGACGGCGCTGGTGGGGGCGCCGTTCTTTCTGCACCTCATCTGGCGCCATCGCGCGGCGGGGGCATGATGACGCTCGATCTGCGCGATCTGACGGTGCGGCGGGGCGGGCGCGAGGTGCTCTCGGGCGCGACGCTGGCGGTAGGCCCGGGCGAGTTCGTGGGGCTGCTCGGCCCGAACGGGGCGGGCAAGACGACGCTCTTGCGCGCGGCGCTCGGGCTCGAGCGGCACGAGGGGCAATCGAACCTCGCGCGCCTTGCGCCCGAACGGCGGGCGCGCGCAGCGGCCTTCCTGCCGCAGGGGCGCGAGATCGCCTGGCCGGTGGCGGTGGCCGAGGTGGTGGCGCTGGGCCGTGCGGGGCTTGGCGATGACGGCGGCAGGGCGGTCGGGGCGGCGATGGCGCGGCTCGGGCTCGGCGCGCTGGCGCAGCGGCGAGCCGATGCGCTCTCGGGCGGCGAGACGGCGCGCGTGCTGCTCGCGCGCGCGATCGCGCAAGCGACGCCGCTTCTCCTGGCCGACGAACCGGCCGCGGGCCTCGACCCGGCGGCGCAGATCCGCTGCATGGCGCTTCTGGCCGATCTTGCGCGCGAGGGGCGCGCGGTGGTCGCGACCGTCCACGACATCGCGCTCGCGGCACGGCACTGCACGCGGATCGTGCTGATGGCGGGGGGGCGGATCGTCGCCGACGGCGCGCCGCATGACGGGCCGGGGGGTGTCCTCGACCCCGCGCGGCTCGGCGCGGTGTTCGGGATTCGCGCCTTTCGCGCCGAGACGCCCGAGGGGCCGGTCGTGCTGCCGGTCGGCGTGACCGGGCCCGCGTGGGAGGCCGAGGCCACGGACGCGCCGCCACGGGGTTGACGGCGCTGCGCCCTGCAGCCACCATCGCGCCGCCTGAACGGAGTTCCCCATGCCCCTCGATGCTTCCGCCCGCGGCGTCTATCCGATTGCCGTCACACCCTTTCTGCCCGATGGCCAGATCGACTGGACCTCGGTCGACCGGATGGTCGATTTCTACCTCTCGACCGGGGCCGATGGCCTGACGATCCTCGGGATCATGGGCGAGGCGCCCAAGATGACGGGCGAGGAATCGATCGCCATCGTGCGCCGCGTCGTGGCGCGCGCCGGGCGCACGCCGGTCGTCGTCGGCGTCTCGGCGCCGGGGCTTGCGCCCATGCGTGCGCTTGCGCGCGCCTCGATGGAGGCAGGCGCGGCCGGGGTGATGATCGCGCCGACCCCCGGGCTGCGGACCGACGACCAGATCGTGACCTATTTCGCCGAGGCGATCGGCGCCGTCGGCACCGATGTGCCGGTGGTGGTGCAGGATTATCCGCTTACGCTCGGCGTCGTGATGGCGCCGGGCGTGTTGCGGCGCATCTTCACCGAAAACCCCTCGGCCGTGATGCTCAAGCACGAGGATTGGCCGGGCCTCGACAAGATCGGGACGCTGCGGCGCTGGCAGGCCGAGGGCACGCTCGGGGCGCTGTCGATCCTGTGCGGCAACGGCGGGCTTTTCCTCGATTTCGAGATGGTGCGCGGCGCGGATGGGGCGATGACGGGCTATGCCTTTCCCGACATGCTCGTGGATCTGATCGGCCTGCATGCGCGGGGCGACCGCTCGGGCGCGCAGGACCTCTTTGATGCGCATCTGCCGCTTCTGCGCTATGAACAGCAGCAGGGCCTCGGGCTGGCGGTGCGCAAGCATGTGCTGATGCGGCGCGGCGTCATCGCGCATGAGGGGCAGCGCCGGCCGGGCGGGGCGCTGAACGCGGCCGGGCGCGCGGATGTCGATTTCCTGCTCGGCAGGCTCGCGCGGCACGATCCGCGCGCCGCCCTGCCGCCGGCATGATCGAGCGCACCCATCGCAAGGGCGACGCCGATAGCCGCGCGCTCTATTCACCCTGCATGGCCTATCGCTTCGCGCTCGAGCGCATCTGGTCCGGGGGGCCGCGGCTCCTCTTCGTCGCGCTCAACCCCTCGACCGCGACCGAGGTCGAGAACGACCCGACGGTCGAACGCTGCGAGCGGCGCGCGCGCGCCATGGGCTATGGCGGCTTTGGCGTCGCGAACATCTTCGCGCTGCGCGCGACCGACCCGCGCGCGATGCGCGCCCATCCCGAGCCGGTGGGCGCGGGCAACGACGCCGCGATCCTGCGCGCGGCCGGGGGTGCGGATCGCATCATCGCCTGCTGGGGGGCGCATGGGGCGCATCTGGGGCGCGGCGCGGCGGTGGCGGCGATGCTGCGCGGGGCGGGCCATGCGCTCTGGCATCTGGGGCTGACGCAGGCGGGCGACCCGCGCCATCCGCTCTATCTGCCCTATGCGCGCGCCCCCGAACCCTGGGCGACCGCATGAGCGCGCCCGACACCGAAGAGCTTGTCGCCGCGGTCGAGGCGCTGCGGCGCGAACTCGCGCGCCGGCCGGGGCCGATCGCGACGCTCGGCTGGCAACTCGCGCGCGGGCTTGCCTTCGGGCTCGGCACCGCGCTTGGGGCGAGCCTTCTGGTCTCGGTCCTCGGCTGGTGGCTCGCCCGGCTCGAGATCCTGCCCATCGTCGGCGAATGGGCCGCCGAGATCCTGCGCGAGATCGAGAGCCGCCGCTAACCCGCCCGCCAGAGGTCGGCATCGGGCAGCGCGTGCTCGATCGCGATGTCGCCCGGCGCAAGGTCCGGCGCGCCCGCCACGATCGCGACCGTCACCCCGTCGAGGCGCACGCTCATCTCGCCCGCGGCCGGGCCGGGGGCGACGGTCACGACGCCCGCATGGCCCGGCACTGCGGGACCTTCGCCACGGGAGTCTGTTCTACGGCTGTTGAAGAACCTCGCGTGCGCCCATGTCCGACGCAAGTCTTGGAGCAAACATCGCGATCATTGGGGCACG
>JAUREX010000003.1:0-37095 GCA_030834485.1 Gemmobacter sp.
CGACACCGCAGACGTCGCCGCGATCGCCGAGCTTGCCGACCTCGGCATGGTCGACGGGGTGACGACGAACCCCTCGCTCATCCTCAAGTCGGGGCGCGACATCATCGAGGTCACGCGCGAGATCTGCGCGATCGTGCCGGGCCCCGTCTCGGCCGAGGTCGTAGCCCTCAAGGCCGACGAGATGATCGCCGAGGGGCGCCGGCTGGCGGGGATCGCACCCAACATCGCCGTCAAGGTGCCGCTGACGTGGGACGGGCTCAAGGCGTGCAATGTCCTGTCGTCCGAGGGGCGGATGGTCAATGTCACGCTGTGCTTTTCGGCCAATCAGGCGCTGGTGGCGGCCAAGGCGGGGGCCACCTACATTTCGCCCTTCGTCGGGCGGCTCGACGACATCAACCTCGACGGGATGGACCTCATCGCCGACATCCGCACGATCTACGACAATTACGGCTTCAAGACGCAGATCCTCGCGGCCTCGATCCGCACCGTGAACCATGTGGCGCAGGCCGCGAAGATCGGCGCGGATGTGATGACCGCCCCGCCCGCGGTGATCCGCGCGCTCGCCCAGCATCCGCTGACCGACCGCGGGCTCGAGCAGTTCATGGCCGACTGGGCGCGGACAGGGCAGAAGATCCTCTGAAAGGGGGGACGATGGAACCGATCGGCGCTCTGCCCGAGGATCTGCGCGACAGCATCATGGCCGACCCGGCGCTGGTGCTCGACGACGCCGAGCTGATGCGCGTGCTCGTCTCGGCGCAGGATGCCGCGCGCGGGGGCAACATCGTCGATCTGCGCGCGGCCGCGATGCAGCGGCTCGAGACGCATATCGCCGAATTGCGCGACATGCACCGCAGCGTGATCGCGACGGCCTATGACAATGTCGCCGGCACCAACATGATCCACCGCGCCGTCGTCCACCTCTCGGAGGCCGATGACGCGGCCGCCTTTGGCGCGGCCGTCGCCGGCCCCGTCGCGGGCGTGCTGCGCGTCGATGCCGCGCGGGTCGTGATCGAGGATGAGGCGGGCGATCTGCGCGACTGCCCGGGCTTTGTCACGGTCGAGGCCGGTTTCGTCGCCGACTACATGGGCGCGCCGCGCCGCGGGGTGACGCTGCGCCTCGCGCCGCAGGGCTCGGCGGTTCTCTATGACGGCGCGCCCGTCGCCTCCGAGGCGCTGCTCGCGCTCGACCTCGGCGCGGGGCGGGGGCCGGCGATGCTCGCGCTCGGCGCGGCCGACCCCGATCAGTTCACCCCCCAGCAGGGCGTCGATCTGGTGGCGTTCCTCGCGGCGGTGTCCGGGCGGCTCCTCGGGCGGCTCCTGCGCTAGGGGCGCGCCGGGGGATGGCGGGCGACGAGGGATCCGACATCGCGCCCGCGACCCGCGCAGCACTTGCCGACTGGCTCGGGCAGATCGCAGCACTCGGGGGGGCGCGCGCGGCGACGGTCGCGGCCTATGGTACCGATCTGCGGCTCTATCTCGGGTTCCTCGCCCGCCACCTCGGCG
This sequence comes from Gemmobacter sp., assembly GCA_030834485.1. Classification (GTDB taxonomy): domain Bacteria; phylum Pseudomonadota; class Alphaproteobacteria; order Rhodobacterales; family Rhodobacteraceae; genus JAUREX01. The sequence goes on from JAUREX010000003.1 coordinate 1,504, forward strand.
CCCCGCCGGCACCTGCGGGCGTTGCGGCCGTCACGCAGGCCGATCTGCGCGCCTTTCTTGCGCATGAGCAGGGGCGCGGGGTCGCGGCGCGCTCGATCGCGCGGCGGCTCTCGGCCGTCAAGACCTTCACCCGCTGGCTTGCCGACCGGACCGGGGCGGATGCGACCGCCGCCCTTGCGATGCGCGCGCCGCGCCACCGCCGCCGCCTGCCCCGACCCTTGTCGGAAGAGGCCGCGCGCGATGTTCTGGCCGAGGCGGGGGCGGGCCCGGCCGAGCCCTGGATTGCGGCGCGCGACGCGGCGGTGGTGACGCTTCTTTATGCGGCGGGGCTGCGGGTTTCCGAGGCGCTCGGGCTGCGCGGGCGCGACCATCCTCTGCCCGAGGTGCTGCGCATCCGCGGCAAGGGCGGGCGCGAGCGGCCCGTGCCCGTCCTGCCGGCCGCGCGCGCGGCGGTCGCGGCCTATGCGCGCCTCTGCCCCCATCCGATCCTGCCCGAGGGGCCGCTCTTTCTGGGCGCGCGCGGCGGCGCGCTCGACGGGCGGGCGGTCCGGGGCGCGATGGCGGGGCTGCGCGCGCGCCTCGGCCTGCCCGCAACCGCGACGCCGCACGCGCTGCGCCATTCCTTCGCGACGCATCTGCTCGCGGCCGGGGGCGATCTGCGCACGATCCAGGAGTTGCTCGGCCATGCCTCGCTCTCGACCACGCAGGTCTATACGGCGGTCGATGCGGCGCGGCTGATCGAGGTCTATCGCGCCGCCCATCCGCGCGCCTGAGCGGCGGTTTTCGCTCGCCTCGGCGCCCCGGACGCGCTATGAGGAGAGCATTGAAGCCTTTCATTGTCCGAAACCATTGCACATCGCCCTTCCCCTTCTCGATCCCGCGCGCGACCGGCTCGATCCCGCCGTCCCCTTCCTCATGCGGCCACGCCGCCACGCCGATGCGCGCGGCTGGATCGCCGAGGTCTGGCACGGCCCGCGGATGGCGGCGGCCGGGTTGGATATTGCCTTCGTGCAGGACAATCATTCGGCCTCGCTTGCCGCGGGCACGCTGCGGGGGCTGCACTATCAGGGCCCGCCCGCGGCGCAGGCCAAGCTCGTGCGCTGCGTGCGCGGCGCGGTCTATGACGCGATCGTCGATGCCCGCCCCGACAGCCCCGGCTTCGGCCGCTGGGCGGGGGTCGAGATCGGCGCCGACGACGGCGTGCAGCTCTTTGTCCCCGCGGGCTTCCTGCACGGGTTCCTGACGCTCTGCGACGGCGCCGAGATCGTCTATCGCTGCTCGGCCCCCTATGATCCGGGGTGCGAGGGCGCCGTCCGCTGGGACAGCTGCGGGATCGACTGGCCGCTTGTGGGCCGCGCCCCGATCCTCTCGCCCCGCGACGCCGACGCACCCGCCTTCGCCGACTGGGCCAGCCCCTTCGGAGGTGCGGCATGAGGGTTCTCGTCACCGGGGGCGCGGGGTTCATCGGCTCGGCCGTCGTGCGCGCGGCCGATGCGGCGGGGCACGAGGTCGTGAACCTCGATGCGCTGACCTATGCCGCCTGCCTCGAGAATGTGGCGTCGGTCGCGCAATCGGGGCGCTATGCGTTCGAGCATGCCGACATCCGCGACCCCGGCGCGCTGGCGCGCATCTTCGCCCGTCACCGCCCCGAGGCGGTCATCCACCTCGCGGCCGAGAGCCATGTCGACCGCTCGATCGACGGCCCCGCGGCCTTCGTCGAGACGAATGTGACGGGCACCTTCAACCTGCTCGAGGCCGCGCGCACGGCCTCGGAAGGGGCGGGGCGGCCTGCCGGCTTCCGCTTTGTCCATGTCTCGACCGATGAGGTCTTTGGCCATCTCGGCCCCGAGGGGCGCTTTGACGAGGGCACGCCCTACGCCCCGCGCAGCCCCTATGCCGCGACCAAGGCGGCGTCTGACCACCTCGCGCGCGCCTGGGGGGCGACCTGGGGCCTGCCGGTCATCGTCACCAATTGCTCGAACAATTACGGCCCCTTCCATTTCCCCGAAAAGCTGATCCCGGTCGTCATCCTCAACGCGCTGCACGGAAGGCCGATCCCGGTCTATGGCACGGGCGCGAATGTGCGCGACTGGCTCTTTGTCGAGGATCATGCGCGCGCGCTCCTCTCCGTGCTCGAGGGCGGGGTGCCGGGGCGGACCTATGCGATCGGGGGCGAGGCCGAGGCGCGCAACATCGACATCGTGCGCACGATCTGCGCGATCCTCGACCGGCTCCGGCCCGAGGGCGCGCCCCATGCGCGGCTCATCACCTTCGTCGCCGACCGCCCAGGGCACGATCTGCGCTATGCGATCGACCCCGCCCGCATCCGCACCGAGCTCGGCTGGCGGCCCGAGGTGACGCTTGCCGAGGGGCTCGAGCGGACGGTGGCGTGGTATCTGGCGCATGAGGCATGGTGGCGCCCGCTTCTGGGGCGCAGCGGGGTGGGCGCGCGCCTCGGCACGAGAGGCGCGGCATGAGGGTGCTGGTCTTCGGCCGCACGGGGCAGGTGGCGCGCGCGATGGCAGCGGCGGTGCCCGGGGATGTCGGCGCGCGCTTTCTCGGGCGCGAGGCGGCCGATCTGGCCGACCCCGACGCCTGTGCGCGCCGCGTGGCCGAGGCGGGCTGCGATGCGGTGGTGATCGCGGCCGCCCATACCGCCGTCGACCGCGCCGAGGCCGAGGAGGACCTCGCGCGGCGCATCAACGCCGACGCGCCGGGCGCGATCGGGCGGGCGGCCGCCGCGCGCGGCCTGCCGGTCGTGCATCTGTCGAGCGATTATGTGCTGGCCGGCACCGGCAGCGCGCCGCAGCCGCCCGATGCCCCGACAGGCCCGCTGAGCGCCTATGGGCGCACCAAGCTTGGCGGCGAGGTCGCGCTGCGCGCAAGCGGGGCGCGCCATCTGATCCTGCGCACAAGCTGGGTATTCTCGGGCGCGGGCGGCAATTTCGTGGCCGCGATGCTGCGTGCGGGGGCCGCGCGGCCCCTGGTGCGCGTCGTCGCCGACCAGCGGGGCGGGCCGACCCCGGCCGCGGCGCTCGCTGAGGCGGTTTTCGTCGCCGCCCGCGCCCTTGTCGCGGGGCATCCGGGCGGGACGCATCATTTCGCGGGCGCCCCGGATGTGAGCTGGGCCGAGTTCGCGCGCGCGATCTTCGCCGCCGCCGCGATGGATATCGCGGTCGAGGAGATCGCGACCGCCGATTATCCGACCCCGGCGCGCCGGCCGGCCAATTCGCGCCTCGACTGCACCGGGTTCGAGCGCGCCTTCGGCCTCGCCCGCCCCGACTGGCGCGCCCATCTGCCGGGCGCCATCGCCGCGCTGAGGGCCGCGGCATGAGCGCGCGCAAGGGCATCATCCTCGCGGGCGGGTCGGGCACGCGGCTCTGGCCCATCACGATGGGCGTCTCGAAGCAGCTTCTGCCGGTCTACGACAAGCCGATGATCTACTATCCGCTCTCGGTCCTCATGCTCGGGGGCATGCGCGAGATCGCGATCATCACGACGCCTGACGATCAGCCCCAGTTCCGCCGCCTGCTGGGCGATGGCAGCCAGTGGGGCGTCGCCTTCGAGTGGATCGTGCAGCCCGCGCCCGAGGGGCTCGCGCAGGCCTATCTGCTCGCGCGCGATTTCCTTGCGGGCGCGCCCTCGGCGATGATCCTCGGCGACAACATCTTTTTCGGCCACGGCCTGCCTGCGCTCCTGGCGGCGGCGGGGGCGCGCGGGGCGGGGGGGACGGTGTTTGGCTATCGCGTCGCCGATCCCGAACGCTACGGCGTCGTCGATTTCGCCCCCGACGGGCGTGTGCGCGCGCTGCTTGAGAAGCCCGCCCGGCCACCGTCGGATTTCGCGGTGACGGGGCTTTATTTCCTCGATGGCCGCGCGCCCGATTTCGCCCGCGCCGTCCGCCCCTCGGCCCGCGGTGAGCTTGAGATCGTCGATCTGCTCGAATTCTACCGCGCCGAGGGCAGTCTGACGGTCGAGCGGATGGGCAGAGGCTTTGCGTGGCTCGACACGGGCACGCACGCCTCGCTCCTCGATGCGGGCAATTTCGTGCGCACCCTGACCGAACGGCAGGGCCTACAGCTTGGCGCGCCGGATGAGGTCGCCTTCGAGATGGGCTGGATCGACGCAGACGCGCTTGCGGCGCGGGCGGCGGTGTTCGGCAAGACCGACTACGGCGCCTATCTCGCGCGCCGCGCGCGGGCCGGAACGACTGCGCGGGGCGCAGGCGGCTGAGGGCGCCCCCTCAGGGCTCGGGCGCCTCGGTCCGGCGGAACATCCCATAGTCGCGCGTCACGGCAAAGACCGAGGCCGCGCGCACGCCCGCCTGCGCGGCCGCATCGCGCGCGGTGGCGCGGGCCGCCCCGTCGTCGGCCATCTCCGCGAGCGCAAGGCACGACCCCTCGCGCACGACGCTTGCAAACCACGCCGCCCCCGGCAGCGCAAAGGGCGCGGCCGCATAGACCGCGAGCAGAAGGCGCGCATCCGCCGCGACCGGCATCTCGGCCACCGCGCCCCCTTCGAGGTGCAGGATGCGGGGTGCCACGCGGATGCGATAGTCGGCGAAATGCACCTTGCGCCCAGCCGCCTGCGAGCGGCGGTGCAGCGCATCGCGCCGCCAGCCGGCCAGCGCCGCCTCACTCTCCCACAGCTGGTGCGAGAGTAGCGCGTCCTCGCGCCCATCGGGGCGGAACCGCTCGATCCAGCGCATCCCTGTGTGCTGCGCGAGGACGGGGCGCAGCATGTCCACATGGGCGAAATAATGGTCCATGTGGCCGGGCTTCATCTCGACCTCGAAGAAGAGGCCATGAGTCGTGTCCGCTGCCGTCTCGCTCATCCGTTTTGCCTTTCTGACCGCGGCCGCACTCTGGCGCGGTGCCTCCCCGGCGCAAGGCGACAGATCGTCCCTTTGCCCCTTGCGCCTGCGGGCGGGCGGGATACCTCTGGCGCCGGTATCCTTCGCAGCGGAGAGCGTGCATGACCGCCCCCTACACCCCCCCCGAGGTCTGGATATGGGACAAGGAGAACGGCGGCCGCTTCGCCAGCACCAACCGCCCCATCGCGGGGCCCACGCATGAGGCCGCGCTGCCCGTGGGGCGCCATCCGCTGCAACTCTATTCGATGGGCACGCCCAACGGGGTCAAGGTCACCGTCCTGCTCGAGGAGTTGCTCGCCCTCGGCCATGCGCAGGCGGAATACGACGCCTGGCTGATCGATATCGGGACGGGGGCGCAATTCTCGTCGGGGTTCGTCGCGGTCAATCCCAACTCCAAGATCCCCGCACTTCTCGACCGGCGCGGGGCAGAGCCGGTGCGCGTCTTCGAATCGGGCGCGATCCTTCTGCATCTGGCCGAGAGTTTCGGGGCCTTCATGCCGGCGGGGGGTGCTGCGCGGGCCGAGACGCTCTCGTGGCTCTTCTGGCAGATGGGCAGCGCGCCCTATCTGGGCGGCGGCTTTGGCCATTTCTACGCCTATGCGCCCGAGAAATGGGAATACCCGATCAACCGCTTCGCGATGGAGACCAAGCGCCAGCTTGACGTGCTCGACCGGCGCCTCGCGGAGGTCGAGTTCATCAACGGGCGCGACTATTCCATCGCCGACATCGCGATCTGGCCCTGGTATGGGCAGCTTGCGCTCGGCCGGCTCTACAATGCCGCGACCTTTCTCGATGTGGCGCGCTATGCCCATGTCCAGCGCTGGGCGCGCGCGATCGACGCGCGGCCCCCAGTGCGGCGCGGGCGGGTCGTGAACCGCACCTATGGCGCGCCGGACGAGCAATTGCGCGAGCGCCACGACGCGGCCGATTTCGCCGCGCTGGGGCTCTGATGTCGGGCCGGGTCGCGATTGTCACCGGCGCGGCGCGGGGCATCGGGCTGGCGGCAGCGCGCCGGCTTGCCGCGCAGGGCCACGCCGTCGCGATGATCGACCGCGACGCCTCCGCCCTGGCCGAGGCCGCCGCGGGGGTCGAAGGTGCCGCGGGGATCGTCTGCGACGTCTCGGACCCGGCCGCGGTCGCGGCGATGATGGCCGAGGTCACGGACCGCTTCGGGCGGCTCGATGCGCTCGTGAACAATGCCGCGGTGGCCGAGTTCGCGCCCCTCGGACAGACCGATTTCGAGATGTGGCGCCGCGTGATGGCGACCAACCTCGACGGCGTGTACCTCGTCTCGCAGGCGGCGGCGCCGGCGCTTTGCGCATCGCGGGGCGCGATCGTCAACATCGCCTCGATCTCGGGGCTGAGGGCGAGCACGCTGCGCGTCGCCTATGGCACCTCGAAGGGCGCGGTGATCCAGCTGACGCGCCAGCAGGCCGCGGAGCTGGGCGAGGCGGGCGTGCGCGTCAACTGCGTCTGCCCGGGCCCGGTGCGCACCAAGCTTGCGATGGCGGTGCACACGCCCGAGATCATCGCGGCCTATCACGACGCGATCCCCCTCAACCGCTATGGCAGCGAGGATGAGATCGCGGCGATGATCGCCTTTCTCTGCGGGCCGGAGGCGTCCTATGTGACGGGACAGATCATCGCGGTCGATGGCGGCTTCGAGGCGACGGGCGTCGGCCTGCCGGCGCTGCGCGGCGGGGCCTAGGCCGCGGCCTCGGACAGACGGTCGCGCAGGCGCAGCGCGCGGTAATGCGCCTCGGCCGAGAGCCGCCCGAGGACGCCATGCACCGCCGGCGCGGGGATCGCGTCAAACGGCGCAAGCGCGCCCCCATCCCCCCCGAGCGCCTGCGCCAGCGCCTCGGCCGCGGCTGGGGCGGTGTTCATCCCGTGGCCGCCGAAGCCCGCGAGCAGGTGCAGCCCGTCGCGCCCCGCCCGCACGAAGGGCATGAAGTGGCGCGCATAGGCCATGACGCCCGACCAGGCGAAATCGAAGCCCACGCCCGCCGCCTTGAGATCGCGCGCGAGGGCGGGCAGATGCGCCGAGAGGTCGGCCGCCGCCCGCGCCGCGATCCGCTCTGCCCGGTCGGTGCCGAAGGCCGAGATGCCCATCCCCCACAAGAGCCGCCCGTCCGCCAGGCGGCGAAAGTAATTCCCCGCCCGGCGCGTGTCCGAGACGGCCGCGTCCGTCGGGACATGGGCGGCGATGATCCCGGGCGCGGGCCCGGTCACGGCGATGAAGGTGCGGATGGGCAGCAAGATGCGCCCGAGGTCGGGCAGGTCGCCCAGCCCGTAGCCGCCCGTCGCCAGCACGACCGCGCGCGCACGGATCGGGGCGGGCAGGGCGGGGCCCGCGACCTCCCACCCCGGCGCGCGCGGGCGGGGCAGGGCGGGGCAATGCGCGACGATGCGCGCGCCTGCCGCGCGCGTCTCCTCCGCCAGCGCCTGCAAGAGGCGCAGCGGGTGAAAGTGAAACCCCGCCGCGTCCTCGGCGCCGGCGCGATAGCGCGGCCCACGCACGCGCGCCGCGACCGCCTCGGGCCCCAGCGGCAGCGCGGGATCGGGCCAGAGGCCGAGCGTCAGGATCCCGCGGCGCGCCTGCAAACCCGGATCGGCGAAGGCGCGCCGCGCCATCGCCTCGCGCCCCGCGACCGCGGCCTCCTCGAGGCGCGCGGCATGGGCCGGGCCGACGAGCGCCACGAGGTCGCGCGCCCCGCAGGCCCAGCCCGCGCTGCAAAAGCCGCCGTTGCGCCCCGATGCCCCCGCCCCGATCGCGCCGGCCTCGAGGCAGGCGACCCGCGCACCCGCACGCGCCAGCGCCCCGGCAAGCCACAGCCCCGCAAGCCCCCCGCCGATGATCGCGACATCGACCTCGGCCCCCGCGACCGCCTCGGGCGGGTCGGTCGCGGGCGGGGCGCCCGCGGTCGCCTCATACCAGGTGCCGGGCTGCATCGCGCCCTCAGTGCGACCCGCGCGAGCGGTTCACGATCCGGTCGAGCGACTTGATCCCCGATGCCGCGATGAGCGTCAGCAGCACATAGATGAGGGCCGCGGAATTGAACGGCTCAAACGCGAGGAAGCTCTGCGCCTGGAACTCGCGCATGCGCTGGGTGATGTCGCGCACCGACAGGATCGAGACGAGCGAGGTATCCTTGAGCATCGCGATGAATTCGTTGCCAAGTGCCGGAAGCACGATCGCGATCGCCTGCGGGATGACGATGAAGCGCGCGATCTGCACCTCGTGCAGCCCGAGCGTGCGCGCGGCCTCGATCTGGCCCTTGGGGATCGCCTCGATGCCGGCGCGGAAGATCTCGGCCATATAGGCCGAATAGCCGATCGCGATGGCGATGATGCCGCGGGTCATCATGTCGATGTCGATCGCCCCGCCGGTGCCGTTCTTGATCGCCCCCGCGAGTGGCAGCCCGACATAGAGGATGATCACGAGCATCGGCACGCCCCGGATCGTGTCGACGAAGAAATCGGCGAAGACCGCGAGCGGATGGCCCCCCGTGATCTTGCCGATCAGCACCATCACGAGCGACAGGAACGCGAGCACCGCCCCCCCGATCATGACCGCGCGGTCGGTCGTCGGCAGATAGGACGTCGCCCAGATCACGGGCAGATCGCCCGCCGCCGCCACCGGCAGCACCGCCCCCGACAGCGTGCCCGCGGCGATGAGGTCGAGCGCCTGCTCGACGCTCCCGAGCGAGCGGATGCGCAGCGGCTCGGCCGGCGGCTCGGGCAGGAAATCGCCATAGCGGACCGTATCGGCAAGGCCCTGCGGGGTGCCCGCGACGATGCCGATGCGTCCCTCGAGGGTGCCCGCGAGCACCACCTCGGCCTCGGGCTTCATCCCGTGCCAGACCGCGACGCCCAGCGCCACGATCCCGATCCCCGTCATGATCCGGCTCGCGCGCGCCGAGGGCTTGAGCCGCCCGCAGAACGCCCAGACAAGGCCCAGCACCGACGCCCCGAGATAGGCAAACACCGCCGCGCGCAAGGTCACCATCAGCCCCGTCGCAAAGCCCGCATGCGCGACCATGAGGAAGAAGAACGCAAGGCAGAGGTTCAGCGCGAGCAGCGCCCAGAGCACCGCACCGCCCGCAAGGCCGCGATGCAGCCGCTGCGGCAGCGCCGCGAACCCCGCCGAGCCGGCCGCCACCAGCGCCCCGAGCCAGACCGCGCGATGGGCGGCGGGCAGGAACCAGGCCTCGAACGCCGGGTCGAGGCGGAAGTTCTGATCGACGACGAGGATCCAGGTGACGTTGCGCGGATCGGTGATGTTGAGGGCGACCGAGGTGGCGTAAGGGTCGAGGACCGGCAGCCGCGAGAGCGCCGCAAGCAGCACCGTCTGCACCCCGAACGCCCAGAGCGCCTGGCGCCGCTGGCGCGCCACCAACGCGGGCGACTGGTCGGGCCTCAGTGCCCGGATGAGCTTGATCGCCCCCACGACGCCCGCGATTGCGGCCGTCGCCACGATCGCGAAGGCGGCGAGAAGGTCGGTCGCGTTGTCCTCGACCCCGAGGACGGCGACGAGGGCCGGGCCATAGTTGCGCGACGTCGCGAGCAGCCAGATGATGACGGGCGCCGCAAAGAGAAAGACGAGGTTGCTCGCGCGCATGCCCCGGAGCCAGAACAGGATGGGGTGCATGCGCCCGCCTCGCGAAGGGGGGCCGCCGGCGGACCGGCGGCCCGTCTCAGATCACTTCGGCCACCACTTGAGCACGAGCGCATCGAGCGTGCCATCGGCCTTGATCGCGGCGAGCCCCTCGTTGAAGGCGTCCTGGAGCGCGTCGCCCTCTTGGAAGACGAGGCCGAGGGGGTCGGACGACAGGCCCGTGATGCCGACCGTCAGCTGGCCCGCGAATTCCTGCTCATAGGCCGCGGCCGAGGTCGAATCGATGATGACGCCGTCGACATCGCCGTTCTGGAGCGCCACGACCGCATTGTTGAAGGCATCGAACAGCGCGAGGTTGTCGCGCCCGACGAGTTCCTCGCCAAGGGCGGCGTTCGTCGTGCCGTTCTGCGAGGCGAGCTTCATCGCGCCGCTCTTGAAGTCGTCGATCGTCTTGCCGGCATCGGCCACGCGCATCAGCACGCCCTGCTCGACGATGATGTAGGGGTCGGAGAAGTCGACGATCTTGTCGCGCTCTTCGGTGATGGTGACGCCCGAGACGACCATGTCGAACTCACCCGCCGCCAGCGCCGCGAAGATGCCGTCCCAGGCGGTCGAGACCCAGTTGGGCTGGCAGTTGATGCGCGCGCAGATCTCGGCCACGACATCGACGTCAAAGCCCTTGACGACCCCGTCCTCGATGAATTCGTGCGGCGGATAGGTGGTGTCCGAGCCGATCTTGAGGACGCGCCCGCCAAGGTCGGCCGCAGCCGCGGGCAGCGCGAGCGCCGTTGCCGCCGCAAGGCCGATAAGGAAGTTCTTCATGCTTGCCTCCATTATGCCCCGGACGGATGGCCGGGGGGATGTGATGGCGATCACTTTGCGCGCCGGCGCGGGGCGGGTCAAGCCGCGCCGCATCCGCGGGGTGCGCGCGGCCCGGCTTGCCCAATGCTTGCGCGGCGCGCATGATCCTGCCCGAACCGCAGGCAGGCGCGCGGCGCCGAGGGCAGAAAAGGGGGCGCGATGGCGACGGTGGGCGAGGCGCTGGCGCTGGCGCTAAAGCGGGCGGGCGTCGGGGTCGTCTTCGGCATTCCCGGCGTGCACACGATCGAGCTCTATCGCGGGCTTGCGGTGGCGGGGCTGCGCCATGTGACGCCGCGCCACGAACAGGGCGCGGGCTTCATGGCCGACGGCTATGCGCGCGCCACGGGCCGGCCCGGCGTGGCTTTCGTCATCACAGGGCCCGGGGTCACGAACATCCTTACGCCGATGGCGCAGGCGCGCGCCGATTCGGTGCCGATGCTCGTCGTCTCGGGGGTGAATGCGCGCGCGAGCCTCGGGCGCGGGCTTGGCCATCTGCACGAATTGCCCGACCAGCACGCGCTCGCGGCCGGGGTCGCGGTGCTCTCGCGGCATGTGGATGGCCCCGAGGATCTCGGCCCCGCGCTGGCCGAGGTGCTCGGGCGGCTGGGCTCGGGCCGGCCGGGGCCCGTGCATCTGCAGGTGCCGCTCGACGTGATGGGGATGGCGGCGCCCGCGCTCGGCCCGATCGCGGCCCCGCCCGCGCCGCCTGCGCCCGATCCGGCCGCGGTGGGCGAGGCGGCGGCGCGGCTCGGGCGCGCGCGCGCTCCGGTCATCCTCGCGGGCGGTGGGGCGCGGCGGGCGGCGGGGGCGCTGATTGCGCTTGCGCGCAGGCTGGGCGCGCCGGTCGTGATGACGACGAACGCGCGCGGGATCATGCACGCCGATCCGCTGGCCGTGCCCGCCTCGCCGAGCCTGCCGGCGGTGCGCGCCCTGATCGCGGGCGCTGATGCCGTCCTCGCGGTCGGGACGGAGTTCGGCCAGACCGACTACGACATGTATGTGACGGGCGGCATGGCGCCGATGGCGGGGCTTGTGCGCATCGACATCTGCCCCGAGCAGCTCGCGCGCCACCCGGCCGAGGTCGCCATCACGGCGGACGCCGGGGCGGGGCTTGCGGCACTTGGCGCGGCCCTTGGGGCCGGGGCAGGGGCCGCAGATGGGGCGGCGCGGGCTTCGGCGGCGCGCGCGGGCGCCTGGGCCGACCTCTCGGGCGCGATGCGCGCGCAGGCCGCGATCCTCGGCGCGATCGCGCGTGCGCTGCCCGAAGCACCCATCGTGGGCGATTCGACGCAGCCCGTCTATGCCGGCAACCTCTGGCACGATGCCCCCCGCCCCGGCGGCTGGTTCAATGCGGCGACGGGCTATGGCGCGCTCGGCTATGCGATCCCGGCCGCGATCGGGGCGGCTGTCGGCCTCGGGCCCGGCGCGCCGGTCGTCTGCCTCGCGGGCGACGGGGGCGCGCAGTTCAGCCTGGCCGAGCTGATGTGCGCGCGCGACGAGGGGCTCGGCATCCGCTTCGTGATCTGGAACAACCGCGGCTATCGCGAGATCGCCGAGGCGATGGCGGGCGCCGGCGCCCCGGTCGTTGGCTGCGATCCGACCCCACCCGACTTCGCCGCCATCGGGCAGGCCTGCGCGATCCCCCACCGCCCCGTCCCCGCCACCCCCGAGGCCGTCGCCGCCGCCTGCGCCGCGCCCGCCCCCGACGGTGGCCCCGTCCTGATCGAGGTCGATGCGAGATGACCCACCCCGCCACCCATTTCACCCACGCCGTCACCCGCCGCCCGGGGCGGTCCGTCACCGAGGGGCTGCGCGCGGTCGACACCGGCGCGCCCGATCTGGGCCGGATGCTGCGCGACCATGACGACTACATCGCGGCCCTGCGCGAGACGGGGGCGGAGGTCATCGTGCTCGACCCGCTCGAGGCCTTTCCCGATGCGCTCTTTGTCGAGGATACCGCGCTCTGCCTGCCCGAAGGGGCGGTGCTGATGGCGCCGGGCGCGCCCTCGCGGCTGGGTGAGGTCGCCGAGATGGCCCCGACCCTCGGCGCGCTTTTCGCCGATCTGCGCCGCCTCGATCCGCCCGCGCGGATCGAGGCGGGCGACATCCTCTGGACCGGGCGCGAGGTGCTGGTCGGCCGCTCGGCACGCACGGATGCGGCAGGCGTCGCCGCACTCCGCACGGCGGTCGCGGATTGGGGGCACACGGTGCGCGAGGTCGAGACGCCGCCCGGTGTCCTGCACTTCAAGACCGATTGCGCGCTGATCGACCCCGAGACGGTGCTTGCGACCCGCAGGCTCGCGGCCTCGGGCTGCTTTGCGGGCTACCGTGTCCTATTCGTCCCCGAAGGCGAGGAGGCGGCGGCGAATGTGATCCGCTTCAACGATGCGGTCATCATGCCCGCGGGATTTGCGCGCACGGCCGAGGCCATCGCCGCCACTGGGCTGCGCGTGCGCCCGGTCGGCAACACCGAATGCGCGCGCCTCGATGGCGGGATGTCGTGCCTGTCGCTGCGCCTCAACCCGCGTTCCTGAGGGCGCGCGCGAGCTCGGCCTTGCGCGCCAGCCGGCAGGCGTGGAGGACCGGCTCGGTATAGCCCGAGGGCTGGGCGCGCCCCTCGAACACCAGCGCCGAGGCCGCCGCAAAGGCCACCCCGTCGAAAGCGGGCGCCATCGGCCGATAGGCCGGGTCGGCCGCGTTCTGGCGATCGACCACGGCCGCCATGCGGCGCAGCACCTCCTCGACCTCGGCGCGCGAGACGACGCCGTGATGGAGCCAGTTCGCGATGTGCTGGGCCGAGATGCGGCAGGTCGCGCGATCCTCCATCAGGCCGACATCGTTGATGTCGGGCACCTTCGAGCAGCCCACCCCCTGGTCGATCCAGCGCACCACATAGCCGAGGATGCCCTGCGCGTTGTTCTCGACCTCGCGCAGGACCTGCGCCTGCGTCCATTTGCGAAACGCCGCGAGCGGCAGTTCCAGAAGCCCGTCGACATGCGCCCGCCGCCCCCCGCGCGTCAGCGCCGCCTGCACCGCGAAGACGTCGACCTTGTGATAATGGAGCGCATGGAGCGTCGCGGCCGTGGGGCTCGGGACCCAGGCGGTGGTGGCGCCCGCCATCGGATGCTCGATCTTCTGGGCGAGCATCGCGGCCATGCGGTCGGGCATCGCCCACATCCCCTTGCCGATCTGCGCCCGCCCCGACAGGCCGCATTCGAGGCCGATGTCGACGTTGCGCGCCTCATAGGCGGCGATCCAGCCCTTGCGGCGGATGAAATCCTTGCGCGAAAAGGCGCCCGCCTCCATCGAGGTGTGGATCTCGTCGCCGGTCCGGTCGAGAAAGCCGGTGTTGATGAAGGCGACGCGGTGGCGCGCCGCGCGGATGCACGCCTTGAGGTTGAGCGAGGTGCGCCGCTCCTCGTCCATGATGCCGAGCTTCACCGTGTGGCGCGGCAGGCCGAGGACATCCTCGACGCGCGCAAAGGTGCGGTCGGCAAAGGCGACCTCGGCCGGCCCGTGCATCTTGGGCTTCACGACATAGACCGAGCCCGCGCGCGAGTTGCGCGCGCCCTCGGCCTTGCGCAGGTCGTGCATCGCGATCAGCGTGGTGACCATCGCATCCATCAGCCCCTCGAACACCTCGGCGCCGGTCCGGTCGCGCATCGCGGGCGTGGTCATCAGATGGCCGACGTTGCGCACGAGCATGAGCGCGCGCCCGGGCAGCACAACGGGCGCGCCGTCGGGGCCGATCAGCGCGCGGTCGGGTGCGAGCGCGCGGGTGACGCTGCGCCCGTCCTTCAGGAAGCTGTCGGTCAGGTCGCCGCGCATGAGGCCGAGCCAGTTGCCATAGGCCTGCACCTTGTCGGCGACATCGACGCAGGCGACCGAATCCTCGAGGTCCATGATGGCCGAGATCGCGGCCTCGATCCGCACATCGGCCAGCCCCGCCTGATCGCGCGCCCCGATCGGATGGGTGCGGTCGAAGACAAGCTCGACATGCAGGCCGTGGTTGCGCAGCACGACCGAATCGGGCGCGCGCGGATGGCCGCGATAGCCCACGAACCTCGCCGGATCCTCGAGCGGCTGGTCGTCGACCAGAAGCGCGCCGCCGCGGATGTGATAGCGCCGCGCATCGGCGTGGCTGAGGCCGCGGATCGGGAACGCCTCATCGAGAAAGACGCGCGCGCGGGCCACGACGCGCGCTCCGCGCCCGCGCTCGTAGCCGCCCGCGGGCGGGGCGCTGCCCATCGCATCGGTGCCATAGAGCGCATCATAGAGGCTGCCCCAGCGGGCGTTCGCGGCATTGAGCGCATAGCGCGCATTGGTGATCGGCACGACAAGCTGCGGGCCGGGGATGCGCGCGATCTCGTCGTCGACGCTGGCGGTGTCGATCGTGAACGCCTCGCCCTCGGGCAAGAGATAGCCGATCCGCTCAAGAAAGGCCTTGTAGCCCTCGTGGTCGTGGGGCTGGCCGCGATGGGCGATGTGCCAGGCGTCGATCTCGGCCTGCAGCGCGTCGCGCTCGGCCAGAAGGGCGCGGTTGTCGGGGCCGAGGTCGTGCACGAGGTCGGAAAAACCCTGCCAGAAGCTGTCCGGATCCACCCCCGTGCCGGGCAGCACGCGCGCCTCGAGGAACTGCGCGAGTTCCGCCGCGACCCCGAGTTCGGCCCGCCTCACCATGCCGTCGCCTGCGATACCGTCCGCCATCTTCGACCTCCTGTCCGCCCTGCCTGCGCGGTGGGGCAGGGCTAGTGCAAGCCGCGCCCGGATTCCACCCCGCGGCCGGGCTTGCGGGGCGGTGCGGGCGGCGACAATATGCCTCGGGGTGCACGGAGGGGCGGCGATGGCGCAGGCAATGCTCGGGATGCGCGCGGATTTCGGCGGGGGCAACCGCTTCGGCCCGGGCAAGGCCGAACTGCTCGAGCGGATCCGCGACACGGGCTCGATCGCGGCGGCGGGCCGCGGCATGGGCATGAGCTACAAGCGCGCCTGGAGCCTTGTGGAGGGGCTGAACGCCATGTTCCGCGCCCCGCTGGTCACGAGCGCGCGCGGCGGGGCGGGCGGGCGGAGCCGTCGCCCGACTCGGTCCGCGGGCGCCGGTCGCGGTCCCCTTCGGGGCGGGGGCGGGCCTCGGCGGCGCCCCCTTCACGCGGGGGACGCCGGGCCCCGCCGGCGCGCCCCTCGCCCTCGGGTCGGGGGCGGGCGGCGCCGCGCGGCCGCGGGGCCCAGGCGAAGACATAGAACACCTCCGACTCGGCGGTGCCAGCCTCGTCGGGTGCGGCCTCGGCTGGTGCAGCCTCGGCGCCGACATCGGCACTTACATCGGCAGCGACATCGTCCCCGCCCTCATCGACCGCCACCTCGGGCAGCGGCGCCTCGGGCGGCGCCGCGACCTCGGGGGCCGCCTCTGGCGTCTCGGCGACCGCCTCGGCCGGTGCTGCCTCGGCCGCCGGTTGCGGGCGGGCCTTCGGCCGCTCGCCCCGCGTCGCGCGATAGCCAAGCCCCTGCATCAGGTCGGCGAACTGCTCGAGCGTCATGCCCGTGATCGAGAGCATCTCGGCCGTCGCCTCGAAGCCCGCACGCGTGTCCTTGGCGCGCACCATGTCGGCGAGGCGTTCGAGCATGTCGATGCGAATCGCCCGCGCACCCGCCGGGCGGAAGCCGCCGAGCAGGTAATGCGTCGCCGGGATCGCGGGCAGGTTGGGGATGGTGACCAGCCCGGGCGGCGGGCTTTGCGGGAAATCCTCGAGCCCCTGCGCGATCGACCACAGCAGAAGGCGCAGCCGCGTCGGCGCGGGCTTGAGCAGCGCGGGAATGAAGATCGTGAACTGGCCAAAGCGCACGCCGTGGCGGCGCAGGCTCGCGCGCGCGTCCTGATCGAGTGCCTTCACCTCTTCGGCGACGCCCTCGCGGGTCATCAGCCCCATCGATTCGACCAGGCGGAAGGCGAAACCCCGCGCAAGGCCCTGCAGCGCCTCATCGCGCGCCATGGCGTGGAGCGGCTCGAAGAGGGTCGCGACCTTGCGGTCGATGAAATGCTGCAGCCGGCGTCGGACCTTTTCCGCGACATCCGGGCCCGCCTCCTCGTCGACGAAGGCCTCGACCTGAGGCTTGAGCGGATCGGCCCCGCGCACAAGCTTGCCGACCGCCGCCGTCCCCCACATGAGGCCGCCCTGTTCGGTATAGTCGAACTCGGTGTCGGGGGCGTTGTAGAAGCGGTCCGCGCGCAGGTGGAATTCGGGGCGCAGCGCCTCATAGGCGGCCGCGCGCAGGGTGCGGGCCTCCTCGGGCGATTGCGTCGCATCGAGTCGGAAGCGGAAACCCTCGATCCGGCCGGCGAACTCGCCCTCGACCGTCAACTCGCCCTTGTCGTTCACCTCGGCCACGAGGCTCTCCCTTTCCTTCAACCGGCGCAGCAGCACGCTCGTGCGCCGGTCGACAAAGCGTTGCGTCAGCCGCGCGTGCAGCGCATCCGACAAGCGGTCTTCTACCGCGCGCGTCTCGGCGCGCCAATGGTCTTCATCAGCCACCCAGCCCGTGCGCTGCGCGACATAGGTCCAGGTCCGGATATAGGCCAGCCGTTTCGAGAGCGCGTCGATATCCCCATCCGTGCGGTCGATCCGCGCGACATTGCGCCCGAGCCATTCGGCCGGCACCTGCCCGCCGGTGCCCAGAAAGCCGAAGATGCGGGCCAGCAGCCCCGCATGTTCCACCGCCGAGATCGCGCGAAAATCGGGGATGCGGCAGACATCCCACAGCCGGCGCAGCGCGGCCGGATTGCCCAGAAGGCGGCGCACCTCGGGCATGTCGGCAAGGCGCTTGAGTGCCGCGAGATCGTCGGCCTCCTGCGCGCGCGCCAGCCAGCCATGCTCGGCCGGCGCCTCGAGCGCGGCGATCAGCCGCTCGACCGAGCCGAAATCGAGCTCGGCGCTGCGCCAGTAGAGCCGCGAGATCGGCCGGAAGCGGTGCGCCTCGATCGCGGCGATCTCGTCCTCGTCGAGGGCAGATGCCTCGGCCGTCACGCCGAAGGTGCCGGGCGTCGTGTGCCGCCCGGCGCGCCCGGCGATCTGCGCGAGTTCGTGGATATGGAGCGGGCGCATCCTGCGGCCGTCGAACTTCGAGGTCGCGGCGAAGGCGACATGGCGGATATCGAGGTTGAGGCCCATGCCGATCGCGTCGGTCGCCACGAGGTAATCGACCTCGCCCGCCTGATAGAGCGCGACCTGCGCGTTGCGCGTGCGCGGGCTCAGCGCCCCCATCACCACCGCGCAGCCGCCCTTCTGGCGGCGAATCACCTCGGCGATCGCATAGACGCTGTCGACCGAGAACCCGACGATGGCGCTGCGGGGCGGGATGCGCCCGAGCTTGGTCGCCCCACTCCACGCCAGCGTCGAGAGGCGCGGCCGCGTGAGGAACCGCACCCCCGGCACCAGCGCCCCGATCGCGCCGCGCATCGTGTCCGAGCCCAGAAGCAGCGTCTCGTGCAGACCGCGCGCATGCAGAAGCCGGTCGGTGAACACATGGCCCCGCTCGGGGTCGGCGCAGAGCTGGATCTCGTCGATCGCGACGAAATCCGCCCCGATCCCCAGCGGCATCGCCTCGACCGTGCAGACCCAATAGGCGGTGCGCGGCGGCACGATCCGCTCCTCGCCCGTCACCAGCGCCACGACCGAGGGGCCGCGCACCGCCACGATCCGCTCATAGACCTCGCGCGCCAGCAGCCTCAGCGGCAGCCCGATCACGCCTGTGCGATGGCCGAGCATCCGCTCGATGGCGTAATGCGTCTTGCCGGTGTTGGTCGGGCCGAGAACGGCCGTGACCCTTGCTTCAGCCTGCATGACGTTCAGAGCCTGTCAGATGTCCTGGCCCCCGAGCGCGGCCTCGAGCGTCTCGACGGCCTCGCGCAGTTCGGGCTTGTTGGGATGGATGGCCAGCGCCGCCCGATAGGCGGCAAGCGCGCGCTCGGGCTCGTCGAGGGCCCGAAAGATGTGGCCGAGCCCCGCCAGCGCGCCGAAATGCGCGGGGTTGAGCGCAAGGGTGCGCGCGATGTCGGCGATCGAGGGGCCGAACTGGCCGGCCATGTAGAAGGCGGTCGCGCGCGCGTTCCAGCCCTCGGCAAAGTCGGGCGCGTGATCGGTCAGCGCTGTCAGATGCTCGATCGCGGCATCGAACTCGCCCTCGGCCATCGCGCGCCGCCCCCGCTCGAGCAGAAGGTCCATCGCGGGCGAGCCCGAAAGCGACCAGCGCGCGAGCAGCGCCCGCTCGGTCCGCCGCCAGGCGCGGTTCTCGGGATCGGCGAGTTCGGCCAGAAGTGCGGCCTCGGCCTCAACCTCATCCGCGGCGACGCCCTCGGCGAACGCCGGCGCGATCAGGGTCGCACCCGACCCATTCAGGCCCGACCCGAGCACGACGCCCAGCAGCACCGCGGCAATCCGTCCCGAGAGGTGGTCAAGCGCGCCCATGTGGGATACTCTAGCGGCATCCGCCGGGAAATCGAGTGCCTCGGCGTTCAGGAATCGCGAGTCGCGGGATTGAAGCATGAGCACGTTGATAGATGAGGCGGTCGAGGCGCTGAACGCGCGTCTGAATGGCACTGTCGGGGGCTGCGCGCGGTTCGTCTTCGAGGGCGAGGGGTCGGTGATCCTCGACGCCGCGGGCGCGCGCGCCGGCAGCGATTCGGACGGGATCGCGGCCGATGTGACCCTGACCGCGAGCCCCGAGACCTTCGTCGCGATCTTCGAGGGCGAGCTTGCGCCCACCACCGCCTTCATCACCGGCCGCCTTCGGGTCGAGGGCGACATGTCGCTCGCGCTCAGCCTCGGCTCGGCCTTGGGCTGAGCGGGCGCGATGCTCGAACAGGCGCCGCTGCGCGCCGACCTCGCGCAGGGGCCCGAGGGGGCGGCGGCTTTCCGCATCCGCGCAGCCGACGGGGTGGCGGTGCGCCTTGTCGTCTGGCCGCGGCCGGGGGCGCGCGGCTCTGTCCTGATCCTCCCCGGGCGCACGGAATATGCCGAGAAATACGGCCCCGTCGCCGCCGATCTGGCGCGCGCGGGCCTCGCGGCGGCGGCCATAGACTGGCGCGGGCAGGGGCTCGCCGACCGCCTCCTGCCCGATCCGATGAAGGGCCATGTCGGGCATTTCGCCGAGTATCAGGCCGATCTCGATGCCTGCCTGCTGGCGCTTGCCGCGCGCGAAGGGGACGATCTACCGCGCCCGCGGCTGATGCTCGCCCATTCGATGGGCGGCGCGATCGGCTTGCGCGCGCTTCTGCGCGGGGCGGGCAGGTTTGCCGCGGCCGCCTTCAGCGCGCCGATGTGGGGCCTCTCGCTCGGCGGCGGGCGCGCGCTCGGCTGGGCGCTCGGCCTCGCCGCGCGCACTGGCCTCGGCGCGCGCTACTGCCCGCCCCCCGCGACCGGCCCGCGCGGCTATGTCGCGACCGCCCCCTTCGCGGACAATGTGCTGACCCCCGATGCCGCGGCCTTCGCGCGGATGCGCGACCATCTCGCGGCCGAGCCGCGCCTCGGCCTCGGCGGCCCCACCGTCGGCTGGCTCGCTGCCGCACTGGCCGAGATGCGCGCGCTGCGCGCCGAACCCTCGCCCGCGGTCCCGGCGCTTGCCCTTCTGGGCAGCGCCGAGGCCGTCGTCGACCCGGCCGCCATCCACGCGCGCATGGCGCGCTGGCCAGGCGGACGCCTCGTGCCGCTCGAAGGCGCGCGCCACGAACCCCTGATGGATGCGCCCGCGCTGCGCGCCGCCCGCGTCGGGGTCATCGTCGAGCACTTCCGCGCCGCCCGGCGCCGGTTCGGGGACAGGCGCGACCCTTCGCCCGATGCCACCATAGGCGAAGAAATCTGTTACAATCCCCTGTGCAGGGTGGCATCCTGCAGCGCGCGACCGCCGGAGGTGTTGATGACATCCTACCTTCCCCCGATCGATGACATCCTCTTCGTGCTCCACGACGTGCTCGGCGCGGAAGGCGCCGACATCCCGGGGTATGATGCGCTGACCCCCGAGTTCTGCCGCGCCGTGCTGACCGAGGCGGGCCGCCTCGCGACCGGCGTCCTCGCCCCCCTCAACGCCCCGGGCGACCGCGAGGGCTGCCGCCTCGAAGAGGGCCGCGTCACCACCCCCGCGGGCTTTCCCGCCGCCTTCGAGGCGCTGCGCGCCGGCGGCTGGAACGGGCTCGACCTGCCCGAGGCCTATGGCGGGCAGGGGCTGCCGCATCTGCTCTATACCGCGGCGGGCGAGATCTTCTGCTCGGCCAACATGTCGCTCAACATGTATCAGGGCCTGACCCATGGCGCGGTCTCGACGATCCTCGCCCATGGCACCGAGGCGCAGAAGGCGGTCTATGTCCCGCCGATGGTCGCGCTCGACTGGACGGGGACGATGAACCTGACCGAGCCGCACTGTGGCACGGACCTCGGCCTCATCCGCACCCGCGCCGAACCCGCGCCGGACGGCAGCTTCCGCATCACGGGGCAGAAGATCTTCATCTCGGCGGGCGATCACGACCTCGCACGGAACATCATCCACCTCGTGCTGGCCCGCGCGCCGGGGGGCGAGGCGGGCACCAAGGGCCTCTCGCTCTTCATCGTGCCGAAGTTCCTGCCCGATGCAGCCGGGCGCCCGGGCGCGCGCAATGCCCTCGGCCCGGGCCGGATCGAGACGAAGATGGGCATCCACGCCAACGCCACCTGCCAGATGGACTACGACGGCGCGACGGGCTTTTTGCTCGGCGAGATGCACAAGGGCATGCGCGCCATGTTCACGATGATGAACGAGGCGCGCCTCGGCGTCGGCCTGCAGGGCTTCGCCCAGGCCGAGGCCGCCCGCCAGCACGCGCTCGACTGGGCGCGCACGCGGCTGCAGGGCCGCGCGGTCGCGGGCCCCGCGAACCCCGCCGGCCCGGCAGACCCGCTCATCGTGCACCCCGACATCCGCCGCAGCCTGCTCGACCAGCACGCCTTCGCGCTTGCCGCCCGTGCGCTGACGCTCTGGGGTGCGCTCCTGATCGACCGCGCCCACCGCAGCGCCGACGCCGAGGCCCTCGCGCTCGTCTCGCTCATCACCCCCGTGATCAAGGCCTTCCTGACCGATCAGGGCTTTCGCATGACGGTCGAGGCCCAGCAGATCCTCGGCGGGCACGGCTACATCGAGGACAGCGGTATCGCCCAGTTCGTGCGCGACGCCCGCATCGCGATGATCTACGAAGGCGCGAACGGCATCCAGGCGATCGACCTGCTCGCCCGCAAGCTCGGCGCCGAGGGCGGCAGGGGGATGCGCGCGCTCACCGGCCGGATCGAGGCACTGCTGCCGCGCCTGCGCGAAACCCCCGCCCTTGCCGAGGACTTCGCCGCCCCGCTCGAGGGCGCGCTCGCCGACCTCCGCGCCGCGATCCTCCACCTCGCGACAACGGGCGCCTCCAGACCCGCAGCCGCCCTCGCCGGGGCGACCGATTTCCTGACGCTCACGGGCCACCTCTGCCTCGGCTACATGGCGGCGCGCCTCGCCCTCGCCGATCTCGACCCGACCGCGGCCGCATCCCCCGCGCGCCGCGCCGCAACGCGCCACCTGATGCGCCACCACCTGCCTGCGACTGCCCTCCATCTTGCACGCATCCGGGCAGGCGCGGATGGGGCGGTCGCGCTTCATGCAGCTGAGTTCACATGACGGCGGCCTGTGTCATCCCCCCCGTCGGAACCCGCTCGCAACCGTCGCAGGCGGGGGTTTCGCACCCCCGCACCCCCGCGGGGTATTTGCGCCAAGTTGAGAAGGGCAGCACGCCCCGGCCCGTGACCCTCGGGGGTACTCGTGGCCGTCGCACTCCGGACCGGGGCGGCCTCCTCACCTTGGGCGGTCATCGGCTCCCCAGCCTGTACCGCGACACCCGTCATGCGCGACAAGGGTTAAGAAGAGGTTACCGACCCTCCTCATCTTGGACGAAATACCCCGCGGGGGGTGCGGGGGGCGCGAAGCCCCCCGCTTGCGACGTCCCTCTCAATCCCGGAGAACCCCGTGACTGATGCCCTGATCTTCGATGCCTGCCGGTCGCCGCGCGGGCGGGGACGCCCCGATGGGGGGCTGCACGAGGTCACCGCCCTGCGGCTCTCGGCGTTCCTTCTCGACGCGCTTGCGGCGCGCAACGGTCTGGGGGCGGGCGTGCTCGACGATGTCATCTGGGGCAATGTCACCCAGGTGGGCGAGCAGGGGGCCTGTCTTGCGCGCAGCGCGGTGCTCGCCTCCGGGCTGGGCGAGGGGGTGCCGGGGCTGTCGGTCAACCGCTTCTGCGCCTCGGGGCGCTAACGAGGGCCTGAACCTCGCCGCCGGGCAGATCCGCGGCGGGGCGGGGGAGGGCTACATCGCCGGCGGCGTCGAGATGATGAGCCGGGTCGCGATGGGCAGCGACGGGGGCGCGATCGCGGTCGATCCGGCCGTCGCCATGCCCAATCATTTCGTGCCGCAGGGGATCGCGGCCGACATCATCGCGACCGAGTTCGGCTTCACCCGCGCGGAGGCCGACGCGCTGGCGCTCGAAAGTCAGGCGCGCGCGGCGCGGGCCTGGGCAGAGGGGCGGTTCGCGCGCGCCATCGTGCCGGTGCGCGACGAGAACGGGCTCGTCATCCTTGCGCGTGACGAGCACCTGCGGCCGGAGACGACGCGCGAGGCGCTGGGCGCGCTCGCGCCGTCCTTTCGCGACATCGGCGAGGGGATGCCCGGTTTCGACAAGGTGGCGCTCATGCGCTATCCGCATCTCGAGCGGATCTCGCACATCCACCATGCGGGCAATTCCTCGGGCATTGTCGACGGGGCGGGGGCGGTTCTGCTGGGCAATGCGGCCTTCGGGCAGCGCCACGGGCTGAAGCCGAGGGCGCGGATCCGGGCCTATGCGAAGGTCGGGACCGATCCGACGATCATGCTGACGGGGCCGGTGCCGGCGACCGAGCGGGTGCTGGCGGCGGCGGGGATGGGGATCGGGGATATCGACCTCTTCGAGGTGAACGAGGCCTTTGCCGCGGTCGTCTTGCGCTTCATGCAGGCCTTCGGGGTCGACCCGGCGCGGGTCAATGTGAATGGCGGCGCCATCGCGATGGGTCATCCGCTGGGCGCGACCGGGGCGATCATCCTCGGTACGCTGCTTGACGAGCTCGAGCGGCAGGGTCTTGGCACCGGACTCGCGACGCTCTGCATCGGCTCGGGGATGGGGGTTGCGACCATCATCGAGCGCATCTGAGGGGGCATGCGATGACCGACTTCACCACGACGACCGATGCGCAGGGGATCGCGACGATCGTCTGGGACGTGCCCGAGCGGTCGATGAACGTCCTCTCGCTCGAGGGGCTCGCGGCACTTGCGGCGCTGATCGAGGGGGCGCTCGGCGATCCTGAGGTGCGTGGTGTCGTCATCACCTCGGGCAAGGCCGATTTCGCGGGGGGCATGGACCTCAACGTCATCGCGCGGATGAAGGCCGAAGCCGGCGCGGAACCCGCGCGCGGGCTCTTCGAGGGCATCATGCGCATGCATGGCGTGCTGCGCCGGATCGAGCTGGCGGGGATGGACCCCAAGACGAAGAAGGGGGGCAAGCCCGTGGTCGCGGCGCTGCCCGGCACGGCGCTCGGGATCGGCTACGAGATCCCGCTTGCGTGCCACCGCATCATCGCGGCGGCAAACCCCAAGGCGCGGATCGGCCTGCCCGAGATCCTCGTCGGGATATTCCCGGGTGCGGGGGGGACGACGCGGCTCGCGCGGCGGCTGGGCGCGATGGCGGCAGCACCCTACCTGCTCGAGGGGCGCACGCTTGCGCCCGACAAGGCGCTGGCGGCGGGCCTCATCGACGAGGTGGTGGCGCCCGAGGCGCTGATCGCGCGGGCGAAGGAATGGATCCTCGGCGCGAAGGATGCCGACCTCGTCAAGCCCTGGGACCAGCGCGGCTGGAAGATGCCGGGCGGCGCGCCCTATACGCCCGAGGGGTTCATGACCTTCCTCGGCGCCTCGGCGATGGTGATGGGGCGCACGCAGGGCGTCTATCCGGCGGCGAAGGCGCTTCTCTCGGCGGTCTATGAGGGCGCGCTCGTGCCCTTCGACACCGCGCTCCGGATCGAGGCGCGCCGCTTCACGCAGGTGCTGATGCACCCCTCGTCAGGGGCGATGATCCGCAGCCTCTTCATCAGCAAGCAGGCGCTCGAGAAGGGGGCGCGGCGGCCCGAGGGCGTGCCCGACCAGTCGGTGCGGCGTCTGGGCGTGCTCGGTGCCGGCATGATGGGGGCGGGCATCGCGCAGGTCGCGGCGGCGGCCGGGATCGAGGTCGTGCTGATCGACGCCGACGCGGCCGCGGCCGAGCGGGGCAAGGCCACCGTCGCGGCCGCCTTCGCCAAGGCGCAAAAGCGCGGCGCGATGGCGCCCGAGCGGGCCGAGGCGGCGCTGGCGCGGATCCTGCCCACGGCCGATTACGCGGCCCTCGCAGGCGTCGATCTGATCGTCGAGGCGGTGTTCGAGGATCCCAAGGTCAAGGCCGAGGTGACGGCGCGCGCCGAGGCCGCGGCCGGGCCCGAGGCGATCTTTGCCTCGAACACCTCGACGCTGCCGATCTCGGATCTCGCGCGCGCCTCGGCGCGGCCGGCGCAGTTCGTCGGCATCCATTTCTTCTCGCCGGTCGACCGGATGAACCTTGTCGAGATCATCCGCGGCCGCGACACGGGCGCGCGCGCGGTCGCCAAGGCGCTCGACTTCGTGCGCCAGCTGCGCAAGACGCCGATCGTGGTCGAGGATGCGCGCTTCTTCTACGCCAACCGCTGCATCATCCCCTATATCAACGAGGGGCTGAGGATGGTGGGCGAGGGGGTCGTGCCCGCGCTGATCGAGAACGCCGCGCGGCTGGCGGGGATGCCGGTCGGGCCGCTCCAGCTTGTCGACGAGACCTCGATCGAGCTTGGCGTCCGGATCGCGCGCGCAACCCGGGCCGCGATGGGGGCGGATTATCCCGACGATGCGGTCGATCAGGTGCTGATGCGGCTCGCCGATCTCGGCCGGCTCGGACGCAAGGCGGGGGCGGGGCTTTATGATTACGGCGCGGGGGGCGAGCGGACGGGGCTCTGGCCCGGGCTCGGGCAGATCTGGCCGGCGGCGGCGGTGCAGCCCGATGTCGCCGAGGTTCAGGCGCGGCTTCTGATGATCCAGGCGCTCGAGGCCGTGCGCGCCCATGAAGCGGGGGTGCTGACCGATATCCGCGAGGGCGATGTCGGCGCGATCCTCGGCTGGGGGTTCGCGCCCTGGTCGGGGGGGCCGTTCTCGTGGCTCGACATGCAGGGCGCGGCAGAGGCGGTCGCGACCTGCGAAGGGCTCTCTGCGCGCCACGGCCCGCGCTTTGCCCCGCCGGCCGCGTTGCGCGCCATGGCCGAACGGGGCGCGCGCTTCTATCCCGACGCGGCCGCCTGAGGGCTCAGCCCTCGCCCGGGCGCGGCATTTCAAAGACCTCCGCGACGCGCACATAGTCACGATAGCCGAGCCGCCCGATCAGCCCGGCGCGCAGCACGTCGAAGCGCCCCTCGGCCAGGCAATCGTCGCGCAGGTGCACGCCCGTGACCTCGCCCAGCACCATGAGGTTGCCGCGCCCCTTGAGCGCCACGATCTCGGTCACCCGGCATTCGAGTGCTGCCGGCGCATCGGCGACGCGCGGGCAGTCGATGGTGGTGCATGGGGCGCGCGCGACGCCCGCGGCCTCGAATTCATCCGCCCCGGCGGGCAGCGCGGCCGAGGTCGCGTTCATCGCCGCCCGCGCCGCCCAGCCCACGATGTTGACGCAAAAGACCCCGCTCTCCTCGGCCTGGGCGGCGGTGTCCTTGCCGCGCGGCCGGTCGGCCTTGCCCGAGGTCGTGGCGAACATGACCTGCGGCGGGGTATAGGCGACCGCGTTGAAGAAGGAATAGGGCGCGAGATTGTCGCCGAGCCGCCCGCGGGTCGAGATCCAGCCGATCGGGCGGGGCGCGACGATGGCGTTCAGCGGGTCGTGCGGCAGGCCGTGGCCTGTGGCGGGTTCGTAGAACATGGGGCCTCGGCGTGTTCGGGGTCTGGCGCGGGGTGTTTGAACCCTGACTAACCCCATGTTAGGCCAAGCGGAAGACGCATGCGCAGGTGGCCGATGCTGACGCTCGCCGAAGAGACGCCGGGGGATTGGTGGGAGGTCGAGGCCCTCTATGACCTCTGCTTCGCCCCGGGGCGCGAGGCGCTGTCGTCCTATCGGCTGCGCGAGGGGGTGGCGCCGGTCGGCCCGCTGTGCCTGACCTTGCGCGACGGCGAGGGGATCCTTGTCGGCGCGATCCGCTACTGGCCTGTGCGGGTCGGCGGGCAGGAGGCGCTGCTGCTCGGCCCCGTCGCGATCCACCCCACGCGGCAGGGCGAGGGGCTCGGCGCTCTCCTGATGAGCGAGAGCCTCGCGATCGCGCGCACCATGGGGGCGGCGCGGGTGATGCTGGTGGGGGATGCGCCCTATTACGGCCGCTTCGGCTTTGCCAAACTACCAGAGGTGCGCATGCCCCCGCCCACGAACCCCGAACGCGTGCTGGGCCTCGCGCTGCGCCGGGGCGCGTGGGAGGGGGTTGCGGGCCCGGTCGAGCGCGCGCTGCCCTGAGCGCGCGCCCTTGGGGATTGCGCGGCGCCCGTCGCATCCCTAGATTCGCGGGATGGAGAGTGCCGCCGCCCCCGCCGCCCTTCCCGTCCCCTATCGGCCCGATGCCCCCCCGGCCGATGCGGTCGGCCATCTTGCCGAACGCTATCGCCGCGCCAACCGGGGCGTGATGGCGATCTTCAATGCCCTCGGCGGCAGCCTCGAGGGGCAGATCGGCGCGCTGCCTGCACCGATGCGTGCGCGGCTGATCGAGGGCACGCGCGCCGCGCTTGAGGCAGGCTATGGCCTTGCCCGCACCGCGCCCGAGCTGCGCCCGATGGGACGCGGCAGCGCGGTCGCGCTCGCAAGCCTCAGCGGCGCGGTCGGCGGCGCGGGGGGCCTTGCGACGGCGCTGGCGGAACTTCCCTTCACGATCACCCTCATCCTCAGGGCGGTGCAGGATGTGGCGCGCGGCCATGGCTTCGAACCCGCGGCCGAGGGGGTCCGGCGCGAGACGCTGCGCGTCTTCGGTGCCGGCAGCCCGCTCGCGCGCGACGACGGGGTCGATACCGCCTTCATCGCCGCGCGGCTGACCTTCACCGGCCCGGCGGTGCAGGCGATGCTCGCGGGTGTCGCGCCGCGCCTTGCCGCGGCGATGGGGCCCAAGCTTGCCGCGCAGAGCGTGCCGGTCCTCGGCGCGCTCGCGGGGGCGGGCCTCAACGCCGCCTATATGGATTACTACCGCGAGATGGCGCAGGTGCGCTTTGGCCTCCTCGCCCTCGCCGCAAGCCACGACCCCGCGCGCGTCCTCGGCGCGTTTCGCGCCGCCGCGGGCGCCCCGGCGCCGCCCCGGCGCTGAGGGGCCGCCCGCCGAGGGTGGACAGGGGTCCGCTGTAGGGATCGCGCAGCAATCATCCGCTCCGCCCCCGATCGTCCGGGTCCGCGGCGATATCGCACCGCCGCAAGACCGAGGTCGCCTCGGCCTCGCAGCCGGATGAGCCCGCGACCGATCGGACCCGTTCAGGCGGGCGGGACCGGACGCCATCCCCCAGGGCCAGCGCACGCCTTTCCCACCCGGCCAACTTTGCCCCGCGGGCGCAACGCCGAGGGCCCCTCAGCCCCGACGGCGGATCAGCCGGCCTTCGAGGAGCCAGGCTGCGATCATCAGCGCCGCCACCCCGAGCGCCATCGCCCAGGCCGGCAGGAGAGGCGCGCGCGAGATCGCCTCGGTCAGCTGCGCGTTGCGCGGCACGAGGCCGAGCCAGCCGCGCCCCGCCGCCTGCCGCCCCTCGGCGACGCGGCGGATGTCGGGGAGCCCGGCCGAGAGGCGGTGCACCCCGCCCCCGGTCGCCGCGATCAGCGCCCCGAGCGGCTCGGCCGAGGCGACGGGGGCGGCGTATTCGCGCGGCGCGGCCGGCCCGAAGGCCGCCACGGTGGTGATCTCGCCCTCTACCAGCCGGTAGAGGCCCGGGGCGGGCGCGCGCCAGCGGCCCTGCCAGAGGCCGGGGGCGACCTCGGTCAGCGCGACCTCGGCGGCGGTCCGGTCCGGGCCGGCGATGCGGACCGCGCCGGGGGCCTCGCCCATGGTGCGGCGGGTGATGGTGACCTCCTGCCCGGTGGCGTCGGCCTGCAGCACCTCTTCCTCAAGCTCGGGTTCCTTCATCATCCAGTGCGCGAGCCGGCGCAGCATTTCGAGTTGCGGCCCGCCCCCCTCATACCCCCGACCCCAGAGCCAGATGTGATCGGAGGCAAGCATCGCGACGCGCCCCTCGCCCACGCGGTCGAGGATCAGAAGCGCGCGCCCCCCCGCCCCCTCCATCACCACCTGCCCGGCCTGCGGTTCGACCTCGATCTGGCGAAACCAGCGGCCCCAGCCCTCGGCGGGCGCCCCCTGATCGAGGCCCGCCGTCACCGGATGGCGCCGCCCGGCGTCGGTCAGGGCGGGGCGATAGCCCTCTTCGATCACCCGCGCGGTCGGCGCGACGGGCAGGATATCCGCGAGCGGCGAGCGCCAGATGCTCTCGGCTGAGCCGAATTCAGGCCCGGCCGCGACCAGCACCGCGCCGCCGCGGCGGGCATAGTCGCGCATGTTCTCGAAATAGGCGTCAGGCAGGATGCCGCGCCGGCGATAGCGGTCGAAGATGATGAGGTCGAATTCGTCGATCTTCTCGACGAAAAGCTCGCGCGTCGGAAAGGCGATGAGCGACAGCTCGGTCACCGGCACGCCGTCCTGCTTGTCGGGCGGGCGCAGGATCGTGAAATGCACGAGATCGACCGCCGCATCGGATTTGAGGAGGTTGCGCCAGACGCGCTGGCCGGCATGCGGCTCGCCCGAGACGAGGAGGACGCGCAGCCGGTCGCGCACCCCGTTGATCTGGAGGACGGCCGCATTGTTGCGCGCCGTCACCTCGCCCGGGGCGGCATCGATCGCGATCTGCACCACATTGCGCCCGCCATGGTCGAGCACGAGGGGCAGCGACACCTCCTGCCCGACCGGCACGCGCAGGCCGAAGGGCGCGCCATCGTCGATGGTGACCGTGAGGGTCGCGCTCGCCCCCGCATCGGCCGGCACCGCGCCCGTGTCCTCGATCCGCAGCGCAACGCGCACCTCCTCGCCGATGATGGCAAAGCCCGGCGCGCTCGTGATCACGAGGCGGCGGTCCCAATCCTCGGGCGCGCCGGTCAGGATCAGATGAAAGGGGGCGGGCAGGGCGGGGGCGAGGTCGGCGTCATGCACCTGCCCGTCGCTGATCGCGAAGACCCCCGCGAGGCGCGCGCGCGGGATCTCGGCCAGCGCGGCCTCGAGCGCGGCCATCGCCGCCGTCCCGCCATCGCCTGGCGCGTCGGGGACGCGCACGATGCGCGTCTCGGTCGCGCCGAGGGCCGCGATCTCGCGCTCGAGATGTGCAAGCGCCTCGGCGGTCTGCGCGGCGCGCACCCCGATCTGCTGGCTCGCGCTCTCATCCACAAGCACCACCGCGATATCGGCAAGCGCGCTGCGCTCGGCCCGCTCGAGTGCCGGGTCAGTGAGTGCCAGCACCAGCGCCCCCAGTGCGGCAAGCCGCAGCCAGCCGCCGCGCAGCCCGCGCAGGATCGCAAACGCAGCAATGCCCGCCCCGAGCAGCCCAAGCGCCGCGATCACCGGCCAAGGCAGCAGCGGCGCGAAGACAAGCGTCGTGTCGAGCGCGCTCATTGGCCGAGCCTCTCGAGCAGGGCGGGCACATGGACCTGATCGGATTTGTAATTGCCGGTAAGGACATGCATCACGAGGTTCACGCCAAAGCGATAGGCGAATTCGCGCTGCCGCTCACCCGCCACCCCCCGCCCCACGGGCAGGACGGGCAGGCCGAGGTCATCGACCGCCCAGGCCCCCGCCCAGTCGCCGCCCCCGATCACCACCGGCGTCACCCCGTCGTTGAGGGTGCGGAAGGGCACGCCCTCGGCCCGGTCGGCCTCGGGGGGTGCTGCCTCGACCCAGACGGTCGTGCGCGGGTGGCGGCCCGGAAATTCGGTCAGCAGGTAGAAGGTCCGCGTCAGGACGTGATCGGCGGGCACGGGTTCGAGGGGCGGGATGTCGAGGGGGGCCGCCAGCAGCCGCAGCCGCGCCTGTTCGGGCGTCGCGACGCCGCCGGCCGCCAGATCGTCGTCGCGCGTGTCGAAGACGATCATGCCGCCCGCCCGCAGATAGCGCCCGAGGCGGGCATAGGCCTCGGCCGAGGGCAGGGGCGCATCGGCCGTGACGGGCCAGTAGAGGAGGGTGAAGAAATCGATCTCGTCGCGCTCGAGATCGACGCCGACGGGGGGGCCGGGCTCAACGCTCGTGCGCCGCCCAAGCACGCGCCCCAGCCCCTCGAGGCCCTGCGCGGTGATGGCATCGACCCGCGCGTCGCCCGACAGCACATGCGCGAGCACGAAGCCCGGCGTCGCCCGGATCGCAAAGGCATCGGCCGCATCCTGCGCCCGCGCCGTGGTCGGCCCGAGCAGCATCGCGCCGAGGATCACCGCGCCCGCCTGCGCTGCCGCCGCCCCGCGCAACCTCCCCGCAAGCGCGAGGCTCGCGAGCGCATCGAGTGCCACGAGCCCAAGCGCGAGCGCCAGCGCGAGGCCCTTGAGGCCGCGCTCGGGCGGGACCGCGAGGCCCTCGATCCGCGTCCCCGCGGGCCAGCGCGCTGGCTGAAGCACCGTCTCCTCGCCGATGACGTTGAGGGCGATGCGCCGATCCTCCGAGGTGTAGACACCGGGCGGCAGGTCGCGCGCCGTGGCGCCGGCCCCGAGTGCGGCGCCGAGGCGCGCCCCCTCGACCGCGGCAAGGCGCCCCGCATCGCCCGGCCGCCCAAAGGCGTCAAGCACCTGCACCGGGGTCCAGAGCGTCCCCTCAAGCTCGGCCGCATCGGGGCGCGCGCTGCGCAGGCTGACCGCGAGCCGCTCGAGCATCCGCACGAACAGCCCCGAGAGCGGCAGGGTCGACCATTCCGCATTGGCGGTGACGTGAAAGAGGACGACCTGCCCCTCGCCCAGCGCCGCGCGCGTCACGAGCGGCGTGCCGTCAGCCAGCGCGGCGATGGTGCGCGCGGGCAGGTCGGGGTCGGGTTGCGCGAGCACCTGCGCCGAGACCGTCACCTCGGCCGGGATCGCAAGGCCCGCAAAGGGCGTGCCCTCGGCAAAGGGCGCGAGCGCGCGCGGCTCGCCCCAGCTCATCGCGCCGCCGACGCTGCGGCCGCCCTCGCGCAGCCGCACGGGCAGGAGCGGATCGGCCTCGGTCCGGCCCACGTCGCTGCGCGCCAGCCGCGGGCCCGCGAACCGCAGCAGGAGCCCGCCCCCCTCGACCCAGGCGCCGAGTGCTGCCGCCTCGGCCTCGCCCAGCCGCGCGACATCGGCGAGGATCACCACATCGGGCCGCGCCGCGAGGCTCTCGAGCAGCGCGCCGTCGAGCAGATCCGCCGTCGGCGCCAGCGCCTGTCGCAGGTAATGGAGCGGCGCGAGCAGATCGAGCGTCTCATCCCCCGCCGCCGCGCCCGAGACGAGCGCGATCTTGCGCCGGCGCAGGCTGTCATCGCCGAGCGCGGCCGCTGCACTCTGCACGCCCGAGATGGCGAAGCGCGCGATGCGGTTGCGGATCTCGGGCGGAAGAGCCAGTTCCGCCGCCGCCGCGCCCGCGGCATCGAAGGCAAGCTCGATCCGCGCGAGGTCGCGCTCGGTGCCGTTGGGGTCCGGACCGCGGGCCACGACCTCTGCGGGCGCGCCCGAGGGCGGCTGGCTCTGCGCGCCAAGCGCGATTCTGCCTTCGGCAAAGACCGGCGGCGCGAGGGCGATCAGGGGCGCGCTGCCCCCGATCAGGCGCACCGGCCCGCGCGCCTCGAGTGCCTGAAGCGTCTCGGCCCGGCCCGGCCAGTCGATCCCCGAGACGAACCACACCGTCTCGAACCGCCCTTTGAGCGTTGCGGCCCAGCGGTCGGCGCCCTCGGGCAGCCAGGGGTTCGGGCGCAGCCCCGCAACCCGCCCCTGCGCCTCGGCCGCCGCGCCAAAGAGGGGCGTGCCCGGCGCCGGCGGATCGGTCAGCACCACGACGCCCGCGGGCTGGCCCGCCCGCGCCGACCCCTCGAGCAGCGCCTCGAGCCGCGCGGTCCGCGCGCCCCAGTCGCGCGCATCCGTCCAGCTTCCCTCGAGCACATAGAGCACCGGATCGCGCCCCGGCAGCCGCGCCTCGGGGTTGAGGACCGGCCCGGCAAATCCGAGGATCGCAAGCCCCAGCGCCCCGAGCCGCAGCGCCAGAAGCCACCAGGGCGTGCGCGCCGTCTCGGCGTCGCGGTCGGCGAGCCCGAGCATCAGCGCAACACCCGGGAACCGCCGCCGCACCGGCGCCGGCGGCACCGCCCGCAAGAGCCACCACAGCACCGGCAGCGCCAAAAGCCCCCAGAGCACCGCGGGCGCGAGAAATCCGATCGGCCCCAGCACCAGCATCAGCGCGCCCCGTCGAGCATGCGCCAGAGCCACAGCAGGACCTGCGCCGCCGGGGCGTCGGTGCGATGGGTCGCGACGACGAAACCCGCGCGCCCGGCCGCAAGCTCAAGCTCGGCCCGCCGGTCGCGCAGCCGCCCGCCATAGAGCGCGCGCAGATCCGCGGCCGAGCGCGTCTCGTGGCGCATCGCGCCGCCCATGCTCTCGAAGATGGTTCGGCCGGCAAAGGGCAGATCCTCCTCGGCCGGGTCGAGGATCTGCACGAGGGCGCCGCGCACCCCCTGCGCCGCCGCCTGATCCATCAGCGCGGCGATGGGCGCAAAGGGGCCGAGGAAATCCGAGATCAGCACCGCCTGCCCATGCGCCGCGAGGCCCGCGGGCGCTGGCGCGCCATATTCGGCCGGATCGGGCGGGTCGCCCGCCTCGGCCAGCCGCAAGAGCTGTGTCCGCCCGCTGCGCGGGGCAGCGCGGCGCGCCGCCGCGGGGTCGGTGTCCGCGCCCGGCGCGCGGTCGGCCATCAGCCCCACCCGCTCGCCTGCCCGCAGCATCAGCGCCGCGAGCGCGAGGCCGAGCAGCGCCGCGCGCTCGGCCTTCGGCGGGCGGTTCGGCGCGCCTGAATAGGCCATCGCGCGCGAGCGGTCGATCCAGAGCATCACGGTCTGCGCGGTCTCGGCCTCGCGCTCGCGCACGAAGGTCTGATCGCCGCGCGCCGAGCGGCGCCAGTCGATCATCCGCACCGGGTCGGCGGGCTGCGCCGGGCGATACTGCCAGAAGGCATCGCCCAGCCCCGCCCGCCGCCGCCCATGCGCCCCGAGTGCGACCGTCGCCGCAAGCTGGTCGGATGCGACGAGCAGCGCCGGCAGCGCCGCCCCGAGCGCCTCGGCCTCGGCCGTCCGCGACGGGGCGGCCGGGGCAGCGGTCATGCCGCCGCCCCGAGCCGGAGCGTGCGGGCAAGGATGCGGTCGATCAGCCGGCCGAGATCCTCGCCGCGCGCGCGCGCGGCAAAGCCCAGTGCCATGCGATGGCCAAGCACCGGGCGCGCCAGCGCCGCCACATCCTCGGCCGAGGGCGCAAGCCGGCCCTGCATCAGCGCGCGCGCGCGCACGGTCAGCATCAGCGCCTGCGCCGCGCGCGGCCCCGGCCCCCAGGCCAGCAACTCGCGCGCCTCGGCGTCGGCATCGGCTTCGGTCGGGCGGCAGGCGCGCACGAGGTCGAGGATCGCCTCGACCACGCTCTCGCCCACGGGCATCCGGCGCACGAGGCGCTGCGCGGCGACCAGGTCGGCCGCGCTGAAGACCGCGGTCGCCTCGGCCTCATCCGCGCCGGTGGTCGCGATCAGGATCTCGCGCTCGGTCGCGCGGTCGGGGTAATCGACCTCGACCTGCACGAGAAAGCGGTCGAGCTGCGCCTCGGGCAGGGGATAGGTGCCCTCCTGCTCGATCGGGTTCTGCGTCGCGAGGACGTGAAAGGGCCGCTCGAGCGCGCGGTGGACGCCCGAGACCGTCACCTCGCCCTCCTGCATGGCCTGCAAGAGCGCCGATTGCGTGCGCGGGCTTGCGCGGTTGATCTCGTCGGCCATCAGGAGCTGGCAGAAGATCGGGCCGGGGATGAAGCGAAAGCCGCGGCTGCCGTCGGCCGCGGTCTCGAGCACCTCGGAGCCGAGGATGTCGGCGGGCATGAGGTCGGGGGTGAACTGCACCCGCCCGGCGCGCAGCCCCATCACGGTGCCGAGCGTCGCGACAAGGCGCGTCTTGCCAAGCCCCGGCAACCCCACGAGCAGCGCGTGCCCCCCGCAGAGCATGGCCGCCAGCACGAGGTCGACGACCTGCTCCTGCCCGATGAAGCGCCGCGCGATGCTCGCGCGCGCCTCGGCCAGCCGCGCCGCCGTCGTCTCGATCTCGTGCACAGGGTCGTTCTCGTTCATCTCTTGCGTCTCCGCACGGGCGTCGTGCACCATCGGGGTATGTATCTGCGAAACGCGAAATGGCAAACACGACAGCGGGGGCGCGCATGACGGACGAAACCGCCCCGCCCGCACCCGCCCCGCGCCCTTCGGCCGAGGGGATCGCGGCCGCCGCCGGGCGGGCTGCCCGCAAGGGTCCGCCGCCCGTTCATCTGTGGGATCCGCCCTTTTGCGGCGACCTCGACATCCGCATCGCCCGCGACGGGAGCTGGCATTACCTCGGCACGCCGATCGGGCGCGAGGGGCTCGTGCGGCTCTTTGCCTCGATCCTGAAGCTCGAGGGGGGGCGCCATTATCTCGTGACGCCGGTCGAGAAGGTGGGGATCACGGTCGAGGATGCGCCCTTCGTGGCGGTTGACTGCGCGGCCGAGGGCGAGGGCGCGGCGCAGGTCGTGCGATTCACGACGAATGTCGGCGACGAGGTCGCGGCCGGGCCCGCGGCGCGGCTGCGCGCGGTGCGTGGGCCAGATGGCGCGATCGTGCCTTATGTCGAGGTGCGCCGCGGCCTCGAGGCGCGGGTCGATCGCAAGACCTTCTATCGCCTCGTCAACCTGTGCGATCACGCACCCCACGCGGGGGGGATGTGGTTCGGGCTGTGGTCGGGGGGCGTGTTCTTCCCCCTCGTGCCAAGCGCCGAGGCCGCGCCCCCCGCCTGATCCGGGCAGGGCGGGGGCATCTTCAGCGCGCAAAGCACGGAAAGACCTTGTTTGACGGGT
>JAUREX010000003.1:37105-37395 GCA_030834485.1 Gemmobacter sp.
GCATTGTCGACGTCGCACCAGTGCGCAAAGGGCGTTCTGGCGGCCGAATGCGCCGTTCTTTCTAAAATCATGTGGACCTTCGCGCGCCCGACGTACCACGCCGAGATGTTGCCCTTGAACGCGGACGCCCTTTCGAACATGCGGCTGAGTTCGAGATCGGGCCAGATCTCGCGCCCCGGTGAATAGGGAAACCAGGTATTGAGGTCCTGGTTGAAGGCCGTCGCGAAGTTGAACATATAACTCGCCTGCACGAGGCTCGCGGTGCTCCAGCCGGTCAGCGGCTGGTTGAA
>JAUREX010000040.1 GCA_030834485.1 Gemmobacter sp.
TGGTGGGAATGGGGCCACCGGCAGCTCGGGCGGCTGATCGGGCTGGTCTGGGCGCTGGGTCTCGGGTGGCTGTGGCTCACGCGGCGGATCCCGGCGGGCTGGGGGCGGCGCTTTGTCGTCCTTGGCGCGCTCGGCGGGCTGCAGGGCGCGATCGGCTGGTGGATGGTGGCCTCGGGCCTCGGCGGCACGATGGTCAGCGTCGCCTCCTATCGCCTCGCGGTGCATCTGGGGCTTGCCTTCGTGATCCTCGGGCTGATCGCGTGGCATATCCTCGGGCTCGGGCAGACCGAGGTGCAGCGGCTGCAGGCGCGCCGCGCGCGCGAGGGGGCGCTGGCGCGGCCGGCGACGGGGCTGATGCATCTGGCCTTCGTGCAGATCCTGCTGGGCGCGCTGGTGGCGGGCATCGATGCGGGTCGGGCCTTTCCGACCTGGCCCTCGATGAACGGCGAGTTCTTTCCCGCGAACGCCTTCTATGTGCCCGACGGCGCGGCATGGCGCGCGTTCTTCGAGAATCCGGGCCTTGTGCAGTTCATCCACCGCATGACGGGCTATGCGCTCGCGCTCATGGGGGTGTGGCTGTGGTGGCGGGCGCGGGGCTCGGCGCATCGCGCGACGCGGCGCGCCTTCGATGCGGTGGCGGTGGCGATGGCGGCGCAGATCGCGCTCGGCATCTGGGCGGTGCTGTCGGCAGCGGCGCTGCCGGTGGCGCTCGGGCACCAGTTCGGGGCGGTGGTGCTCTGGGTCGCGATCCTGCGGGCGCGTCACCACGCGCTCTATCCGCGCGCCGGTTCGATCAGAGAGGGGACGGCATGAGTGCACTTCAGGAACTGCTCGCCTTTCAGCGCGAGACCGAGGCGCTTGCGCAGATCGCGGGCCGGCTCGACTGGGACCGCGAGACGATGATGCCGCGCGGCGCCGCCCCGCAGCGCGCCGAAGAGGCCGCCGCACTCGAGGGCGTTCTGCACGCGCGCCGGACCGACCCGCGGCTCGGCGACTGGCTCGCCGGCGCCACCGCGCGCGATGAGGTCGAGGCCGCGCATCTGCGCCTGATCGGGCGCGCCTATGCGCGCAACCGCAAGGTGCCCGCCGCCCTCGCGCAGGAGATCGCGCGCACGACCTCGCTTGCGCAGGGGATCTGGGCCGAGGCGCGCGCGCGCGACGATGTCGCCCATTTCCTGCCGGTGCTCACGCAGGTGATCGGGCTGCGCCGCGAAGAGGGCGAGGCGCTTGCGGCCGGCGGCAGCGCCTATGACGCGCTGCTCGAGGATTACGAACCCGGCGCGACGGCCGAGGGGATCGCGGCGCTGTTCGCGCGGATGCGGGTGCGGCTCGTGGCGCTGCGCGCGGCGATCCTCGGCTCGGGCCGCTACCACCCCGCGCTCGAGGGGCGGTTCGAGGCGAAGGCCCAGCTTGCGCTCGCGCAGGAGGTCGCGGGCGCGTTCGGCTATGATTTTGGCCGCGGGCGGCTCGATCTGGCGGTGCATCCGTTCTCGTCGGGCTCGGGCCTCGATGTGCGCATCACCACGCGGGTGTCCGAGACCGACCCCCTCAACTGCCTCTATTCCACGATCCACGAGACCGGCCACGCCGCCTATGAGCAGAACATCGACCGCGCCTATCTGCTGAGCGCGATCGGCCGCGGCGCCTCGATGGGCGTGCATGAGAGCCAGAGCCGGATCTATGAAAACCAGCTTGGCCGCTCGCGCCCCTTCGCGGGCTGGCTGCACGCGCGGATGAAGGCGCATTTCGGCGCGCCCGCCGCGCGCGACGCCGATGCGCTCTATGCCGCGATCAATGGCGTTCAGCCCGGCTTCATCCGCACCGAGGCCGATGAGGTGCACTACAACCTCCACATCATGATGCGCTTTGACCTCGAGCGCGCGCTGATCGCGGGCAACCTTGTGCCGGCCGACCTCGAGGCGGCCTGGAACGACCGCTTCGCGGCCGATTTCGGGGTCGCGGTCGACCGGCCGAGCCACGGGATGTTGCAGGATGTGCACTGGTCGCTCGGGCTGTTCGGCTATTTCCCGACCTACAGCCTCGGCAATGTCTATGCGGGATGCCTGCACGAGGCGATGCAGGCAGAGCTGCCGGACCTCGACGCGCGGCTGGCCGAGGGGCACCTCGCGCCCGCGACCGACTGGCTGCGCCAGCGCCTGCAATGCCACGGCGGCCTGCGCGAGCCCGCGCGCCTCATCGCCGACGCCTGCGCGGGGCGCGCGCCGGATGAGGGGCCGCTGCTCGATTACCTCGAGGCGAAGTATGCCGACCTCTACGCCCTCTGAGGGGGGATCGGGCGCGCGCCGCCTGCGACGCGCGCCCGGAAGGTGTCAGCGATAGGGATAGCCCGCCTTTTCCATCGTCGCGGCGTATTTCTTGAACGCATCGACCACCCGGCCCGAGCGCGGGCTCGCGGCAGCGACCTCGTCCCAGAAGCCCTCGGAATCCTTGACGACCTGCGCCCATTCCTCGGCCGGCAGGCTCGTCAGTTCCATCTTCTCGCCCTCGACCCGCAGCTTGGCCTCGCCGCCCCAGTACCAGACGGCGCGGTAATAGTGCGACTGGTCGATGGTGATGCGGAAAAGCTCCTGCAGATGCGGCGGCACCTTCTCCCAGCTGGCGGTGTTGGCGAAATAGCTGCCGAACCACGCGCCGGTGACCGAGTTCGTCAGCGCATAGTTGCAGATTTCGGCCCAGCCGACCTCATAGGCCTCGGTGAAGCCGCACCACGCGACGCCATCAAGCTGCCCGGTCTGGAGCGAGACCTCGACATCGTCCCACGGCACGGTGACTGGGATGAGGCCGTAGCGCGACAGGAACTTGCCCGCCGTCGGCACGCCGAAGACGCGCTTGCCCTTCATGTCCGCGAGGCTGCGGATCGGCTCCTTGGTGAAGATGTGCAAGGGATCCCAGGCGCCCGCCGACAGCCAGGTGACGTTGTCGACCTCGGCATAGGCCTCTTCCCAGATCTCCTTGAGGCCGTAATAGCGGAAAAGCGCCGGCACATCGAGGCTGTAGCGCGTGGCGAACGGGAAGTAGCCACCGAACACCGAGATGTCGACGGGCGAGGCCATCGTCGCCTCGTCCGACTGCACGGCATCGAGCGTGCCGTTCTGCAGCGCGCGGAACAGCTCATCCGTCGGCACGAGCTGGTCGGCATAATAGAGGTCGATCACCATCTCGCCGTTCGCGGCGGCGTTGAAGGCATCGATCTGCGGCTTGATGACATGGGCGCCGAGCGGGGCGCCCGAATAGGTCTGGAGCCGCCAGCGGATCGGCGCCTGCGCGTTCACATAGGGCGCGGCAAGGCCCGTGGCGGCGGCGGCCGCCCCGCCCACCGTCGCGGTGCGCAGAAAGTTGCGGCGCGAGGCGAGGATCGCCTCGGACGGCTTGGGGGATTTGGGTGTTGTCATCGCTTTCTCCTTGCTGGGTGGTTTCTTCGGGTCATCGCATGGCGTGGGGCACGATCATCGCGACTTCAGGATAGGCCATCACGAGGGCGATCGTCATCATCATCATGATGACGAAGGGCCAGATCGAGCGGTAGATGTCGATAATCGTCACCTCGCGCGGGGCAAGCCCGCGCATGAGGAAAAGGTTATAGCCGAAGGGCGGCGTGATGTAGGCGATCTGGCAGGTCATCGTGTAGAGGACGCCGAACCAGATCATCTGGTCGCGCGGGTTCTCGAACCCGAGGTCGAGCA
This sequence comes from Gemmobacter sp., assembly GCA_030834485.1. Lineage (GTDB taxonomy): Bacteria > Pseudomonadota > Alphaproteobacteria > Rhodobacterales > Rhodobacteraceae > JAUREX01. The sequence goes on from JAUREX010000040.1 coordinate 3,705, forward strand.
TCTTGACGAGCGGCACATAGAGCGGCGCCACGATCACGAGCATCGCGGTATCGTCGAAGAACATGCCGAGCACGATGAAACTCACCTGCATGAGGATGATCACCTCCCAGGGGCTCAGATCCCAGTTGGTGATGAAAAGTGCCTCGATCGCGCGCACCGCGCCAAGCCCGTCGAACACCGACGAGAAGGCGAGTGCCGCAAGGATCACCCACATGAACAGGCACGAGATCGCGAGCGTCTTGCGCGCCGTCTCGTGCAGGACCGCGAGCGTCAGCCGCCCCTTGATCAGCGCGGCGAGCGTCGCGGCCGTGGCGCCGACGGCCGCGCTTTCGTGCAGGTTGGTATAGCCCGCGACGAAAAGCCCCGTCATCGACAGGAAGATCAGGATCGGGATGATCCCAGCCCTGAGGAGCTTGAGCTTCTCGATCAGCGGCATGGCGAGATCTTCGTCGGATGCCACCGGCGCAAGCTCGGGGTTCAGCCGCGCGCGCACGAAGACATAGAGGATGAAGAGCGCGGCCATGAACAGCCCCGGCACGATGCCCGCGAGCCAGAGCTGATCGACCGGCTGGCCCGCGATCGAGCCATAGAGCACCATCACGACCGAAGGCGGCACGAGGATGCCGAGCGTCGATCCTCCCTGTATGACCCCCGTGACCAGAACCTTGTCGTAGCCCCGCCGCAGCATCTCGGGCAGCGCGATCGAGGCCCCGATCGCCATGCCTGCGACCGACAGCCCGTTCATCGCCGAGATGATGACCATGAGCAGGATCGTCCCGATCGCGAGCCCGCCGCGCATCCGTCCGAACCAGACATGGAACATCCGGTAGAGATCCTCGGCGATCCCCGACTGGGCCATGATGTAGCCCATGTAGATGAAGAGCGGCAGCGTGACGATGGCGGTCCAGCGAAAGAGCTTGAACGCCTGGTTGAACGGCATCTCGACCCCGCCCGTCCCGTAGAGCAAGAGCGCCATGCCCGCCGCGACGAAGCCGATCGCGGCAAAGACGCGCTGCCCGGTCATGAGCAGCACCATGAGCGAGACGAACATCAGAAGGGCGATGGCCTCGTAGGTCATGCCCGCACCCCCGCCCGGCTCGCCTCGAGATACTTGAAGAAGAGGCCGACCGATTGCAGCAGCATCAGCACGATGCAGCCCACCATCAGCGCCTTGATCGGCACGACCGAGGGGTTCCAGATCGAGAAGAGGCGCTGGTTGGTCTCGATCGAATAGGCAAGCGATGAGATCGAGCCGATCAGCATGACGACGAGGTAGAAGATCAGGCAGCCGACCGTCACCAGATCCATCCGCGCCTTGCCGCGCTCCGAGAGGTTTTCATAGAACAGGTCCATCCGCACATGGTCGTTGTCCTTGAGCGTCTTGGCCCCGCCCATGAAGTAATAGGCCGCGAGCGTGAACTGCGCGAACTCGAGGCACCAGTGCAGCGGATTGTCGAGGATGTTGCGCGTCACCGCATCGAGCAGGAGGACCGCGACCATCACGAAGATCAGATACATCGCGACAAGGCCCGTCCAGTCCGACAGGCGGTCCGTCGCGCGGATGTAGAGTGTGATCGCCCTCGGCATTCCAGTTCCTTGTCAGTCCACGCGCACTCAGTCCACGCGCACGCCCGCCCCGCGCAAGGCGCGGGCCAGCGGCCCGCCGGGCGGCTCATCGCAAACCACCAGACCGATTTCGTCAAGCCCGCAGACGCGAAAAGCGGCCCTGCGTCCGAACTTCGCCTGATGCGCAAGCACCACCGTCGAGGCGGCGCGGTCGATCATGGCGCGCGCGAGATGCGCCTCGTCGAAATCGGCATCCGTCGCGCCCGCCGCGGCATCAAGGCCCGCGACCGTGATCACGGCGCGGTCGGCCTGAAAGCGGTCGATCTGCGCGATGGCGGCGGGGCCGACGGTCTGGCCGTTGCCGGGCGCATAGCTCCCGCCCAGCAGAAAGACGCGCGCCCCGCCCGCGCCCAGGACCTCGGCGATCCGCAGCGCGTTGGTGATGACGGTCAGCCGCGGCACGCGCACCAGCGCATGCGCCGCCGCAAGCGTCGTCGAGCCGGTATCGATAAAGATCGTCTCGCCCGGTTCGATCAGGGCCGCGAGCTTGTCCGCGATGATGCGCTTGGCCGCGGCATTCTCGCGCATGCGCTCGGCAAAGCTGCCCTCGGCCTGCACAGGCAGGGGCCGCGCGCCGCCATGGACCTTCTGCACCGCGCCGCGGGCTGCAAGCTGCGAAAGATCGCGCCGGATCGTCTCGGCCGAGACGGCGAATCGCCGGCTCAGTGCCTCGACCGAGGCCGCGCCGCCGGCGGCGACGATCTCGGCGATCTCGCGCTGCCGCGCGCCGGGTTTGTGGTGAACGCCCATGCGGGCAATCTCGCCCGGAGATTTTGCCCGTGTCAACAACTCCTTGACGGGAAGCGGGCGAAAACCCACAATCCTTGCGGCGATACCCGCCCGAACGGTCGGAATTCATGCACCCCGCCGATCCGCTGCCCCAAGGTGACCTCGACGCGCTGGTGATCGGCGCGGGTGTCGTCGGCTGCGCCATCGCGCGGCGGCTGGCGCTCGAGGGGGCGCGGGTCGCGATCCTCGAACGCGGCGCGGACATCCTCGACGGCGCCTCGAAGGGCAACAGCGCGATCCTGCACACCGGGTTCGATGCGCCGACGGGCTCGCTCGAGCTTGCGTGCATCCGGGCGGGGCATGCCGAATATCTCGAGATCCGCGAACGCCTCGGCCTGCCGCTCGACCGGGCGGGCGCGCTGGTGATCGCCTGGACCGAGGCCGAGGCGGCCGCCCTGCCGGCCCTGATGGCGCAGGCGCGCGCGAACGGCGTGGGCGATATCGAGCCCCTCGATGCCGCGGACCTGCGCGCGGCCGAACCCGCGCTATCGCACCGAGCGGTCGCGGGGTTCCGCGTGCCGGGCGAATCGCTCATCGATCCGTGGTCGGCGCCGCTGGCGTATCTGGCGCAGGCGCTGGCGCATGGCGCGACGCTCGCGCGCGGCACCGAGGTGACGGGCGGGGCCTTCGACGGCGCGCGCTGGCGGATCGAGACGCCGCGCGGCGCCCTGCGCGCGCGCCGCGTCGTCAATGCCGCGGGGCTTCATGGCGACCGGGTGGATCGGCTCTTGCTCGGCGAGGCGGGCTTTGCGATCCGGCCGCGCAAGGGGCAGTTCGTCGTCTTCGACAAGCCCGCCGCGGCGCTCGCGCGCCACATCCTGCTGCCGGTCCCGAACGAGATCACGAAGGGCGTCGTCGTCTGCCGGACGGTCTGGGGCAATCTGCTGGTCGGGCCGACGGCCGAGGAACAGACCGACCGCGACCGCGCCGACCTCGTGCCCGCGACGCTTGCGGCCCTTGCGGCGCGCGGCGCCGAGATCCTGCCCGCCCTTGGCGGCCATGCAGTGACGGCGAGCTATGCCGGCCTGCGCCCGGCGACCGAGCGCAAGGATTACGTCATCACCACCGCGGCCGGCGGCAGCTATCTGAGCGTCGGCGGCATCCGCTCAACCGGCCTCAGCGCGGCGCTCGGGATCGCGGCGCATGTCGCGGGGCTCTGCGGCGCGCCGGGGGCGTGGGCGGCGCCGGCCGAGTTGCGCTGGCCGCGTGTGGCGAACCTTGCCGAGGGCGCGCCGCGCGACTGGCAGGCGCCGGGGCATGGCGGCATCGTCTGCCATTGCGAGCAGGTGACGCGGCGCGAGATCCTCGGGGCGCTCGACGGCCCGCTCGGGGCGCAGAGCCTTGCGGGCCTCAAGCGGCGGACGCGGGCGACGATGGGGCGCTGTCAGGGGTTCTATTGCACGGCCGCGATCGCGCGGCTGACCGAGGGGCGGCTCGCGCAGCCGATGGTCGGGGCCGATGGCTGAAGGGGCCGAGATCGCGATCATCGGCGCGGGGCCCGCGGGGCTCGCGGCGGCCGAGGTGCTGGCGCGCGCCGGGCGGCGTGTCGTCGTGCTCGAGCGCGAGGCCGAGGCGGGCGGCATCCCGCGCCACTGCGCCCATTCGCCCTATGGCCTGCGCGAGTTCGCGCGCCCGATGCTGGGCCCCGCCTACGCGCGCGCATTGGTGGCGCGCGCCCGCGCCGCCGGCGCCGAGATCCGCACCGCAACGACCGTCAGCGCGATCCGCCCCGGCCCCGAGGTCGAGATCACATCGGACGCTGAAGGGGTTGGGCGCATCGCGCCGCGGCTGGTCCTGATCGCGACCGGGGCGCGCGAGACCTCGCGCGCGGGTCGGCTGATCGGCGGCACGAAGCCCGGCGGCGTGATGAACACGGGCGCGTTGCAGGGGCTCTTGCACCTCAACCATCGCCGGCCCTTCGCGCGGCCGGTGATCGTGGGCAGCGAACTCGTGGCGTTCTCGGCGCTGCTCAGTTGCCTCGGGGCGGGGATGCGGCCCGTCGCGATGATCGAGGCGGGCACCCGCCCGACCGCGCGCTGGCCCGCGGCACTGTTGCCGCGCGCCCTTGGCGTGCCGGTCCTGCTCGGGACCGAGATCGTCGCGATCGAGGGGGGCGCGCGCGTCTCGGGCGTGGTGCTGCGCCGGGGCGGGGATGAGTGGCGCCTCGATGCCGACGGCGTGGTGCTGAGCGGGCGCTTCAGGCCCGAGGCCGCGCTGATCGCGCCCGCGCATCTCGTGCGCGATCCGGCGACGGGCGGGCCCGAGATCGACGAATTCGGGCGCTGCTCGGACCCGGCCTTTTTCGCCGCCGGGAATGTGCTGCGCGGGATCGAGACGGCGGGCGCCTGCTGGGCCGAGGGGCGGGGGATCGCGCAGGCGATGCTGCGCGCGCTGGCGGGCGGGCTGCCGGCGGGGCCCGGGGGGCGCATCGCGCTTGGCCCGGGGCTCGGCTGGGTGGTGCCGCAGCGCATCGCGGGGGGCGCGGCGCCGGCGCTGCCGGTCCTGCAACTGCGCGCGGCGGGCGCGCTGCGGGGGCGGCTTGCCCTCGGTGCGGGCGCGCGCGAGATTGCGGGGCGCAGCCTTGCCGCCCTGCCCGAGCGGCGGCTGATCCTGCCCCTGCCGCCCGCGGCGCTTGCGGACGGTGCAGAGGTGCGCCTCGGGCCGGAGGGGTGATGCGCTTTCTCGCGATCGATCAGGGCACCACGAGCACGCGCGCCCTTCTGGTCGATGCCGCCGGCGCGGTCGAAGAGGTCGCGGCCGTCAGCCACCGCCAGATCTATCCGCGCCCCGGCTGGGTCGAGCATGACCCGGCCGAGATCCTCGGCGCGATCGAGACCTGCCTCGAGGCCGCCGCCGGGCGCGGCCCGATCGCGGCCATAGGCCTCGCCAATCAGGGTGAGAGTTGCCTGGCCTGGGATGCGCTGACCGGCGAACCCGCAAGCCCCGTCATCGTCTGGCAGGATGCGCGCACGGCCGCGGCCTGCGACGCGCTGAAGGCCCAAGGTGCCGAGGCGCTGACGCTCGGGCGGGCGGGGCTGCCGCTCGATCCCTATTTCTCGGCGAGCAAGCTCGGCTGGCTCTGGCGCGAGGAGGGGGCCGTGCGCGCGCTGGCGCGGGCCGGGCGGCTCCGGCTCGGGACGACGGATGCGTGGTTTCGCCAGCGCCTGACCGGGGTCTGCGCGACGGATGCGACGACGGCCTCGCGCACATCGCTCATGTCGCTGGGGACGCTCGGCTGGGATGAGGGACTCTGCGCCCTCTTCGGCGTGCCGGCCGAGGTGCTGCCCCCGATCGGGCCGACGACGGGCGCCCTCGGCATGGTGCGCGTCGGCGGGCGCGAGGTGGTGCTGGGCGCAAGCGTCGTTGACCAGCAGGGCGCGCTTTACGGCCATGGGGCGCGCGCGCCGGGGGATGCCAAGATCACCTTCGGCACCGGGGCCTTCGCGCTGGTGCTGACGGGGGAGCGGGTCGCGGCGCCGGCGGGGCCCCTGCCGACCGTCGCCTGGGCGCTCGACGGAGGCGCGCCGGTCTATGCGCTCGATGGCGGGGTCTATGCGGCGTCATCGGCGGTGAACTGGGCGCGCGATCTGGGGCTTTTTTCGGATTTCGGGGCGATTGCGCGGTTCGAGCGCCCGCCCGCCATCGGGCGGGGGCTTGCCTTCGTGCCGGCGCTGGCGGGGCTCGCCTGCCCGCACTGGGATCGGCGCGCGCGGGGTGCCTGGCTCGGGCTCGGGCTCGACCACGACCGGGCGGATCTGATGCAGGCGCTGCTCGAGGGGGTGGCGCTGCGCACGGCCGAGGCGCTCGGCGCCATCGCGCAGGCGGTGCCGCTGGCGGACACCCTCACGATCGACGGAGGGATGAGCGCGAACGGCCATTTCTGCCGCTTCCTTGCCGATGCGCTGGGGCGGCGGATCATCGTCTCGGCCGAACCGGAGCTGACCGCGCTGGGGACCGCGGCACTTGCGGCCGCGGGCGTCGGGCAGGCGGTCGACTGCACCCCGAGGGGTCCCGCGATCGAGCCCGACGCGCGCGCGCCGCGCGCCGACTGGGCCGCGCGCTTTGCCGACGCGCGCGCCGCCGTGCAGGGCTATGGCGCCGCCGCGGGCTGAGGGCGCCGCTCGACGGTGATGATCGCGACCCCGATCAGCACCACCGCCCCGCCCGCAAGCTGGCCGATCGAGGGACTCTCGCCAAGGAACAGCACACCGCCCATGACCGAAAACATCGGCATGAGCAGAAGATAGGGCGCGACCCGCCCGACCTCGTGGCGCAGAAGGAGCGTGTTCCACAGCCAGTAGCCGAGCGCCGTCATCACCACGCCCAGATAGACCACCGCCGCCCAGACGCCGGGGCCGGCGGCGGCGATGGCCTCGGCCTGACCGTCCTCGAAGAGGAACGACACGAGGAAAAGCTGCGGCGTCGCCAGCACCGCCGTCCAGGCGGTGACGGCGAGCCCCTCCATCCCGCGGATGCCGCGCACCATCACCTGCCCCGAGGCCCAGGAAAACGCCCCGCCCGCGAGCATCACGAGGAATATCCACTCACCCTCGAAACGCACCTGCCCCGCGATCAGGCCCACACCCGCAAAGGCCACCGCCATGCCGAGCCAGCGGCGCAGCCCCGGCCGCTCGCCCAGAAAGAGCGCGCCGAGGAGCACGAGGAAGGGCACCTCGAGCTGCATCACGAGGGCCGCGAGGCCCGCGTCAACCCCGCTCACGCCTGTGAAGGTCAGGCTGTACTGGATCGCCGCACCCACGACCGACATCGCGATCAGCCGCGGCAGGTTGCCCCGCAGCGGCCCCGCCACCCACACGAGCAGCGCCGCCGTGACGGCAAAGCGGAACGCCATCAGCAGGATCGGCGGAAAGGCCGCCATCGCGCCCTTGGCGATGACATAACCCATCCCCCAGATGAGCGCGACCGCGACGGCGCGGGCGATGTCGGCGGCGGGCAGGCGGCTGGGCATGTTCGGGGGTCCGGTGCGACGCGCCATCTCTGCGCCGCGCCGCGAACGGGCGCAAGCCCCGGCGTCAGGCGGGCGGGCCGAGGCGGATCGGCCCGCGGGCGCGCGTGGGATCGACCGGGCGGCCGCGCTGGGTCGCGACCAGCGCGCCCTCGGCCACCATGCCGGCCGCGACGCGCCGCACCGCGGGCATGAGGGGGCGCCAGTCGGCCGCGAGCCGCCGCGCGGCCTCGGAGGGGCAAAAGCTCCGCCCCGCCCCGCGCGCGGCCGCAAGCGCGCCGAGGACCGCCGCGATCGCGCTATCCGAGGGCGGCGTCACAGCGCGCGCAGGTGCCCGCGTGGGCGTGGCTGCCGACATCGGGCAGGATCTGCCAGCAGCGGGCGCATTTCTCGCCCTCGGCCGGGCGGAAGACGACCGCGACGCCCGACACGTCCTCGAGCCTGAAGGCATCCGCCGGCCCCGCGCCCGCGACGATCTCGAGGCCCGAGGTGATGCAGACCTCGGCGAAATCGACCCCGGCGAGGGCTGCGGCCAGCGCCGGATCGGCCAGATGCACGACCGGCCGGGCCTCGAGGCTCGCGCCGATGACCTTGGCCGCGCGCTGCACCTCAAGCGCGGCCGTCACCACGCGGCGCGCATTTCGCACCGCATCCCAGCGCGCGGCGAGGGCGGGGTTGAGCCAGGCGGCGGGCGTCTCGGGGATGTCCTGAAGATGGACCGAGGCGTCGGCATCCGTCATCCGCGCGCGCCAGACATCCTCGGCCGTGAAGGTCAGGATCGGGGCGAGCCATGTCGTCAACCGATGAAAGAGCAGATCGAGCACGGTCCGCGCCGCCCGCCGCCGCAGGCTGCCCGGCGCGTCGCAATAGAGCGCATCCTTGCGGATGTCGAAGTAGAAGGCCGAGAGGTCAGAGTTGCAGAAGGCGAAGATCTCGCGCGCCACCCCTTGGAAATCATAGGACGCGAAGCCCTTGCGCACGACCCCGTCAAGCTCGGCCATGCGGTGGAGCACCCAGGCCTCGAGCGCGGGCATCTGCGCCGGCGCGACGCGCTCGGCCTCGGTGAAGCCCGCGAGGTTGCCGAGCACAAAGCGCAGCGTGTTGCGCAGGCGGCGATAGCTGTCGGCCACGCCCTTGAGGATCTCGGGCCCGATGCGCAGATCGACGGTGTAATCCGACTGCGCCACCCACAGCCGCAGGATGTCGGCGCCATAGTCGCGGATCACCTCGTCGGGTGCGACGGTGTTGCCGAGCGATTTGGACATCTTCATGCCCTTCTCGTCGAGCGTGAAGCCATGCGTCAGCACCCCGCGATAGGGCGCGCGCCCGATCGTGCCGCAGGCTTGCAGCATCGAGGAATGGAACCACCCGCGATGCTGGTCGGTCCCCTCGAGGTAGAGGTCCGCGAGCCCGTCCTCGGTCCCGTCCGCGCGGTCGCGCAGCACGAAGGAATGCGTCGAGCCCGAATCGAACCACACATCGAGGATGTCGAAGACCTGATCCCAGGCTTCGGGGTCATGCAGCCCCCCCAGCACGCGCGCCTTGAAGCCCGGCACATACCAGGCGTCTGCGCCCTCGGCCTCGAAGGCCGCGACGATGCGCGCGTTCACGGCCGGATCGCGCAACAGGAAATCCGGGTCGGTCGGCTGCGCGCCGCGCCGGGTAAAGCAGGTGAGCGGCACGCCCCAGGCGCGCTGGCGGCTCAGCACCCAGTCGGGGCGGGCCTCGATCATGCTGTAGAGGCGGTTCCGCCCGCTCTGCGGCGTCCAGGCCACCAGCCGGTCGATCGAGGTCAGCGCGCGCTCGCGGATGGTCGCGCCATGCGCATCCATCCCGTCCGCGATCGGCCGGTCGATCGCGACGAACCATTGCGGCGTGTTGCGATAGATGATCGGCGCCTTGGAGCGCCAGGAATGCGGGTAGGAGTGGCGAAAGCGCCCCTTGGCAAAGAGCGCACCCGCCCCGTGCAGCGCCTTGATGACGCTCACATTCGCGGGGCCTTCCTTGCCGTCGGGGGTGATGATCGCCTGCCCCGCGAAAAGCGGCAGCGACGCGCGATAGGTCCCGTCGGCCTCGACATTGTAGGTCATCGGTAGGCCGAAGCGCACGCCCATCTGATAGTCGTCATCGCCATGCGAGGGCGCGGTGTGCACAAAGCCCGTGCCCGCGTCATCCGTCACATGCTCGCCGGGCAGCATCGGGACGTCAAAATCCCATTCGCCCTGCCCGCCCTCGATCCCGCGGAAGGGATGCGCAAGCGTGAGGGCGCCGAGGTCCCCGGCCGTGATGTCGCGCAGGCGGCGATACATCGCGGGCTCGAGCTTGGCGGCCGCGAAGGCCTGGGGCGCGAGCGCGTCGGCCATGATGTAGGTCGCGCCGATGCGGGCCTGCGATTCCTCGGGCCGGCCGGTTACCTCGTAGAGGCCATAGGCGACGGCGGGGTTGAAGGCGACGGCGCGGTTTTGCGGGATGGTCCAGGGCGTCGTCGTCCAGATCACGACGCGCGCGCCGGCCCAGGCGGCGGGCGCACCCGCCACGACCGGGAAGGAGACCCAGATCTGGTGGCTCGTGACCTCGTGATATTCGACCTCGGCCTCGGCCAGCGCGGTCTTCTCGACCGGCGACCACATCACGGGTTTCGATCCCTGATAGAGCGTGCCGTTCATCAGGAAGGTCATGAAATCGGCGGCGGTGACGGCCTCGGCGTGGAAATCCATCGTCCGATAGGGGTCGGTCCAGTTCCCGATCACGCCCAGGCGCTTGAACTCTGCCCGCTGCACGTCGATCCAACCCTCGGCAAAGCGGCGGCATTCCTGACGGAAGGCGACGGTGTCGACCTCGTCCTTGTTCTTGCCGGCGGCGCGATACTGCTCTTCGATCTTCCACTCGATGGGCAGGCCGTGGCAGTCCCAGCCGGGCACATAGCGCGCATCGAACCCCATCATCTGGTGCGAGCGCACCACCATGTCCTTGAGGATCTTGTTGAGCGCATGGCCGATGTGCAGATGCCCGTTGGCATAGGGCGGGCCGTCATGGAGCGTGAAGGGCGGGCGCGGCTGGCCCGAGGCGCGCGCGGCCTCGGCCTTGGCGCGCAGCCGGTCATAGACCCCGAGGCGTTCCCACAGCGCCAGCCAATCGGGCTCGCGCTGGGGCAGGCCCGCGCGCATCGGAAATTCGGTCTTCGGTAGGTTCAGCGTGTCCTTGTAGTCCACGTTCGGCGTATCGGCGCACATCTCGGGCGATCCTCAGCGGCGAAGGGCGGGGTGGACATTGCGCCGGGTCATCGGTGCGCGGTCGGGCCTCGGGGGCGGCTTATAGGCGCAAGGCCCAAGGCGGGCAAGCGGGGGACCGGCCGGGCGGGCGGCCGGGCGGCGGGCGGGCGGTGGGCGGGCGGCGGGCAAGACCCCTTGGCGCGGCGCGAGGGGCGCTCTAGCGTGGGGCGTCGGGCTTCGGGGGGCGCGGATGGACGAACAGATCAGCACGCATGGCGCCGAAGAGGATGCCCGCAACGAGCGGCTGATGCTCTGGCTCAACGGCCGCATCGTGCCGAAAGCAGAGGCGATGGTGTCGGTCTATGATTCGGGCTTCATGCTGGGCGATGGCGTGTGGGAGGGGATCCGCCTCTATCACGGGCGCTGGGCGTTCCTCGACGAACATCTCGGGCGCCTCTACGAGGCCGCGCGCGCCATCGACCTCGAGATCGGCCACCCGCCCGAGACGCTGGCGCAGGCGCTGCGCGACACCGCCGCGGCGAACGGGATGGTGACGGATGCGCATGCGCGCCTCATGGTCACGCGCGGGGTCAAGACGCGCCCCTTCCAGCATCCGGGCTTTTCGCGCCAGGGTCCGACGATCGCGATCATCATGGAGCATTCGCGCCCCAAGAAGCCGCGCCCGATCCGGCTTGCGACCGTGCCGCACATGCGCGGCCTGCCGATGACGCAGGACCCCAAGCTCAACTCCCATTCCAAGCTCAACTGCATCCTCGCCTGCATCGCGGCCGAGAAGGCGGGCGCGGACGAGGCGCTGATGCTCGATGTCCACGGCTTCGTGAACACGACGAATGCCTGCAACTTCTTCATCGTGCGCAAGGGCGAGGTCTGGACCTCGACCGGGGACTATTGCCTCAACGGCATCACGCGCGGCAAGGTTCTGGCGCTCTGCCGCGAAAACGGGATCGCGGCGCATGAGCGCAACTTTACCCTCGTCGATACCTATTCGGCCGAAGAGGCGTTTCTGACCGGGACCTTCGGCGCGCAGACGCCCGTCGGGATGATCGACGGGCGAGTGATCGGGACGGGGCAGATGGGGCCGGTGACGGCGCGCATTCGCGACCTCTACAAGGCGCTGGTCGGGGCATGAGCGCGCCGCTCCGGATCGTGATGTGGTCGGGGCCGAGGAACCTCTCGACCGCGCTCATGTATGCCTTCGCCCAGCGCCCCGACTGCGTGGTGAGCGATGAGCCCTTCTATGCCGCCTATCTGGCCGCAACCGGGGCCGCGCATCCGATGCGGGCCGAGGTGCTCGCAAGCCAGCCGACCGAGCCCGCCGCGGTCGCTGCCGCCCTTGCCGGCCCCGTGCCGGGCGGGCGGGCGGTGTGGTATCAGAAACACATGACGCATCACATGTGCCCGGGCTTTGACCTCGGCTGGACGGCGGGGGCGGCCGAGGTGTTCCTGATCCGCCACCCGGCGCGGGTTGTCGCCTCCTATGCGCGCAAGCGCGAGGCGGTCAGTGCGGCGGACCTCGGCTTTGCGCGGCAGGCCGAGCTGTTCGACCGCGCCGCCGACCGGCTGGGCCGCGCGCCCCCCGTGATCGACGCGACCGACATCCGCGCCGATCCGGGCCGCGCGCTCGGGCTTCTTTGCGCGGCACTCGGGCTTTCGTTCGATGCGCGGATGCTGCGCTGGCCCGCGGGCGGCAACCCCGCCGATGGCGTCTGGGCCGCGCATTGGTATGGCGCCGTCCACCGCTCAAGCGGGTTCGAGCCGCCCGAGGGGCCGCTGCCTGCGCTTGCAGGCGATGCCGCGGCCGTGGCAGAGGCATGCCTTCCCCATTACGCGCGCCTTGCCGCGCACAGGCTGATGACGGAGGTCGCATGAGGGCGGTTCTGCAACGGGTGACGCGCGCGCGCGTCAGCGTGGACGGCGAGACGGTGGGCGAGATCGGGGCAGGCCTTCTGATCCTCGTCTGCGCGATGGGGGACGATACCCTCGACGCGCCCGAGCGGATGGCGGCCAAGATCGCGAAGATGCGCATCTTTCGCGACGAGGCCGACAAGATGAACCTCTCGCTGCGCGACACGGGGGGTGCTGCGCTGGTGGTCAGCCAGTTCACGCTTGCCGCCGATCTGCGCGGCAACCGCCCCGGCTTTTCGACCGCGGCCGCGCCCGCGATCGCGACGCAATCCTGCGACCGGGTGGTGGCGGCGCTGCGCGCCGAGGGGATCGCGGTCGCGACCGGGCGCTTTGGCGCCGACATGCAGGTGGAACTCGTGAACGACGGGCCGGTGACGATCTGGGTCGAGGTCTGATCGCGGCTCAGAACCGGTCGAGCAGCCGGCGCAGATAGTCGCGCTCGGCCTCGGGCCGCTCGAGCTCGCCGGCGCGGCGCGAAAGCTCGCGCTGCAATTCCTGCGCGCGGCGCGCCACATCGGCGGCACCCGGCACCTCGGTATCGTCGGCATCGAGGCCGCCCAGCCCGCCCTCGGCGCGGCCGAGCGGATCGCGCCGGCCGTCGGGATCGGCCTGGCCGAAGCCTTCGCCGCGGCCGCTCCCTTGCTCGCGCAGGCGATCCTCGGCCATCGCCTCGCCGAGGCTGCGCATCCCCTCGCGCAGCGCCTCGAGCGCCTCGGCCTGTTCGTCGAGGGCGCCGGCGATGTCGCCGTCGCGCAGCGCGCGCTCGGCGTCCTCCATCGCGCGCCCGGCGCGGTCGAGCGCGCGCCGCCCGGCATCGCCCTCGGCCGTGCCCTCGCCCGGCAACTGGCCGCCTTGCAAGCCCTCGAGCGCGCCGCGCAGGCCCCGCT